>JAQWNW010000028.1 GCA_029246285.1 Paracoccaceae bacterium | reverse complement strand
GAATATTTGCCATTATTGCTGGTCGTTTAACTGATAAATACGGGCCAAGCATAGTTTTAGGAATAGCAGGAGTATTATTTGGTTTAGGTTTTGCATTAATCTCTCAAATTAGTGAACCATGGCACTTATTTGTTATTTTTGGTCTATTTATAGGAATAGGGTTAAGCACTCACGACGTTGCAACTTTATCAACCATTGCCCATTGGTTTCCAAAAGGTAGAGGACTAATTACCGCCATCGTTAAAGTTGGGACAGCGTTTGGCCAGATGTTATTACCCCTTATCGCTGCATTTCTAATTCTAACTTTTGATTGGAGCGTCGCAACTATAATTATAGGGATTTCGGCAGTTTTCTTACTACTATTTTCCGCTTTAACAGTGAAATTACCAAAGAAAATATCCATAGACGAAAGTCAGGAAAACAATACTGGGATGGCCTTTAGCGTTGCTTCAAAAACAACAACATTCAAAAAATTATGTCTAATACAATTTCTTTTTTTTCCAACATTGATGACGATCCCAACCCATATAGCAGTACATGGAACTGACTTGGGAATGACACAAACCAAAGCTGCCTTTTTACTATCTATGATCGGGGCGGCTAGTATCGTTGGGCGTTTAGCTGTCGGATTATTTTTAGACAAAATGGGTGGAAAAAAATCTTATCTATTTTGCTTCATCCCCATATTATTGAGCTTAGCAATCTTTATGGTTACCACCAACCATATGTTAATATTTATATTCGTTGCTCTTTACGGTTTTGCACATGGGGCATTATTTGTTGTCGTGCCACCAACTTTAGCTGAATACTTTGGATTGCGGGACCATGCCTCATTATTTGGAATTATTGTATTCTGTGGTACGATTGGGGGCGCAATTGGTCCCATATTAGCTGGCACAGCTTTTGACTTAATGGGAACATATAAAATTGCATTTGCAACATTGTTTATTCTTGTTGTTTTAAGTTCTATCGTTGTTTTAACATTACCAAATAGGCATAATTCTATCTTTAACAAACAAGGAGCTTGATATGGAACATACCCTTGAAGGGGGCTGCACTTGTGGCGAAACACGTTATCAAATCTTAAAAAAACCTATGTTTGTACATTGCTGTCACTGTCATCTATGCCAACAGCAAACAGGTTCAGCGTTTATAGTTCATGCTATGATAGAATCTGAAAACATCAAAATTAATTCAGACAACTTAACCGTTCATGATATGCCTGCTGGCAGTGGGCAAAGGCACGTGGTTAAACGCTGTAAAACCTGTGGAACAGGGATGGTGAGCCACTACGGCCCAAAAGATAATCTAAGTATTGTAAAAGTTGGAACATTAGACGACCCCAATGCACTTCAACCGTTAGCCCACATTTTTACAAATGAAAAACTAAACTGGGTAAATTTACCAAAAGACGTTCCCTCATTTGAGAAATTTTATGAATTTGAAAAAGCTTGGCCAGCGGGGGGGTATCAACGCTTATTAGATGTAAGAAAAAAGAATTAACTTGATCAATGAATAGTAAACTCAATATAACACCAGTTACTGGATCTCTTGGAGCAATTGTAGAAGGTCTAGATCTTAAAAAATTGGATGGCGAAACAGTTACTACCATACAACAATGTCTAGACAGATTTTTAGTTATAAAAATTCCGGATCAACAGCTTGATCGTTTTCAATTGTCTGCTTTGGGACGTAAATTTGGCAAACATTTTCACCATCCGCTTGTCCACAATGGGTGTGACGATTGTCCCGAGGTTTTAGAGCTCCTAAAGAAACCACAAGATACTAAAGTATTTGGTGGAGAGAGTTGGCACGCAGATATCACTTGGTTAAAACCAGCGGGTTATTTATCTTTTCTGCACGGTATTGATATCCCAGAAGTAGGTGGTGATACTTCGTTTTCCTCCACTATTTCGGCCTTTGAGAAGTTATCTAGCAATCTTCAAAACCTACTATCCAAACTGAATGCTATTCACGCTTATCATTGGAGTGAGGGAAAACAAATAGAGCCCTGGGTTGTTGAACACCCAGTTGTACGTGCTCATCCAACCACTGGGAAAAAGGGATTATATATAAACAGAATGTTTACCACTCGATTTTCAGATATGACAATTGCTGAGAGCAACCCGTTACTTGAATATCTTTTTAATCAAATGGAGAAACATGACGTAACCTGCCGGTTCAAGTGGAACAAGGGAGATTTACTCATTTGGGACAATCGTTTTACTCTACATTATCCTATAAATGACACACCAGGGATCACACGAAAAATGATCCGTACATCTATAATGGAGACGACATGATTCAACTTATGTGCTCCAATAAAAATGGCGGCTGAGTTCTCAACCGCCATTTTCTATATATTTGAATGTAACTTAGTTAAACCACCAACGCTCTGATGCTTTACCACCGTCCATATCCCAATTTGCTGCCATCTTGCCATGACCAATCTTCTTATTAAGGCCATTTATATAGTTAGCAAACATTGGCACAGTTGCGCCACCATCATCATGGATTAATGCCTGACATCTGAAGTACATCTCTTTTCGCTTGTTGGTATCAAGCTCAGCTCTTGCCGCAACGACTATCGCATTAAATTCATCAGCTGCAGCAGTGCCTCTCCAAGCTGTGTCATTCCAACTTGATCCTTCAACATATGCCGCTGAGAACATCCAATCTTCTGTTGGACGACCACCCCAGTAACAAGCACTCCATCCGTGGGCGTCATTGTTCCAAACGTTAGACCAATATCCATCATCTGGCACACGATTTACTTCTACATTAATACCAGCTTCTGCACATGAAGCAGCTATCAACTGAGCCGCATCAACTGCACCACTAAAGGCAGCATTTGCCGCAGCTAAAGGTATAGGTCCTGAATGCCCAGATTTCTTATAGTGATAGCTTGCTTTATCAGCATCAAACTCTCTTTGTGGCAAATCAGTATTTGTATACATATTTGCAGAAGAAATTGGATGATCATTTCCTAGAGCACCATGTCCAAGCAATATCTTGTCCACTAACTCTTGACGCTTGATCGCACTCTTTAGAGCCATTCTTAGATCATAGTTATCAAATGGCTCAACATTTAAACGCATGCCGAAAGTATAATGCAATGTACCAGTATTCTCGACAATGTTTACATGAGGCACTTGAGCTAACAAATCCACAGTTTTAGCATCAACACGGTCAATTGCATCTGCTTCACCATTCATTAACGCATTCTGACGAGCAACTGAGTCAATAACAGATGTTTGAACAAGTCCATCAAAATGAGCCGCATTTTCTTTCCAATAGTTAGGGAAACGTGACGCTTCTAGCTTTACACCAGGTTCAAAATTCTCAACGACATATCCACCTGTACCGACACCGCCACTATAATCTGCAACACCATCTACAGAAGGTAGAATTTTAAAATGGTAATCAGACATAATGAATGGCCAGTCAGCATTTGCTGCTTTTAATTTAAAGACTACTGTATCACCATCAGCAGACATTTCTTCTAACGCTTCTAGAAGACCTTTTGCACCTGATGTACTTTCCTCTCCTCTATGATGATTGAGAGAAGCAATGACATCGTCAGGGGTTAAAGTTTTACCGTTGTGGAATTCAACACCCTTTCGAATTTTAAAGCGCCAAGTTATAGCATCATCAGATGAGTAGCTTTCTGCCAATTCAGGCTGTAGCTGACCCTCATTATTAATCTCAGTTAAATGGTTTCCAGATGCATAACATAAAGCATTCGCAAAGCCATTTTCAAAAGTTGCTGGATCATAAGAATCTGTTGTTGATCCGTGTCCAAGAGCAATTCGCAAGGTTCCACCTTTTTTTGGTGTTGAAGCTTCTGCTTGAACGGCCATAGTCGAGGCAGCTGCGATAGTGACACCCATCGCTGTTGCGCCCTGCATAAAGTCTCGTCGACTTATCCGCCCTGCAGCATAAAGTTTCGACAGTTTGTCGATTGAAATCATAATTTAACTCCCTATTCTTTTGTTTTATTCTCATATCGTGAAATATCGCAATTCACAGCAGACATTGGCTGGCGATATTCACCTATCTGACTATATTGGAGCGAATCCCTCCCCTCTAGCAAGACTTTTTTTTAAAAAATGCATAATTGCTAAGAATACCAAAGGTAATTTGTGACAGATGTCCTGTTTATCACTAATAATTCGTAAAATATAGAGCCACAATAATTTGCAATCTTGCTATTTGTCACGAAAAACTTTTTAATGAGAAGAATTGAAACAAGAAAGACGCTGCCTTGCATCCAATATTTATAACAGTCTTACAAAGAATTTTTCTTGGTATTCTCTCGTTATTTTTTGTATCACTTATAATTTTTAGCGCGATAGAAATGTTGCCTGGTGACTTTGGTCAAGCCATTCTTGGTCAGAGAGCTCTTCCAGAAACCGTCGCCGCTTTCCGGAAAGAGTTAGGTTTAGATCAGCCAGCTTATATTAGATACTTAGATTGGGTAGGTGGCATTTTAACGGGTGATTTCGGTCAATCTTTTTCTGGTCGCAATTCTTCAGGAATGGATAGATCACGCACAGTGATGGACTTACTGGATCAAAGGTTAAAAAATACTTTATTCTTAGCAACAATGACAGCTTTGGTCGCAGTCCCATTATCTTTATTTCTTGGTATTACAGCAGCGCTTTATCGCAACTCTCTATACGATCGGGTTATAAACGCAACAACCTTGACTACTATATCAACACCAGAGTTTTTTGTTGCATATATTTTGATCCTCTTCTTTTCCTCTCTTTGGGGAATCTTTCCCTCTTTAGCAAATGTTGATCCAAGAGATACATTTGATGAAAGACTGTATAAAACAATACTGCCAGCTTTAACCTTAACTTTGGTAATCGTCGCCCATATGATGCGAATGACAAGAGCTGCAATTATTAACCTTCTCGCTAGCCCATACATTGAACAAGCTAGATTAAAAGGAATCTCATCAGCTCAAGTTATATTAAGGCATGCATTACCAAATGCTTGGGCTCCCATTGCTACAGTTATTGCATTCAATTTAGCTTACTTAGTGGTAGGTGTAGTCGTCGTAGAGGTGGTTTTTGTTTATCCTGGCGTGGGGCAGCTAATGGTTGATGCCGTTAGAACAAGAGATATTCCCGTTGTTCAAGCCTGTGCGGTAATCTTCGCTGGTACTTATATAATACTTAACCTTATCGCTGATATAATAGGAATCATTACAAATCCAAGATTGCTTCACCCAAGATGACAAAAGAAACGAATACATACTCAGCCTCCGGAGAAGTTGGCAGCATTCGGCAACGCCGAACCCGCTGGGAGCGTAGTTGGCTAACATTAAAAAAAGCCCCCCCGACAGCAATCTTTGGTATGATTGTCATATTGATATATGCTTTAGTTTCAATCTTTGCGCCCCTACTTGCCCCTTTTGGTGAGGCTGATAGCCAATTTTCCGCATATCAAGGCTTTAACAAAACCCACCTTCTTGGAACCGATCAGATCGGCAGAGACATACTTACCCGCCTAATTTATGGTGCTCGAAATACAATAGGCATTGCTTTGATCACAACAATTCTGTCTTTTGTTATTGGAATGTCACTTGGATTAATTGCTGCGATAAATAGATCATATTTGGATCAAGCTCTTAGTCGTGGTGTTGATGTACTTATGGCAATACCCTCACTCATCTTCGCTCTAATGTTACTCTCGATCTTTGGCTCGAGTACTCTAAGTTTAATATGCATTATGGCTGTTTTAGATAGCACACGAGTCTTTAGGTTAACCAGAGCAGTCTCAATGAATGTCGTTGTAATGGATTACGTGGAAGCCGCTGCCTTACGCGGTGAAAAACTGGCCTGGATTATGCGTCGAGAAATTCTTCCCAATATCTGGCCACCTCTTGTTGCAGAGTTTGGATTACGTTTCTGTTTTGTATTCTTAGCTATTGCTGCCCTAAGTTTCTTAGGTGTTGGAATTCAACCCCCAACCGCTGATTGGGGTACAATGGTTCGTGAAATGGCAGCATTAATTCAATTTGCTAAATATGATATATTGAAAGGAATAACTCCTTTACTACCTGCCGCCTGCATCGCACTACTAACCGTCTCGGTGAATTTTGTTGTAGATTGGTTTTTACACCTAACAAGTGGAATTCGTGATGAACAATAAGCAAAAGGGCGACATCCTGTTAGAAATGAAAGACGTGGTTATTGATGGATTTTCGGATGACAGGTGGCATGAAATAATCAAAGGCATAGATCTTACAATAAGACGAGGTGAGGTCATTGGTTTAATCGGCGAAAGCGGAGCTGGAAAATCCACTTTAGGTAAAGCGGCAATGGGTTTTGCACAACCTGGCTGTAGGCTGACTAGTGGCTCCATAATATTTGATAGTCAGGAGTTAATGACCCAACCTGAAAAACAAAAGCGAAAGTTATGGGGCAGTAAAATAGCTTATGTGGCTCAATCAGCAGCCGCTTCCTTTAATCCCGCTCATAGATTAATTGATCAAACCACTGAGAGTGGAATCCGGCATGGATTAATGACAAAACAAGATGCCCAAGCCGATGCAATAGAACTTTATCGAGCTATGCAGTTACCTGAAGCCGATACAATTGGATTTCGATATCCTCACCAAGTTTCAGGTGGGCAACTACAACGAGCTATGACAGCGATGGCTATGACATCAAGGCCAGAGTTAATAATTTTTGACGAACCAACAACTGCATTGGATGTAACAACCCAGGTAGAGGTTCTTGCCTCAATGCGTGATGCTGTAGCAAAATTTAACACTGCAGCAATTTATATAACTCATGATTTGGCGGTGGTTGCACAAATGGCAGATCGCATCATGGTGCTGCGCTATGGAGAAACCATGGAAGAAGCTGAAACCACGAAGATGTTAAAAAATCCTAGCCATGAGTACACCAAATCACTTTGGTCAGTGCGATCAATCGAAAAAAAAGCAACAACATCTACTGATAAAATTTTAGAAGTAAACAATGTATCTGCCGCATATGGAAAAAACTTAAATGTACTTCATGATATAAAAATATCTGTTCCCCGAAGGAAAACAGTCGCCTTAGTAGGTGAAAGTGGCTCTGGAAAATCCACCATTGCAAGAGTTGTGACGGGACTCTTGCCCGCCAATGCAGGAGAGGTTTTGTTTAATGGAGAGCCTTTACCTGCTGCTCTCTCAGGCCGCTCAACCAAACAATTACAAAAAATACAAATGATATATCAAATGGCTGATACGGCTATGAACCCTCGACATACTGTTGGTGAAATAATCGGAAGACCTTTAGAATTCTACCTTGGATTAAAGGGAGAAGCTAAAGAAACCAGAATAATTGAACTATTAGAGATGATCGAACTTGACGAGAGTTTTTTTGACAGATTGCCAGGCGAATTATCTGGAGGGCAAAAACAAAGAATATGTATCGCTAGAGCATTAGCAGCAGAGCCTGAATTAATTATTTGTGATGAAGTTACTTCGGCACTCGATCAAATTGTACAAGAAGGTATCTTAAAGCTGCTTCTTAAACTTCAAAATGATTTGGGTGTTTCATATATATTTATTACGCACGATATTGCCACAGTTCGAGCAATTTCCGACGAAATAGTCGTGATGTTGGAAGGAAAAGTCATCGAACAGGGTATGAAAGACGAAATTTTCTCACCCCCACATCCTGAATATACGGAGCTACTATTATCTTCGGTTCCTGAGATGGATCCGAACTGGTTAACTGAGCTATTGAAGAAAAGAGCTACTGGTTAATTAAAGTAAAAACCTCTGTCTCTTAGAAACCAAGACCTTCATATTTTTTCTTAAATTTAGACACTCGTCCATCGGTATCTAGCAAGCGGGTTCCACCACCGGTCCAGGCTGGGTGCGCTGAAGGGTCAATGTCTAAAGCGAGTACTGAGCCCTCTTCCCCATAAGTCGACTTCATTTTAACAATAGTACCATCTGTCATCTTTACGTCGATCATATGGTATTCTGGGTGAACATCTTTTTTCATCTTAAAATTCCAATCACTTTTATACTAAGCACTTTGCTTAGGTTTGTAATTTGTTTTTTCAGCAATACGAGCAGATTTTCCACGCCGAGTACGCAAATAGTATAACTTAGATCTACGAACACGCCCACGCCTTACTACTGATATCTCAGCAATATTAGTAGAATGTAGTGGAAATACTCTTTCCACTCCCTCACCGAATGATATTTTTCTTACAGTAAAGGACGCTGCAATCCCATTACCCCCGGCTCGACTAATACACACACCCTCATAGTTCTGAACACGCGAACGTGTCCCTTCCGTTACCTTGTACCCAACTTTGATTGTGTCGCCAGCCTTGAAGTCTGGTATATCTTTATTAAGCGACGCTACTTGTTCAGCTTCTAGCTGTTCAATTATGTTCATAACAATGTTCCTCTTTCACAGTTTTCTGCGAATTATGATAAACCTAAGAGCTTTAGATCTTCTTTTGGGTCTTAATTCTGTCAAGCCCATCAAAGGTTAGGTCACTAATTATTTACCAGCCTCTTAATTCTTTTGTCAGCTCGCTCTACCTAACGAAGAAACTAGGTAGTTTCGAGGCTATAGAAAAAATTAGCCTTCATTGCCAGATATATCATAAGTGATTCTCAGACTAGGGCGGTATAAGATGATTTATCTTTACAGGCAAGTATTAGCGCGAATGTAATGAGCTTAATTGCAAAAAACCTCAAATATAGCCTATCTGGTAGGTATTTTTTAAGTTTTTATACTATTCTAATCAATTTTTTTTATCTCATCCGCCGATTTGATGTAATCAGCCCACATATCACTTCGACGTTCCTTCGTTACTAACTCCGACTTTTCCAAACGCCATTCTCTTATTTTTTCATGGTTACCCGATTGCAATATTTCGGGTATTTCTAGATCATTCCAAATCGCTGGTCTTGTAAATTGAGGATGCTCTAATAAACCATTTGAAAAACTCTCATCTTCGAGCGATGCTTCATTACCCAACACATCTGGAAGCAATCTAACAATACTATCTAAAAGTGCTTGGGCAGGAATTTCACCACCAGTCATGATAAAATCACCAATACTTACTTCTTGGACATTGTAAAAATCAAGCACTCTCTGATCTACACCTTCGAAACGACCACATAACAATGTAATACCATCGTTCTTACTTAAACTCTTTGCCATTTTTTGATCAAATTTCTTACCCCGTGCAGACAAATAAATGATCGGATTCTTGCTAAACCCAGAAGATTGAGCACTATTTATTGCTCTCTCAATCACATCTGCCCTAAGAATCATCCCAGCACCACCCCCAGCCGGGGTATCATCAACATTTTTGTGTTTTCCCTCTCCAAATGCCCGAAGATCTATTGTTTCTAATGTCCATAATTCCTTCTGCAGTGCTCGTCCAACGAGTGAAAAAGAAAGGCTACCTGGAAACATGTCTGGAAATAATGTAATTACTTTAGCCTTCCAAACTCCTTTCAAATCAGAGCTTTTCTTAACCAATTCCCGTGGGCTATCATCCGCCGATATCGAAAGTCGTCCATGTGATTTTGCCTTCTTCTTCATTTATCCTCCTTAAAAGTAATTCCTTCTGGTGGATCTACGACAACAAACTCTTCCTCAAGGTTTACTTTTGGAACTGATAATTCATTAAATGGAACAAGCACCGTATTCTTAAGTTCTTCAACATAGATTTCTAGAATATTTCCGGCTCCATAATCATGTAAAGCCTTGATATGTCCAATTTCACACCCCTGAGTATCAATTACTTTCATATCAATCAAATCTGAATGGTAGTATTCATCATTGCTCAAATTTGGAAGTTTATCCCGCGCAACATAAAGGCGAGTACCTTTTAATTTTTCGGCATCTTCCTTATT
>JAQWNW010000087.1 GCA_029246285.1 Paracoccaceae bacterium | reverse complement strand
TTCGCCCCAACTTTCGCAGTAGAATGGCTAGAATAGCACCTGAAAATGCTGCCATCACTCCGTATAGGGCAGCTGCATTTAATGCTGCTGAGAATGGTTCTGTAACGATAATTATTCCAATCAATCCTGCTAAAACCGCTGACCATCGAACAGGACCAACTTTCTCAGCTAATAATAAAGGAGATAATAAAGTTACAAATATTACAGAACTTTGAAATAATGTTGTAGCTTGGCCAAGTGGCATTGAGCGAACTGCCAAGAACCAAAAGGTTATTCCACAAAACCCAAAGATTATACGAAGAATGAGTGTTTTCTTTTGTTTAATCTCAAGGAATTTAGATTTTCTGGCCACAAGGGCAAAGAGCAACAATAACGGTACTGAAAAAAGAAATCTATAAAACAAGGTAGTAATAACAGTAACATCAGTGCCTACCTTCTTCACTAACATACCAGTCCCCAATCCAAATAGAACAGCAGTCAATGTGCATACTATACCAATTATTGTTTTATAATTATCCATAATTTTTGGGCTTAAAGTTTAAATTTAAATTTGATTTCTTAAGCATAAAGAGGTTCCCCATTATTATTATAATGACCCCAATTATTTTTATGGGTGTCCACTCAAAGCCTTCAAATATCCATGACAATATTAATGCCCATATCGGGAAAACAATCATCGCGTAAGCTGCTCTATCAGCGCCAACTCTACCAAGAAGTGTTAGGTAGGTCCAAAACCCAATCACAGAACCAAATACTGAAAGAAATATAAGGCCTGATAAAAATGAATAGCTCGTTGGGATATAAATCTTTTGTTCGTAAAGAATAGTTACGATGATTAGAGTTAATGCACCATAAGTCATACCCCAATTGTTAGCGCTCATGACAGAAATATCCTTTTGCTGTAGAAATTTTGATAACATATTTCCAATAGAAGCAAGATATGTGCCAAGTAAACACAAGATAATGGAGCCAAATAGGCCTGTTTCTATAAACTCAATTATATCTTCTGAAAAAACCATTGAGATTCCAATTAAGCCTATGAAGGCGCCAGTCACTGTACTTAATCGTGGGTATTCTTTAAAAAATATTGCATTATTTAATATGTTCATGGAAATTATAGTTGAGAAAATTACGGCGATAAGGCCAGTCTTTAATCCTGAGCCAGCCGCATTATAAAAAAATACGTAATTCCAACAAAACAACGATGACCCAAGCAGAAAAAATAGAAGGTGAGTTTTACCAGAATGGTGTTCTTTTGATCTAAATAAATTAATGGTTAATTGTAATATGACCGCCGCAAGAATATAACGGAACATAACCGCCAATAATGCGCTTGACTCATCGACCTGATATTTGGTGATAATCCAGGTTGATCCCCATATTATTATTGTCACGCCATATAAGCTTAAATTATACATGGAGATATCTTTCAACTATTTTATTATTGATCTTTAGATTCTTAGTATTAGACAAGAAGTTATTGATCTTAATATCTTGAATTACCTGGGAAGACACTAAGAGAATAAATTCGATCAAACAACTTAAAATTAATCAAGTTTTTTTAAGATCCAAAATCCAATAAATGTGCTAATGATTGCTTTAATTGATTGATGTATTAACAATGGTAGTGAGAGAATGAAGTCCAAATATGGCTCCCAAAACCAAGTATACAACCAATTAATGAAACCTGTTAAAAAATAAAACTTTAATTCAATAAACTTTAAATTAGTTAAGCTATAGAATGTGTTTTCAGTTTCAATTATGATCCAAAGCCCCCACAAAAAAACAAAGATTTGAATTGGTGTTGACCAAATGCAAATAAGTGCAATTACTTTGAATAACGAAGACATAAGCAAATATACGACTTATTCTTGTCTCATTCAATTGTAAGAAATTTAAACCTTTTAAACTTTTAATGTGATAAAATAGTTTGCAATAAAATCTTAATAGTGCGTATCTAAGCTTATATTCTTTAATAATTGGGCGGGGTAACTCATTATGAATGTTAATTCAGATTTCTCACAGAATGAATTTGTAACTGAGCAGCAGAGTAGAGAAAATTTAGCAGCACTTTATAGATTATATTCAAAATTTGGCTGGACAGATTTGAACCAAACTCACGCCGCTGCTAGGGTGCCAGGAAAGCCAAACCTCTTTTTTATAAAGCCGGATGAATACTTAATGGAAGAGGTCACAGCGTCTTCTTTATCGGTTGTTGATCTTGATGGTAACCAAGTAGACGGCGATAAGAAAGTTAATCGTGCTGGAGCTTTAATTCATGCGGCAATACTTGGTGCCCGACCTGATATAAATTATTCTGCTCATACACATTCCCGAGCTGGTGCTGCCGTTTCAGCTATGAAGTGTGGTTTATTGCCTTTATCTCAACATGCTGGATTGATTATGCCGACAGTTTGCGTTCATCCGTATCAAGATGTTACTACTGCAAAAGATGAATGTGAAGCTTTGGCAAGAGATATCGGAGAAAACTTTGCCATGATCATGGAAAATCATGGATTACTCGCATGTGGTAGATCTATCGGAGAGTGTTTTTATTATCTGTATTATCTTGAAACCGCATGCAAGATTCAGGTTGATGTTTTGGCTTCAGGACAAGAGCCATTATTATTGAGCGATAAGATTGTTGATGGGCTTTTCGCCGATGGTGATGTTCCCAAAAACGAACCTTCTGGAGCTGAAGATTGGAAACCTCAATTACGATGGGTGGATAGAAATATGCCTGGATATAGAGATTAATCTTTAAAACTCGATATGGCTGATGAATCCTATGATTTTATTGTTGTTGGAGGTGGGTCTGCAGGTTCAGTTCTCGCAGCACGTCTAAGTGAGGACCCAAATATATCTGTTTGCTTGTTAGAGGCGGGTGGATGGGGAAACAGTATTCTTATTCGTGCACCAATAGCAGGTGCTATAATTTTACCAGGTTACGGACGTCTATATAACTGGGCTTATCATACGGTTAGACAAAAATATCTGAACAACCGAAGAGGGTATCAGCCTAGAGGTAAAGTATTGGGTGGTTCTAGTGCAATCAATGCTATGTTGTATATCAGAGGTCATAAGTTAGATTATGATGGTTGGTCGAAGAATGGATGTGAGGGATGGTCTTGGGATGAATGTCTTCCGTACTTTAAAAAATCAGAGAACAATGAGCTGGGTGGTGATGCAAGTCATGGAATAGATGGTCCTTTGCATGTTTCAAATCAAAAGAGTCCGCGACCAATCACAACCGCATTTATTCATGCCGCAAAGGAGATGCAACATCGTGAACGAGTAGATTTCAATAGTGGTGAAAATGAAGGAGTGGGTTTTTATCAAGTAACACAGTTTCACAATAAATCAAAAAATGGGCAAAGATGCTCTGCAGCAGAAGCATTTTTATTTCCGGTTGCGGAAAGAAAGAATTTAACAATCATTACAAGAGCCCAAGTGGAAAAAATAAATTTTAAAAATGATGTTGCGGAAAGTGTCATATTTTGGAAAAGGGGTAAGTGCCACTTGATGTCAGCAAAAAAAGAGATAATTCTTTCAAGTGGTGCTTTAAATAGCCCTCAAATCTTACAAAGATCTGGTGTCGGTAGGAAGGAAGATATCTTACCGCATGGAATTGGACTGATAAAAGAGTTGCCTGGCGTAGGACAAAACCTGCAGGATCATTTAGATTTTTCGCTCGCTTATAGATCAAAGAATAGAGATGTTTTCGGATTAGCTCCTGCGGGGTTAGTAGCACTTTTAAAGAATATTTTTCGTTGGCGAAGAGATGGTACTGGAATGATAGCTTCACCTTTTGCTGAAGGTGCGGCTTTTTTTAAAACAAAACTAGACGAAGATCGTCCAGATGTGCAGCTTCATTTTGTGGTGGCAATTTTAGATGACCATGTTCGAAAGCTGCATTTAGGATATGGATATAGTTGTCATATATGTGCATTAAGACCTCACAGCAGAGGAAGTGTGCGAATTAAAGATAAGAATCCCTTATCTGATCCGCTTATTGATCCAAATTATTTGTCAGATGAAAGAGATTTGGCAACTTTAATTAAAGGAACGCAAATCGCTGAGAAAATTTTGAAAGCCCCAGCTTTATCAAAATATCGGCATAAAGAATTATTTGGTGTTAAGAAGAATATGACAGAAAAAGATTGGGAGAAGCATATCAGAAAGCGTGCTGATACGATTTACCACCCAGTTGGTACTTGTAAGATGGGCCATGATGAACTGGCGGTGGTTACTCCAAAATTAAAGGTACATGGGTTGAAAAAATTAAGGGTTGTTGACGCATCTATAATGCCAACTTTGGTTTCTGGAAACACTAATGCGCCAACAATTATGATTGCAGAGAAGGCAGCGAGTATTATTAAAAAGGAATTTGATTTAAATTCTTGAATGTTTGTCAGTATGCAAGATTATTTCTATTTTTAAATTAAACCATAGTAATTTTGATGTCGTGGAAACTATTGTAAAATAGTTATTTATTTGTTTAAAGCTCTAGAACAATTACGATTGAATAAAATGTTTTTGAATAATAAAACACCTCCCCATCTTTTAACACTGATATTAATGTCGGGTATGTCTGTAATGAGCATGAGTGTTTTTCTGCCATCATTACCGAGTATGACAGAGTTTTTTGAAACTGATTATGCTTTGATGCAGCTGTCTGTAACTCTGTATCTGGCTTGCACTGCTATCGTTCAATTAATTGCTGGGCCATTGTCAGATTATTTTGGGCGACGCAAGGTTGTGCTTACTGCTCTTATCATATTGATCATAGCGACTATCGGTTGTTATTTATCAAAGAGCATTGAGACCTTCTTATTTTTTAGGATTTTACAAGCTTCAATTGCGACCTTGATGGCGATCTCTAGGGCAATTGTGAGAGATATGGCTTCTCCAGAAAAAGCAGCGTCAATGCTTGGTTATGTAACTATGGGCATGTCGGTGGCTCCGATGATTGCGCCTTCAATTGGTGGGTTTTTTGAAACATATTATAATTGGCAAGCAACTTTTATATTTGTGATGATATTTAGTTTTGGTTTGTTTGTATTGTGCTGGCTGGACCTAGGAGAGACAAACAGTTCAAAAAATAAAAGCCTTCGCGAGCAGATTAAAGAATACCCAATTTTGTTTACTTCGCGCAGATTTTGGGGATATGCCTTTGCGGCTGCGTTTAGCACTGGAACATTTTTTGCATTTTTAGGTGGTGCGCCATTTGTAGGCTCTAAAGTATTCAACCTGTCTCCAGCAACCATGGGTGTTCTTTTTGGCCTTCCAGCATTGGGATTTTTTGGGGGTAATTTTTTAACGGGAAAATTCTCAATGAAGATTGGAATCGATAGAATGATTTTGCTGGGAACAATAGCCCAAATATTTGGAATGGGTATGTCATTAATTATTTCTATTTTAGGTTATGGGACGGCATTTACCTTTTTTGGATTTTGTATTTTTATTGGTATTGGCAATGGATTAACGTTAGCAAACTCAACAGCAGGGATGCTTTCTATTCGTCCGTCGGTGGCAGGTACCGCAAGCGGCATCGGTGGAGCTATTCAGATTGGTGGTGGCTCAGCGCTTGCTACGTTGGCTGGGTTTTTATTATCAAAGAGCGAGGGTGCATACGCTTTACAAATTATAATGTTTTTAAGTGCATTTATGGGTTTTCTATGTATTTTATACGTTATGAGAAGAACTAAAGTAGTAATGTCAAATGACATTTGAACTTGAATAATCAAATAAACGGAGAGAATTTTGAAAGAAAGAATTCTTGAAACAGTGGCGATACTAGAACATTTGGTGAGCTTCCAAACCATTTCAGGAACATCCACCGAAAAGATAAACCAGTTTATTATTGATTATTTAAAACAGCATGATGTTGAACCTAAGTTGAGTTATGATGAGGACGGAATTAGGTCAAATGTTTTTGCAACAATAGGACCTGAAATTGATGGTGGTGTCTTATTTAATGGACATACAGATGTGGTGCCTGTGAAAGGACAGAAATGGGCTACTGATCCCTTTAAATTGACGCAGATTGATGACCGTTTGTATGGTAGAGGTTCAGTTGATATGAAAGGTTTTTTAGCTTGCATGTTGGCATCGGTACCAATTTTTAAAAGAAACAATTTAAAAAAACCTGTACATTTAACATTTTCATATGATGAGGAAACAGGTGGTTTCGGAATGCCAGTCTTGTTGGAGAGCATGGCTTTAAATCAGTTTCAACCAAGTATTGTCGTGGTTGGTGAGCCTACTGAAATGAAGATAATTACAGGTCACAAAGGTAGCTATGAAATGCGCACTGAAATTTCTGGTTATGAGGTTCACTCCTCAAATCCTTTAATTGGCGTAAATGCTATATCAATTGCTATGAAACTTATTTCTAAAATAGAAGAAATTGGATTGTTGCGAGCGGCAAATCCAATTGATGGATCTCCATATGATCCACCATTTGCTACTTTTAATGTAGGAATTATCGAAGGGGGAACAGCTAGTAATGCTACGGCTGGGTGGTGTAATTTTGATTGGGAATACCGTCCAATGCCGGGGGAGGATGGGTCAAAAACTATTCTTGAACTTGAAAAATTCGCAAATGAAGAACTTTTACCAGAGATGAAAAAAGTCAGCACTCAGGCAAATATCGATATTATTACTCAGGCACCAGTAGGTGGATTAGATGATCGAAATGCTGCAGAGGCTTTATCATTTATTACTGCAATTACTGGTCTAAATAGCACAGGAGTTGTTTCTTTTGGCACCGATGCTGGCTATTTTAGTGATAAAGAATATTCAACAGTA
>JAQWNW010000049.1 GCA_029246285.1 Paracoccaceae bacterium | reverse complement strand
ATCGGATAATTTTTTATACTGTAAGTATCATGCTAAATTTTCTATTAATTTTTGTTGGTTGGTTTTTGTCAAATATATTATTTCGAAAAATTCGTCAAAAATTGATATCAAGTTAATAACTTATAGCATCTTTTTCCCTTGCAGCCCAACATTCTTCAGTTTACACCCAATCCTACTAAATGGATGCGGGCGTAGCTCAGGGGTAGAGCATAACCTTGCCAAGGTTAGGGTCGTGAGTTCGAATCTCATCGCCCGCTCCAAAAAATTACTTAGAATATTTTATATCTAACAAGATACGAGAAAAATGGCAGGGGTTGAGGGACTCGAACCCACGACCCTCGGTTTTGGAGACCGATGCTCTACCAACTGAGCTAAACCCCTACTCCTTCTCTTCTCCTAAGGAAGAGAGTAAGCTTTTGCAAGAACTGTTAATAACAAAAACTATTCTAGTTTGTTTTAGTATCAAGAATACGCCGAACTATTACTTGAGCCTGTATTTCAGCTGCGCCCTCAAAAATATTAAGAATTCTCGCATCACATAAAATACGGCTGATAGGATACTCTAAAGCAAACCCATTTCCACCATGGATTTGCAAGCCATTATCAGCTGATGACCAAGCTACTCTTGCAGCCAATAATTTAGCCATTCCAGCCTCGAGATCACAACGCCGACTAGCGTCTTTTTCTCTAGCGCTATAATAAGTTAACTGACGCGCAATCATTATTTCCACTGCCATCATTGCTAACTTTGATGAAACTCTCGGAAATGCTATTAACGATTTACCAAATTGTTTCCGATCAATGGCATAATTCAAAGAAATATCTAGAGCTGACTGTGCGACGCCAACAGCCCTAGCTGCAGTCTGTATTCGAGCACTTTCAAAAGTTTGCATCAATTGCTTGAATCCCTGCCCCTCAATTCCACCCAATAAATTGCCTTTCGATATCTTAAACTTATCAAAAGCAATCTCATATTCTTTCATTCCTCTATAACCTAAAACCTCAATTTCACCTCCTGTCATACCTTCTGAAGGAAATGGATTTTCAGTAGTACCAGCTTCTTTTTCAGCAAGAAACATAGACAACCCTCTGTAGTCTTTTGTGTCTAAGTCTGTTCTGGCAAGTAAAGTCATAACATTGGTTCGAGAAGCATGGGTAATCCAGGTTTTATTACCTGTCACCTCAAAATAATCATCAGTTCTTATTGCTCGAGTCGCCAAAGAGCCTAAATCAGAACCAGTATTAGGCTCTGTAAAAACAGCTGTCGGCAAGGCTGAAGCATCCGATATTCTTGGCAACCAATTCTTCTTCTGTTCTTCGGTGCCGCCACATAATATCAATTCTGCTGCAATTTCGGATCTAGTGCCAAGTGATCCAACCCCGATATAGCCACGGGATAATTCTTCAGATACGACACACATGGCCGCTTTTGAAAGACCAAAGCCACCATATTTTTCTGGAATTGTTAAGCCAAATACCCCTAACTCAGCCATTTCATCAATAATTTCCTTCGGAATTAATTCATCTTTCAAGTGCCATTGGTGTGCATAAGGTGCCACTTTTTCATCAGAAAATCTTCTAAATTGCTCACGAACCATCTCTAAGTCGTCATCTAATCCAGAAAAACCAAAGGTAGACATACCCAAACGATCCTGCATCAAAAGACATAATTGCTCTCTTGCTAGCTGAGTGTTTCCAAATTTAATTAAAATTTCAACTTCGGGGATTAAGAATTTATTAATAATCTCATTCGAAAGACCAATATCATGCAGCCTAATAAACTCTGTTTGACTCATCGGTATGCCGTTTTTCAATTGACTTAAATATTCACCAAAACCGATCTGCAATATTAGCTTTTCTACTGTATCAAATTTGTTTTCTGCTTTCGCCACCTTACTCCAAACTGACATCTGCCGTAGAGATTCGATGTAGGTTGCAATCCAAGCCACACCATGTGCTTCAAATTGATAATTATTCAAAAGTTCGCTTGATACCCTATCGGAGACAACCACCTTATTTCTCACATGAGCAACTATATCCGCTAATAATGCGTTTGATACATCGACCGATTTTGAAATCAAGTCTTCAAGATTTTCCAATATTGTTGAGGTCATATTATTTCTTGCTCATGAATTGTTTTACGTTGATACACTATATAGCTTTAAACTAATAAACTTCAGGTGTTAAAGCTTTAAAATGTTAACTATGCGTCAAAATGCGAAAAATCTAACAATTTTAATAGGGTAATATGCAAACATTACACACCGTTTTTTTTGATATGGGACTAATGGAAATCATATTAGTTTTATCAATCACTTTATTTGCAGGACTTGTAAAAGGATTAGTAGGCTTTGCAATGCCTCTCATAATGATAAGCGGTTTTGCAATGTTTCTTTCCTTAGAACTTTCCATCGTTGCAATGATTATTCCAACTCTTTTTACAAACTTTTATCAAGCATTGCGCGAAGGAATAAAACCTGCAGTTACCGCGATAAAAATATTTTGGAAATACTTAGCTATCTTATCGATCATGATTGTGATTGGAAGCAATTTTATCACGATATTGTCAACAAAAATATTATTTTTGTTAATGGGTACATCAATTTTTGTTTTTACACTTTTTCAATTTTTCCGAAATGAATTAAATTTTAAGAATAATAATTTAATAGAGTTAGCTTTTGGATTTTTTGCTGGTTTTTTTGGTGGACTAACTGGTACTTGGGGGCCGCCAACAGTAGCATATTTTTTAACTTTAAAATTAGAGAGAAACTTTCAGATAAGATCGCAGGGAATCATCTATTTTTTTGGATCAATTATTTTTATTTTTGCTCATATACATTCAAACATTATAAATTTACCAAGCATCACATTTTCGTTTATTCTTCTTTTACCCGCAATTGTTGGTGTATTATTAGGTAATTACATCGGTACAAAAATAGATGGAAAAAAATTCACAAATGTCACTCAATTACTCTTATTAATCGCCTCTTTAAATTTGATACGACGTGGTTTCGGTTTTTAAAGTTATTTCAACATAATATCTTTTATACTCGCATCCACATGTTCAACATATTGATTAAAATTACTAACAAACATCTCAACAAGTCGACGAGCTTGCAGATCATACTGCTCAGCATCTTCCCAAGTTTGCCTTGGATCAAGCAGTTTTGGATTAACGTCTCGAACAAATATTGGCACTTCAAATCCAAAATTCTTATCTTTCCGAAATTTTCCATCAGAAATTTCTCCATTTAAAGCTGCGTTTAATAACGTTCGCGTAGCTTTAATTGGCATTCTAGTCCCAACCCCATACGAACCCCCAGTCCATCCAGTATTAACTAACCAACAAACGGAGCCACTCTCAGCAATTTTCGATTTTAGCAAATTTCCATACACCTCGGGACGTCTTGGCATAAATGGTGCTCCAAAACACGTTGAGAACGTTGGTTGGGGTTCAGTAACACCCCGCTCGGTACCGGCAACCTTAGAGGTAAATCCTGATAAAAAATGATACATGGCTTGCGCGGAGGTCAGTCGAGAAATAGGAGGTAAAACCCCAAATGCATCACATGTTAACATAATAATATTCTTTGGTGCGCCTCCTAATGAGCTAGCTGAAGCATTAGATATATAATTTAGAGGATAAGCACATCTCATGTTAGCAGTTAAGCTATCATCGTCGAAATATAACTCCTTTGTATCTGGGTGGTATACCATATTTTCTATTACAGTCGCAAACTTTGAGGTAGTTGAAAAACTTTCAGGCACTGCCTCTTTGGATAAAGTTATTGTTTTTGCATAACACCCACCTTCAAAATTGAAAGTACCCTTGTCTGACCAACCATGTTCGTCATCCCCAAGCAAAATTCGATTTTTTTCTGCTGATAAAGTCGTTTTTCCAGTACCAGATAAACCAAAAAAGACAGCCAAATCATCTGGATCATTCAGAGCGTGATTAGCCGAACAATGCATAGGCATAACATTCTTCTCCGGCAATATAAAATTCAGCAGTGCAAAAACTGATTTTTTATTTTCCCCAGCATACGCTGTCCCTCCAATCAAAATTAACTTCTTGGATAAATTGATTGCGATAACCGTGGTTGATCTACAACCATGACGTTTTGGTTCAGCTAAAAAAGATGGACAATTAATAATCGTAAAATCAGATACAAAATCAGATAACTCAGACTCATCAGGCCTACGGAGTAAATGTCTGATAAACAATCCATGCCATGCGAGTTCGGTGATTACTCGAATATTTAATCTGTATTCAGCTTGGGCACCTCCATAAAGATCTTGGACAAAATAGTCTTTATCTTTCATGTGAATTTTAAAGTCTTTTTCTAAATTATCAAAAGCTAATTCAGTCATTGACTGATTGTTTTCCCACCAAATTTTATCAGCGACGTCCTCAGTTTTTACGATAAAACGGTCATTAGGAGATCTTCCAGTATGCTCACCAGTATTTACTAATAATGCTTTTCCAATTCCCAATTCTCCCTCCTTGCGGCTCACCGCTTCGGAAAGCAATTCGCTCTCATTCAGATTGTAAAAGACCCTTCCTAAACCATCTATCCCTTGACTAGATAATCTGAATAACTGATTAACGCGTTCAGCAGACATAAAACATTCCTCAACTTTTCGATTAGAAAATATTTATCTAAAATTGGCAGCAAGACCAGAGGCCCCGTTAGACACTTGTTTGTCAACATTTAATGATAAAATCAATACCAGAATTCTTTAATATAACTATTGATTCTTAATTCTAATACGTAAATTGCAAAAGATATTCATTCTGTTTAAGAATATTAATCACCGCAGACATCGAAGTTTATAGATGATATAGTGTATACATCAGGTTACGAAAAATATGAAAAGTGAAATTTACTAATATTAGGATATAATTTGAAAGAAATATCTTCACTTAATCTTCATGCAAGTGCCGTTTCATTTTCAGGCAAAGGTATATTGATATTAGGCAAATCTGGTAGTGGGAAGTCAAAATTAGCACTTGCTCTGATAAGTTCTGGAGCCATTTTAATCGCAGATGACCAAGTTATATTGAACAACCAAAAAAATGAAATAATTTTATCCGCTCCAAAGGCCATTCTTGGAAAAATTGAAGCCAGAAACATTGGCATTTTAGAGGTTTCTTCTACAAAAGCTCAACTTTGCTTAGTAGTAAGTCTTGATAAAACCGAGCACCACAGATTGCCTAAAACAAAATATACAGAATATTTTGGAAAAAAAATACAGATTTTGCATTGTAAGAATTTAAATGGATTAGAGCACAGTTTAATTCACTTTGTGAAAAAAGAATAATAATATAGTATGAGTATTAACTATGAAAAATTCGTCCAATTTGAATTTAGTTATTGTTACAGGGCCGTCTGGTGCTGGTCGCACTACCGCTCTAGATTCTCTGGAAGATTTAGGATTTGAAGCAATTGATAATATCCCGTTATCTCTTCTTCCACTATTGTTATCAGGCAATCAAATAAATCATCCACTTGCTTTAGGCATTGATGCCCGAAACCGAGATTTTTCCAACCAAAACCTACTGGAAGTGTTAAGAACTCTTAATTCAGACCTGAAGTTTAAATGTAATTTGCTTTATCTGCACTGCTCTGACGAAATATTGTTAAGGCGTTATTCTGAGACAAGACGTAGGCATCCAATGGCACCTAAGCAAGGAGCAGTGATTGGAATCCAAAGAGAAAAAAAACTATTAGAATCGCTATCTATTAATGCAGATAACTTTATTGACACAACAAATATGTCCCCCCATGATCTGAAATTTCAAATTAGAAAAATTTTTGAACAAGATTTCACAAAAAAACCTTTAAGCATTTCTGTACATAGCTTTTCTTATAAAAGGGGTATACCTACATCAGCCGATATGGTGATCGACTGTCGCTTCTTAAAAAATCCATATTGGAATAATGATTTGAAGGAACTCACCGGAGAACAACGATTAATTCAAGAGTACATAAAAACAGATGAAAAATTCGAATTATTCATGAATAAAATTATTGATCTTATTGATTTTTTGATCCCTGCTTATGAATCTGAAGGAAAATCATATTTTATCTTAAGTTTTGGGTGCACCGGTGGTAGACATAGATCGGTATTTATTACTGAACTTGTTGCGGAAACTCTTGCAAAAAAGAATATTCAGGTGTCTAAAAGGCACTTAGAATTAGAACGCATGAAAAGCAATGCTCAATAAACGAAATCGGGATAAGCTGTGATAGGGATCGTAATAGTAGCACATGAAGGTTTAGCGGACGAATATAAAGCCGCCCTCGAGCACGTAGTAGGTCAACAAGAACAGTTAATCACAGTCGGAATCGGTGAAAATCATAATCGTAAATCTAAAGAGATCGAAATATGTAACGCTAGTGATGACGTGGATACTGGTTTTGGAGTCATTTTAGTGACAGACCTATTTGGCGGCTCACCATCAAATTTAGCCTTAAGTGCTTGCTGCAAAGAAGATAGAACAATTATTTATGGTGCTAATCTGCCAATGTTAGTAAAGTTAGCTAAATGTAGAAAAATGAGCATAAAAGATGCAACCGAAGAAGCGCTGAATGCGGGTCGCAAATATATAAATAGCTATAATCGTCAATAAGATGACAATTGAAAATAGGCATATAATTATCAATGAAAAAGGACTACACGCCAGAGCTTCTGCTAAACTTGTAGAGACAGTAGAGCGCTTTAACGCCAATGCTATTATTTCAAAAGATGATATTAGCGTTTCTGGAGATAGTATAATGGGGTTACTAATGCTTGCAGCGGCCAAAGGACAGGAGATTACCATAATCACTTCTGGTCCAGAAGAAAAAAAACTATCACAAGCCTTAACGAATTTAATTTTGAATCGTTTTGAAGAAGACCTTTAGAAATCATGTAATATATCAAGGACTTTGTATTGTTAAATAATGAAACACCGAAGATTGGCGATCCAGATTATAAACCTTATGATGGAAAAAATTTGTCATATGCTGGAACCTTTAACAGTCCAGTAAAAACATTTGTTATAAAATCATTGGAATTTATTACTGGAAAACTCACTCTGATGCGTTTAGTTCGGGATTACGAAAAAACTTTACGACAAGAGGATGAAACTTTTTGGGGTAAAGCTCTTAGCCATCTGCAGATCAATTTATCGACTCCAGAAGATCAAGTGGCAAGAATACCAAAATCTGGGCCATTGATCATTGTGGCTAATCATCCTCACGGCCTAGTCGACGGCTTAGTTCTTGCCGAATTGACTAATCGAATAAGAAAAGACTTCAAAATTCTAACTCGATCACTTTTAACAAATGTTCCTGAAATTCAATATCACATGTTACCAGTATCTTTCCCACATGAGCCGAACTCAGTTAGACTTAATCTTGAAATGCGCAAACTTGCAATGAACCACTTAAAAGCAGGTGGGGTGGTTATACTTTTTCCTGCTGGAGCAGTTGCAACATCTCCAGGATGGTTTGATAAGGCCGTTGAAGGCGAATGGCTTCCATTTACAGCAAAAATGATACTGAAATCTGAAGCAGAGGTTTTACCAATTTATTTTTCTGGACAAAATAGTCGTTGGTTTCAATTTGCAAATAAGATTTCTATTACTGTCAGACAGGGACTTTTGCTTCATGAAATAGTACATGCTATGAATAAAGAACAAGCTCCAATAATTGGCAATCCGATCAAACGCTCTGAGTTAGACCAGTATAATAAAGATCCTAGAGGGTTAATGGAATACCTAAGATCAAAAACTCTATTGCTTAAAAGCAAATAAAACTAGATTAAAAATAACTACTTTACAAAGCTTCTGTTAGTTCAGGCACGGCATCAAATAAATCAGCCACCAAGCCATAATCAGCCACTTGAAAAATTGGTGCCTCTTCATCCTTATTAATCGCCACTATTACTTTGCTATCTTTCATACCAGCTAGATGTTGTATTGCTCCAGAAATACCACAAGCAATGTAGAGATCAGGCGCCACAACCTTTCCAGTCTGGCCTACTTGCCAGTCATTAGGTGCATAACCAGAGTCTACTGCCGCACGAGAAGCACCAACCGCAGCATTTAACTTATCCGCCATTGCTTCGATTATCGCAAAACTTTCCTGAGAACCTACTCCTCGCCCACCCGACACAACAATTTTTGCAGAAGTTAATTCAGGTCTATCAGACGCCTGAACTTTATCCTCAATCCATGTAGAGACTGCAGGATTATTTCCAATGGAAATATCTTCTATAGGTGCCGAACCACCTTCGCCGCTTGCATCAAACCCTGCTGTTCTAACTGACAATACCTTAATCTTGTCTGCGGATCTTACCGTTTGGATTGCATTACCAGCGTAAATAGGACGCTCAAAAGTGTTTGAGTCAACTATCTCCGTGATATCTGAAATTACCATAACATCTAGTAACGCCGCCACACGAGGTAAAATATTTTTTGCTAATGCGGTTGCTGGTGCCACAATATGTTCATAATCTTGGGCCAAAGAGACAAGTAAATCTGCAGTGGGCTCGGCTAATCCATTTCCATATATCGCGTCATCAGCGTTCAAAACTTTACTCACACCGTCTAACGACGCTATTGATTGAATTGCGTCGCCACAACCACTAGATGCACATAATACCGTTACATCTCCCAATGATTTGGCTGCCGTTAAAGCTTTTGCCGTCTGATCTATCGATACCTCTCCAGATAACACTTCTGCTAAAAGTAGTACTCCCATTATATCACTCCCGCTTCGTCTTTAAGTTTTGAAACCAGTTCTGCTACATCCGACACTTTAACACCAGCTGCTCTGGCTGCAGGTTCGGTTGTTTTTAATATTTCAAGTCTCGGTGAAATATCTACACCATAATCTTCTGGTGTTTTTTCATCCAAAGGCTTTCTTTTTGCTTTCATAATATTTGGAAGCGAAGCATATCTGGGCTCATTTAATCTGAGATCAACGGTCACCACTGTAGGCATGCTAATTTTAATAGTTTGCAATCCACCATCAACTTCTCGAGTCACAATCGCACTATCATCCTCAATATCTAGCTCAGAGGCAAAGGTGCCTTGGCTCCAACCAGTCAAAGCTGCAAGCATTTGCCCAGTTGCATTCATATCATTATCAATCGCTTGTTTACCACACAAAACTAAACCAGGCTGTTCTTCATCAATTACACCTTTTAAAAGTTTAGCGACTGTTAGAGGTTCTAAATCCTCATGAACGTCTTCAGTACAATTTATTAGTATCGCTCTATCAGCGCCCATTGCCAGTGCTGTTCGTAAAGTTTCTTGCGACTGCTTAACCCCGACAGACACCGCTATAATTTCTTCAACTTTTCCGGCCTCTTTCAGACGGATCGCTTGCTCAACTGCTATTTCATCAAATGGATTCATTGACATTTTAACATTTGCAAGATCTACTCCTGAGCCATCCGATTTAACACGAACTTTAACGTTGTAATCTATTACCCGTTTTACTGGTACTAAGACTTTCATACCATTTTCTCCTGTTCATCAATTAAGCGTCTTTTGGACGAGATTCGTTTCTGTACCGTCGATTTAATGAAAAGTTACTTATACTAAAAGAGAAAAATTAATTCTGTGCCGTTTCGTTATCTTTTTTCGACGTATTTTACCTATTAGCTCCTGGAATCCACAGTACGTCAGCAGCACCATTTTCATTTGAGATTCTAGATGCAACAAAAAACCAATCCGAAAGTCTATTTAAATACTTGATTGCCAATACATTAACTTTTTCAGTTTGGCTTAATTCTACTGCCAAACGCTCAGCTCTTCGACTGACTGTCCTACAAAGATGCAAGTATGTTGATAATTTTGAACCACCTGGCAGGACGAAGCTTTTTAGTGCTGACAAATTTTGGTTCATTTCATCTATCTCACGCTCCAATCTGTCTACTTGTGATTGCGTCATTCTTAACGGAGCGTATTCTGCTGAGGCATCCAGATCAATATTAGGCCGGCACATATCTGCGCCAAGATCAAATAAATCGTTTTGAATAGCACCCAATCTAACGTCCATCTCGCCATGACTATAAAGTCTAGCCAATCCTACTGTTGCATTTGTCTCATCCACAGAACCATAAGAGTCTACTCTCAAGGAGTATTTAGGTACCCTGGTTCCGTCTCCCAAACCAGTTTCTCCATTATCACCCGTTCTAGTATAAATCTTATTTAAGGTTACCATCTATCCTCCCCTTCCTCTAACCAATATGTAGATTAAAATCATTACAACAGCCACAGCCTGTGAATAAATCCGATATCTCATCAATTTATTAGAGTATTTTCTATTAAACTCACCGCCCCGACTAAACCCTATGACACCAATCATTAATATAACTAGTACTAACAAACACGATGCTGTGACGATCCAAAATAATGGGTCATTAGTCATAAAAAATCTCCTTTATACACACATAGGTTGAGTTTTTGAAAAAGCGAAGTTAAATTTTCTTTATTTTTTTGATAAAATTCTATCAATCCACCCATTGGGTAATATTCTCTTCAAAACTGCTGCAACATAAGTTGGGGTGGTAATTAAATATTTTGATTTTGGAATCGGATCTTCTAAAGCTCTTATTAATTTTTTTGTAACAGCTGAAGGCGGCAATTCAAACTTATCTTTTTTTGAAGAGCTATCATAAAGACGATTGATTAACTTTGATCGATATTGGTCGCAGCGAGCCGAAGCCTTCCATTCTATCCATCGTTCGAACCCATTAATAGCGTTCAGTCTAAATTTTGAGGTTATGGGACCTGGTTGCAATAAAATAACTTTAATATCAGTATCAGACATTTCCAATCTGAGGGTATCAGTCAAACCTTCAATGGCATATTTGGTGGCTACATAAGACCCTCTCCAAGGGTAAGGAATAAAACCCAATACACTTGAGCAATTTATTATTCGCCCGTAACCTTGGGCCCTCATTACTGGAATAACTCGTATAATAAGATCATGCCATCCAAAAACGTTCGCTTCAAAATTTTGCTTCAAAGCCTCCCTTGGTAAGTCTTCAACGGCTCCAGGAATAGCGTAAGCTCCATTATTAAATAATGCATCCAAGGTGCCACCTGTTAGTCGAAATACATTTTCTAAAGCTAAAGCGATCGAGTCTGTACTCTCATAATCTAAGACAAAGCTTTCTAATCCATGTAATTTGAGCTTATCACAGTCTTTTTGTTTTCTGCAGGTAGCAAAGACACGCCATCCGCAATCATTCAAAGTTAAGGCTGAATCAAGACCAATACCCGATGAACAACCTGTAATCAAAATCGATTTTCTCTTTATCATCTATTAACTCATCAAAAATTTTCTGCCCTACTGATCAATCCAGCTTACATATTTAAAATTAAACTGTATTTGCTCTAGACCCATACCTCTCCACATTGTAAATGAACAGAATGAACGACAAGAACTCTAATTTCGAAAAACCAATACCATTCATAACAACAGAACCGTTGAGTAGGGCAATTGGAGAACGTTATTTACAATATGCTTTGTCAACTATCATGCACCGAGCACTACCAGATGCACGAGATGGATTAAAGCCCGTCCATCGTCGGATTTTATATGCTATGCGTGAATTGAAACTTGCCGCAAACTCAGGATTCAGAAAATCTGCAAAAATCTCTGGTGATGTCATGGGCAATTATCATCCGCATGGTGACGCGGCAATATACGATGCTATGGCTCGCCTAGCCCAAGATTTCAACGTAAGATATCCTTTAGTTGATGGGCAAGGGAATTTTGGAAATATTGATGGCGATAATCCAGCCGCAAGCCGATACACTGAGGCACGACTAACAAAAGTTTCCCAATCTTTAATGGAAGGCTTATCAGAAAATGCTGTAGATTTTCAGGAAAACTATGATGGCACCTTAACTGAACCAATAGTATTTCCAGCAAGTTTTCCAAACCTATTAGCAAATGGTTCCAGTGGGATTGCTGTTGGTATGGCCACTAATATTCCACCACACAATTTGGATGAATTAATTAACGCATGTATTCATTTAGTTAAAGCACCCAATGCTCGAGATGAAACATTGATGGAATATATTCCTGGACCAGATTTCCCAACTGGAGGAATAATCGTAGAACCTTATGACAATATTCTAGATGCATATCGAACTGGAAGAGGTTCATTTCGATTAAGATCAAAGTGGATTGAAGAAAAATTAGACCGGGGGCAGTGGCAAATTGTAATCAGTGAAATCCCTTACCAAGTTCAAAAGTCGAAACTGATAGAAAAAATCGCCGAACTTATAAATAATAAAAAGATACCTGTCCTAGCTGATGTGCGGGATGAAAGTACAGACGAAATTCGTATCATTTTAGAACCTCGCACCAAAATGATAGATCCATCAATCTTAATGGAAACACTATTCAAGCAAACTGACCTTGAAACTCGCTTTTCCTTAAATCTAAATGTCTTGATCGATGGGAGAACCCCTAAAGTTTGCTCATTAAAGGAAGTGTTAAATTCCTTTTTACAGCACCAAAAAGATGTCTTAATCAGACGATCAAAATTCAATCTCGAAAAAATTGATCATAGATTAGAAGTCTTAGAAGGATATATCGTTGCCTTTCTAAACTTAGATAGAGTCATAGAAATAATCAGAAATGAAGATGATCCTAAGCTAACGCTAATCACAGAATTTGAGCTATCAGACACTCAAGCAGAAGCAATATTGAACATGCGCTTGCGCTCATTACGTAAACTTGAGGAAATCGAATTACGTAAAGAGCATGAAGGTCTCTTAATCGAAAGAGCGAACCTTGAAGATTTGTTGAATGATGAGACCATTCAATGGAAAAAAATCTCAAGTCAACTTCGCGAAACTCAAAAGTTATTTGGGAAAAATAACGAAAATGGAAAAAGAAGAAGTGAATTTGCGGAAGTAATTGAGTTTGAAGAAGTGCCAATTGAAGCAATGATTGAGCGTGAACCAATTACCATAGTGTGCTCTGAGATGAGCTGGATTCGTGCTATGAAAGGGCATATTGATTTAAAACAAGAGTTGAAATTTAGAGACGGTGATGCAGGGAAATTTATTTTTCATGCAGAATCCACAGATAAAATTTCGATTTTTGCGACAAATGGTAGATTTTACACTTTATCATGTAATCAATTGCCAGGTGGTCGGGGCATGGGAGAACCACTCAGATTGATGCTGGAAATACCTAACGATGTTGATATAGTTGACGTCTTTGTAACTAAAGAAAATCGAAAGTTTTTAGTTGCTTCATCTAAAGGTGACGGTTTTATAATCTCAGAAACGGAAACCAATGCTCAAACAAAAAATGGCAAGCAAATTCTAAATTTAAAAGACGGGGCGAAAGCGATAGTTTGCAAACCATTAAATGGTGACCATATTGCTTGTATCGGTGAAAATCGTAAAATGCTTATATTCCCAATAGCTGACTTACCTGAAATGACTCGAGGTAAAGGGGTACGAATGCAGAAGTATAAGGACGGTGGTTTATCGGATGCCTCAACATTTAATATATCATCAGGCCTTTCATGGAAGGATCCTGCGGACAGACAGCGTACTGAAACAAAATTAGATGATTGGATTTCAAAACGCGCTTCATCAGGAAGAATGGCACCAAGAGGGTTTCCACGAGATAATAAATTTAATTAAACTTTTAAAAAGGGTTGCGGGATTTAAAAACGATACCTTTTCCCCCTTCAGGATGTCGTATTTTTATACTCTCAGAATGTAATTGTAATCTCTCTGAGGCCTCTAAAGCCTCTCCTTTTGCATAAAGCTTGTCACCCAGAATTACATGACCAATGCTCAGCATATGAACTCTCAATTGATGGGAACGGCCGGTGGTAGGCATTAACCTCAGACGTGTAGACAGCTTGTTCTTTCTCAATACTCGCCACTTAGTGAAAGCAGATTTACCAGTTTCCCAACAAATTTTTTGTCTAGGTCTATTAGGCCAATCAACTATGATTGGAGCTTCAATCTCACCAGTTTTATTTTCGACATTACCCCACACATTTGCGATGTAAGTTTTTTTCACTTGTCGCTTCTCAAACTGCAATCCTAAGTGTCGTTGCGCATATGGCGTCAAAGCAAATAACATTACACCCGATGTCTCCAAATCAAGTCTGTGTACCAACAATGCATCAGGAAAAACTTTTTGTAACCTAGAGATCAAACAATCCTTTAAAAGCTCACCTTTTCCCGGCACGGATAGTAAACCACTAGGTTTGTTTACGACTATAATATTTCTGTCGTGATATAAAATATCAACTGATAGCTCAGGAGGGTTATATTTGAAAGCCTTAGTCATGTATGAAGATTTAACCTTCTCCTTGTTTAGATGCAAACTTATGATTATTCTCAAATTAAAAGGAAACTTAAATGCATCCAACCATTTCAAAAATGCAAGAGATTGTAACAAAAGGTGACGAAGAAGCCATAAAAAAAATATTGTCGCCAAATATACAATTCAAACCTCCAACCTACTATAAAACCTGGACTGGGAGAGATCCAGTTGCAGCAATACTCGGCCATGTAGGAAAAATATTTCGAGACTTCACCTACACGCGAATAATGGGATATGATAAAAATTGGGCATTAGAGTTTAATTGTAAAATTGGGGATCTTGATATTGTAGGTGTCGATTTAATTACATTAGGAGAAGATGGTTTAATTGATATTCTTGAGGTTACTATGAGGCCTCTCAAGTCAATTAACGAATTACGCGAAGCAATAAACGCTCAAGTACTGAAAGACCCAAGATTTCTCAAATTTAAGTCTGCTTTATCTTAAATTCTTTAAAATATTTATAATCGTACGCGCTCTGCTTTCGGATCGTACATCGGCCTAATTGAAGCAGCTGCATTTATTCTTGAGCCAGCTACTTCTATTTCATAACTTGATCTCAACATATCATCTACTGTCTCATTTTCACATTCAATGTAACCTAAGCCAATCGCACCACCTAATGTATGACCATAATTTCCTGAAGAAATATAGCCAGAGATTTTACCATCTCGAATTATTGGCTCATTATGATACAATAATGGCTCCTTTTCATTTAACTTAAACTGAAGTAATCGCTTATTTAATCCAGCGTCCTGTTTTTTCAAAACTGCTGTCCGACCAATAAAATCGGGTTTATTGACTTGAACAGCGAAACCCAAACCAGCTTCCAGAACATGATCCTCACAAGTTATGTCATGCCCAAAATGTCTAAAACCCTTCTCTATTCGACAACTATCCATCATATGCATTCCACAGTATTTTAACCCCAGTTCTTGACCTGCATCAGCAATAACTTCAAAGATGTGACCAGCTTGATCAGAAGTTACATATACTTCCCATCCTAATTCTCCAACAAATGAAACGCGGTGAATTCGAGCTAAACCCATCCCAATTTCCACCTCCTGTGCCGTACCAAAAGGGTTGTTTTCATTTGACAAATCTGCAGAGCTTATTTGTGTAAGGAGTTTTCGGGAATTTGGCCCCATAATTGCCAACACTCCTTCCGCCGACGTTACATCAATAATTACTATGTTAAAATTAGTTGAATGTCTTAACATCCACGTTTGATCTGCAAGACGTGTAGCTGCAGGTGTAACTACCATAAAAGAGAATTCAGAAAGCCGTGTAACAGTAACATCAGCCTCAATTCCTCCATCTTCATTCAAAAACTGTGTATAAACAATTTTTCCAATTGGCACATCACAATCAGCACCAGAAATATAATTTAAGAATCCACACGCCTCAGAGCCCTCCACTCTAATTTTACCAAAAGAAGACATGTCATAAACACCAACATTCTTGCGAACTGCGTGATGTTCTTGAGCAGAATTTTCAAACCAATTTTGCCTTTTCCAACTATATTCATATTCTCTTTTTTGATCACGCCCCGCATACCAATTTGCTCGTTCCCATCCTGCTAATTCCCCCATTACAGCACCCTTTTCGAGAAGTTGTGAGTGAAATGGTGACCTTCTAATCCCGCGAGCTGAAGCTTTTTGCCGGTAGGGATAATGATCTGCGTAAAGCAGCCCTAAAGTTTCTTTAGATCTTTCGAATAAATATTTTTTGTTACCTTGAAAAGGTTGCATCCTACTAATGTCAACATCACCCAAATCAAAAGGCTTTTTACCATCAGTTATCCATTGTGCCAACGCCATTCCAGCTCCACCTGCCGATTGTATTCCAATTGAGTTGAATCCAGCGGCGATCCAAACGTTATCCATTTCCGGTGCTAACCCTAGGTGATACGCATCATCAGGTGTGAAACTTTCGGGTCCATTAAAAAATGTATGGATGCCAGCTTCACCTAATGCTGGTATTCTATTAACTGCCATCTCTAGTATAGGTTCAAAATGATCAAAATCTTCTGGTAACTGATCAAACTCAAAATTTTCTGATATTCCCTCCATTCCCCATGGCTTTGCATTTGGTTCGAAAGCTCCTAACATAAATTTACCAGCATCTTCTTTATAATAAGCACACTCATCCGGTACTCTAAGAACAGGCATCTGCTTTAAATCTTTAACTGGTTCCGTCACTATATAAAAATGCTCACACGCATGTAATGGAACGTTAACACCCATCATTTTGCCCAAATTGTGACCCCACATACCTGCGCAATTTACAACAAGCTCCGCATCGGTTGTGCCTGTCTCATCACCTTGGCTCCAATTTACCCCAGTTATTCGTCGACCCTCTTTTTTAAAGCCAGTTACTTTTGTATTTTGGATTATAATTCCGCCATTTTGCCTTGCTCCCTTTGCAAGTGCCAAAGCAATATTTGCAGGATCTCCTTGACCATCACGGGGCAACCAAACCCCTGCCTTTACTTGATCAATATTCAGATAGTTATACTTTTCTTTAACTTCCTGTGGTGAGATCTCTTCAACTTCCACACCAAAGGCACGAGCCATTGACGCTTGCCGGTAAATTTCTTCCTTTCTCTCATTAGTTAGAGCCACTGTGATCGATCCACACCTTTTGAAACCGGTGGCTACACCGGTTTCCTGCTCTAAACTTCCATATAGTTCTTGGCTATATTTGGCCAATTTCGTCATATTAGCGGTCGCTCTAAGCTGAGCTATCAACCCAGCAGCATGCCAAGTTGTTCCCGAAGTTAATTGTTTTCTTTCTAATAATAAAACATCTTTCCACCCTAACTTAGTCAAATGATAAGCAACTGAACAACCAATTATGCCACCACCAATTATAACAACTCTTGCTTTCTTTGGCACATGATCCATTTCCTTACCCTTTCAACCTGGTGGACAATTCTTTTATGTGAGCCGGGCCAACCTCGCAACATCCACCAATTAATGTAGCCCCGGCATCAACCCATTTCTCAGCAAAATCTGCATAAATAACCGGCGTTAGATCTTCTCGTTTTTCTAATAGATCTACAGTTGAACCAATTGTGTTAAAACTATCTGAAATATTTATAAAGCCATTGGCATATGCACCAATCGGAACTCCGCATTCAGACAAAAAAGGTATTGATTTTGTTATGGCTTCCGGTGATGAACAATTCAATAATAATGCCTTAGCGCCGAACTCTTCTACCAAGGGCAAAACCTCTTTCACATTCTCTCCAGAACGCAATCTACTGCCATCAATATCATCAACAGATATAGCAAGCCAGACTGGTTTAGTACTCGAAGTCGCTCCCATCAATCCACCACGAACTTGTTTAACTGATGACATCGTTTCCAATATGTGAAAATCAACAAACTCTGACTGCTGCTTTACTGCTGTTTCGTAAATGGGCGCAGCAATATCAATCTCTGGACATTTATCCGGTTGGTAAGAAAAGCCCAAAGGACCCAAAGACCCCGCAACACTTCCAGAACCATGATTATCACGAGCCTGGATTGCTATCTTACATGCTTTTTGCATTAATTCTGCTTGCCTCTCAGGAAAGCCAAAATGCTTTAATCTATCTGGCAAGATTACATAAGTATTTGCTGTAGCTACCAAAGCTCCACTAGCAAAATAATCATCATGCACTTGACTGATTAAGTCTGGCGCGTCTAGCAAAGCTTGCAATGACCACATAGGCGTAGCTTTCCCTCCGGAGCGCAAAATCAATTCTTGCCCCATTCCCCCATCTAATATCGTTATCAAGCTCTAAGCCTTTCATTTCTTGGATCCCAAATTGGCTCATCTTTTTGAACAACTGCATCATATTTTTTTCCATAAATCTCAACCTGCACTGGACAATTCTCAAAAGCTAGTTCTGACTTAACCATCCCTAAAGCAATTGATGCGTTTACGCGATAACCCCAACCTCCTGAAGTCGTCTCACCAACAATTTGATCATCTTTCCATATAGTTGACATATAAGGAGCATCAGCCTCTGGAGCATCAACAATCAAGGTTACAAATCTTTTGCCAGAGCCTTGTTGTCGCTCGTTTAATAATGCACTCTTTCCTACAAAATCTTGCGGCTTATCTAATTTCACAAACCTATCCAAACCACCTTCAAACATCGAATAATCTGTAGACAAATCACCCTTCCATGCTCGGTAACCTTTTTCCAACCGCAAGCTATTTAAGGCATACATTCCAAATGGAGTAGCTCCCTGATCCAAAAGAGATTGATATATTTTTGGCATATCATTATTTGAAGCATGGATTTCCCATCCAAGCTCACCAGCAAAAGAAACTCTAAGTAAATATACTGACTTATCCACTACTTCAGCTTGTTGGTGGGTTAGCCAGGCAAGTGACAAATCAGCATTCGATATTTTTGACAGAATTTCCCGCGATTGGGGTCCAGTCACAATTAGTGTATCTTGCAAAGTCGTAACATCTTCAAAATGAATATTATCTGGAACTGAAGCTTCTATTAATTCCTTGTCGTGCCATTGCGCGGTAGCAGCCGTAATTAACATAAAGGATTCTTCTGCCAATCTGATACATGACATTTCTGTTAAAATCCTTCCTCTTTTATCAGCAACATATATTAAATTCATTCGCCCTATTTTAGGCAAGGCTCCAGTACAAAATCCTCTTAAAAAATCACTAGCCCCATCTCCTTTAAGAGTAAAACGAGAAAACCCAGGTAGATTAAGGACACCACATGCATCTCGTACAGCTTCGCACTCTTCCCTTATCCTTTGCTCCCATGGGCCATTTCTGCTCCAAGTGTGGGTGCTCTCTAATGATGTATCATCTCCTGCTTTCGCAAACCAATTAGCACGCTCCCACCCATTATATGCTCCCATTACACCCCCAAGCTCTAATATTTTTGAGTGAATTGCGGATATCTTCTTATCTCTTCCAGCAGGCCATTCATGGTAAGGGAAATGCATTGCATACTCGTTGCCATAAACTTCCATGCCTTTTTGGTTGCAATAATCTTGGTCCGTATAATCTGTATAGCGGCGAGGATCGCAAGACCACATATCCCATTCGGTTTGACCTTCAATTATCCATTCTGCCAATACTTTTCCTGCACCACCTCCCTGAGCGATACCAAATGTAAATACACATGCTTCGAATGCATTTGGAACCCCCGGCATTGGACCAATTAACGGATTACCATCTGGAGCGTACGGAATTGGACCATTTATTACTTTAGAAATTCCCGCTTTACCTAACAACGGTACTCGTGACATTGCGTCTTCAATATGCCATTCTATTCTATCCAAATCATCTGGATATAGCTGAAAGCTAAAATCTTCAGGCATTGGATCATCTTCTAAAATCCAAGCTGCTTTGCAAGTATTTTCATACGGACCTAAGTTTAATCCGTACTTTTCTTGACGCAAATAATAACTACTATCCACATCACGTAACAAGGGTAGCTTATGACCAGCAGACTTACTCCAGCTTTCAATCTCGGGAATTTCTTCTGATAATAAATATTGATGACTCATCACCATCATTGGCAACGTGCGCCCTCCATAAGGTTTAAACCACTCGGCAACTCTTTGGGCATAATAGCCAGCAGCGTTCACAACAAATTCACAAGTGATGTCGCCCTTTTCAGTTTGAACGACCCACTCATCTTTTCTACGATAAACCCCTTTGGCAGGTGTAAACCTTTGTATATTGGCTCCTAAATCTCGAGCACCTTTAGCTAATGCCTGGGTAAGCTGAGCAGGGTCAATATCACCATCATTTGGGTCATAGAGTCCCCCTGCTAAATCATGTATTTCTAAGAATGGATAATGGTTCTTTAAATCATTAACTGAACACATATCAATGGCCATTCCTTGATATCTTCCCATACCAGCTGCCCGTTCAAATTCCCACATACGTTCCATAGAGTGTGCTAGTCTAATTGATCCAGTTACGTGATAATTCATAGGATAATCAACTTCTTTACCAAGATCCCGATAAAGCTCCGTTGAATACCGCTGCATGTTCATTATTGACCAAGACGCCGAAAATGTTGGTACATTTCCAGCAGCATGCCAAGTCGATCCTGCTGTTAACTCATTTTTTTCTAACAAGACACAATCTGTCCACCCTGCTTTAGCTAAATGATATAGAGCAGAAGCTCCAACCGCACCCCCACCTATAATTACTACACGAGCTGTACTTGGAAAATTTGACATTTAATCACCCTAATTAAAACCTTTTAAAAAAGCATATCTGCAGATTTAAAAAATACCTAAATCATATCAATAAAGTATCTTAAAAAAGATTACTGACAATATCTAAACAATAGATTTTTATTTCATGATCCAAAACCGACATTTTAAGATATATTCAACTCAGTTAAAATTATAATTTAATCCTAACGATACTTTTCAGCAATCATAGCTATCATTTCAAACATAATCGCCGAAGCCGTTCGAGCGGTTATCATATTTGAAGAATCTCTCGTCGGCATCAAGCAAACTACATCTCCACCAATTATATTCATTCCACGAACAGAGTGTAATAGACTCATTGCTTCATCGATTAAGAAACCTTGCTCTCCAGGCTCAAGGTTCGAAACACCTGGTGCTACGGTTGGATCCAAACAGTCTAAATCAAAGGTTATATAAACTGAGCGGCCTTCGAGTTGATTTTGAATTCTTGCAATAGTAGCTTCTAACCCAATTTTACGATACTCTTTCATAGTTACAACATCATAGCCGTATTCATAAGAAGGTTCCAACCAATCAAGTGTTCTCGTATTTCCTCGAATTCCAACTTGAATTGAGGATTTTGCATCGACTTGGCCTTGGTCTACTAAATAAGCCCCCCAATGAGCAGCAGACTTTTTTGCCCCTAAAAAATGTGGCACTTTCGTGAAAACATCCGTGTGAGCATCTATATGTAAAAAGCTAATCTTTTCACCACCAGTCAATTGTCCACATCCTAAAGCTTGAATTATGCCTCCTGTAATTGAATGATCCCCACCAATAGAAACAGGTCTTATTCCTGCCTCGTCTATCAATTTATAGTGATCTGTAATTCTCTGAATGCTCGCTTCATTATCGTTGGCCTCTGGTAAAGCCACATCTCCTAAATCTGAGATTCTTGCGGTCTCCCATGGATCAAATCCCATGTCTAAATGTACTCTTCTTAAAAGAGCAGAAACATTTCTAACAGCACGAGGCCCCAAATGTTGATCTCTTTCCGTAGTACCATTCCCTGCTGAATGGGGCACTCCAACCAATCCTATATCACAATTTTCAAAATTTGTTTCATGGGGACAGCGAAACAAAGTTGGCACCCCCCACCAATATAAATTTTCCATCATTCGATTGTCAGCTTGATTTTGCATCATTTTCTCCAATTGTGTCGCAATTAGTGTAGCGAATCTAATTCAAGCATGATGAGCTGTATTTTGAAAGAAGTCTTTAATGTCGCAATCAACTAATATTCAACTTGGGATCTTTTGTGCTATCGGCGCATCGTTATGCTTTTCACTTAATGATGTTACAATAAAATTTTTAAGTGGTGATTATGCACTTCATCAAGTTGTCTTAACGCGTTCCTTAATTGGCTTAATATTTACATTAGCGATACTAATGCCCCTAGAGGGAGGCTATAAAAATTTAAAAACAAAGAGGCCATTACTGCACATAATCAGGGGTTTATGTGTTGTGATGGCAAATATGTTATTCTTTCTTGGCCTCGCATCAATGCCAATAGCAGAGGCGACTGCTATCTTTTTTATAGCTCCACTTGCAATAACAGCCTTCGCAGTTTTTTTCCTAGGTGAAAAGGTTGGAATACGTCGCTGGGTAGCCGTTCTTTTGGGACTAATGGGTGTTTTAATTATGCTAAGGCCCGGCTCAGAAAGCATAAAATTCATTGCATTATTGCCAGCAGGCGCCGCTTTGTTTTACGCTCTTCTTCACACACTAACACGAAAAATTGGGTTGTCTGAAACCGCTTCAACAATGTCTTTTTATATTCAATTAACGTTTATTTGCGTGAGTGCCGGCATAGGGTTAATCGTTGGGGATGGTCGATACTATGGAACTGGCAACCCATCATTAGATTTTATATTCAGGCAATGGATAGTACCCACTTCTTTTGATTTAAGTATTATGTGCACAATTGGAATAACTTCTGCTTTAGGGGGATACTTAATCAGTCAAGCTTATCGAGTCGCAGAAGCAAACAAAATAGCGCCTTTTGAATATATTAATATGCCACTTGCCATTGTTTGGGGTATTTTGATTTGGGGGCATTGGCCTGATTTGCCCGCCTGGCTCGGAATCATGCTTATTTTTGGCACTGGTTTATACGTTGTTTTTCGGGAAGGAAAAATCGGCAAACCTGTAAAAAAACAAAGACCTCTTCAATGAAGCGTTGACGTTTATGAACATTTTTGATCAAACTTGCTGAGAAAATGAAGAGGTGCAAAATGAAAGATAGTAATTTTTTAAAAGAAAATAATGCACGCCATATTTGGCACCCAATGGGGCATCCAGGAGAACTTAAAAAAAATACCCCAAAAATCATTGTCGGAGCCAGTGACGTGTCTATCGAAGACATAGATGGCCACAAGGCAATAGATGCGGTAGGTGGCTTATGGTGTGTAAATGTAGGCTATTCTTGTGACCCAATAAAAAATGCTATCACCGAACAATTAAATAAGTTGCCTTATTATTCCTCTTTTGCGGGTACCTCAAATGATGCGGCAATTGAGTTATCTTATGAGCTGAACCAATGGTTCGAGCCAGAAGGTATGGCGCGCGCATTTTTTACTTCAGGTGGATCAGATAGCGTGGAAAGTGCACTGCGACTTGCACGTCAATACCATAAAGTACGAGGCGATTTAGGACGGACAAAATTTTTTAGCCTTAAAAAAGGTTATCATGGAACACACTTTGGTGGGGCTTCAGTCAATGGAAACCAAAGATTTCGAACCGCATACGAACCATTGCTAGCCGGCTGCCATCACATGCCTTCGCCATATACTTTTAGAAATCCATTTAATGAAACAAACCCAGAAAAATTGGCTCAGTTGTGTCTCCAAGCAACTGAAGATGAGATTATATTTCAAGATCCCTCTACAATTGCCGCATTTATCATGGAACCAATTTTAGGCGCCGGTGGCGTTATAGTACCCCACGAATCATTCATGCCTGGCATTAGAGCGCTGTGTGATAAATATGGAATCCTACTTATTTCTGACGAGGTAATAACTGGTTTTGGACGTACTGGAGATTGGTCAGGTGCACGCCATTGGAACGTTAAGCCTGATATGATGACCTGTGCAAAAGCAATTACGTCAGCTTATTATCCCTTTGGTGCAACTATGATCGGCGAGAAAGTAACGGAGGTCTTCGAGAATGATGAAACTGGTGCTGCTTCTATTGGACATGGTTATACCTACTCCGCCCATCCTGTTGGAGCAGCGGCGGCAGTTGCTTGTTTGAAAGAGACAAAGAGATTAAAAGTTAATGAAAATGCTAAAATACGTGGCACACAGATTTTCGACGCTGTAATAAAATTGAAAGAAAAATACGACATTATTGGTGATGTAAGAGGTGGTCACGGCCTTATGACTGCTCTTGAATTTGTTTCTGACAAAGCAAATAAAACTCCGTTAGACAACATTTCAATGGCAAAAATACAAAAAACTGCTTATGAGCACGGTGCCTTTGTTCGAGTTGGTGGCCATAATATAATGATGTCGCCGCCACTGATTGTTACTGAGGACCATGTAAACACAATAGTTTCTGCATTAGAGGCGGGCATTAAATCAGTATGATGAGTAAGCCATGTATTATTTGCGTTGCAATTACTGGATCAGTACCAACAAAAGAAGATAATCCCGCTGTACCAATAACAGTGGAAGAGCAGATTGAAAGTACTTTAGCAGCTTTTGATGCCGGTGCTTCCATTGCGCATTTACATGTGAGAAATAATGACGGAACCCCATCATCAGATCCAAATAAATTTAAAGAGCTCAAGCAAGGCATCAATAAAACCTGCCCAGGTATGATTATTCAATTTTCAACTGGAGGTAGATCTGGCTCAGGAAAAGAACGGGGTGGGATGCTACATCTCAAACCTGATATGGCATCCCTAACGGTTGGGTCTAACAATTTTCCAACTCGGGTTTATGAAAACAGCCCTAAATTAATTCATTGGTTGGCAGACGAGATGAAGAGCTATAACATCACACCAGAGATTGAAGCATTTGATTTAAGCCATATTCATCAGGCA
>JAQWNW010000073.1 GCA_029246285.1 Paracoccaceae bacterium | reverse complement strand
TTGCGCTATCCGGAATTATCAATCCGCCAGAGGTTTTTTCATCACCTTCGTTACGACGGACTAGCACACGATCATGTAGTGGTGTGAATGCCATATCGGAGTTCTCCCTTAAGAGTTATTCCACGTTTGGGTGGCTTTTTCAAAATGTTTAGCACTCGCCACCTTTGAGTGCTAACAGACGGCATTTAGGTAGCCTTGACCTCAGAGTCAATTGCTAAGGTAAAAAAAAATTAATTTTTTTCTTAAAATAGAAAAAATATGAATTAATTGCCGTGACCTTTAATAATATAAACCCTATAAGGGCTCGAATTTAGGATTATGGTAGAATTGAAATGATAAAAATAATTGGACATAAATCCCCAGATACAGATAGCACAGGCTCTCCAATAATTTGGGCCTGGTATAAAAAAACTATTTGCGGAGTTGAAGCTCAGCCAAAACTTTTAGGAGAACCAAATCCAGAAGCTAGATTTGTTTTAGATCATTGGCAATTTGAAAAGCCCGAAATTATTTCACAAGTTTTTGATACTGATCAGTTAATAATAGTCGACACTAACAATCCAGCTGAACTACCGGCAAACGTTAATGAAGCCAAAATACTAGAGATTATAGATCATCACCTCTTGGTTGGTGGATTAAAAACTAACGCTCCATTAACCATGACGATTAGACCTTTAGCGTGCACTGCAACCATTATGCATGAGTTGATGGGTGATGCTACAAAAAGAATGCCTGATAAAATAAAAGGTTTGATGCTAAGTTGTATTCTATCTGACACCTTGGAGTTCAGATCTCCAACCACTACTGAATTAGATAAAAGAGTGGCTCAGGATTTAGCTTTGGAATTGAAACTTGATATCCCAACATATGCATCTAAAATGTTTGATGCAAAATCTGATGTATCAGAATTTACAGATCAAGAATTAATCCGAATGGACAGTAAGAAATTTGAACTTTCTGACAAAAAATTACGTATTTCGGTGCTAGAAACAACTTCCCCAAAAGCAATTCTTGGAAGAAAAGACAATTTATTAGATGCTATGGCGAAAGTGGTGATAGAAGATGACATCGACGAAGTTTTGCTTTTTATTGTTGATATATTAGAACAAGAAAGCACCTTGTTAGTACAAAACCAATTTGTACATACCATTGCCAAAAAATCTTTCGGAGTAGAACCTTCCAGTGATATCGTTAAATTACCTGGTATTGTCAGTAGAAAAAAACAAATAATTCCTAACATTAAATTATAATATGTCCTCAATCATTCAGTCTCTTGAAGATCTTTCTAATAAGTACACAACTCTATTTGTTGACTTGTGGGGATGTCTTCATGATGGTTACACACCATTTGAAGAAGCGGTCATCGCTTTACAAAATTATCGCTCCAATGGGTTGGGATCAGTTGTTTTACTTACAAACTCACCTCGTCCTCGAAATAGCGTAGAAAGACAATTAGATAAGATCGGTGTTCCAAAAGATTGTTGGGATACCATCGCAACCTCTGGTGATAGTGCCCGTGCTGCTATGTTTGATGGAGTCGTGAATGAGAAAGTATTTCATTTAGGTCCAGAGCATGACCTAAGCTTTTTTAAAAGAATGGATTTATTAAAAAATGCACGACCAATAGAATTGGTATCCAAAGAAAAGGCTGAAGGTGTGGTATGCACTGGACCATTTGATGATGTTAATGACCATCCAAATGATTACATACAATTATTTTCAAAATTTATTGATAGAAAGTTAAAACTTTTGTGTGCCAACCCCGATATCGTTGTAGATCGAGGTCAAAAGAGAGTGTATTGTGCCGGAGCCTTAGCCAAACTTTACACAAAAATGGGTGGAGAAAGTTTATACTTTGGAAAACCACATAGGCCAATTTACGATTTAGCTTACAAACGAATGTCAGAGATTAACATCAAAATCTCCAAAGAAAACATACTTTGTATAGGTGATGGTATTTTAACTGATATTAAAGGTGCTAATGATGAGAAGTTGAATAGTCTGTTCATTACTGGAGGATTAGCTGCAGAAGAGACCAAAACAATAAGCCAACCAGACAGAACGAAATTACAAAAGTTTCTAATAAAACAAAGTGATAAACCGACTTATAGTATTGGTTTTTTGAGGTAAGTTATTATGGATATTGGAACTATTTATATAGAGGATATGAAGATTGGTCTAACTCGATCAATCAGTAAAATCATGGGAGATTCTGAAATTAAATTTTTTGCAGAAATTTCTGAAGATAGAAATCCACTCCACTTATCTGATGAAGCAGGTCAAAACTCTATCTTCGGACGTCGCGTCGCGCATGGAATGCTATCAGCATCATTATTTTCTGCTCTTTTAGGAGAAAAACTACCTGGCCATGGTGCTATTTACCTTAGTCAATCCCTTCAATTTATTGCCCCCGTTTATCCTGGTGATAAAGTTGACGCGTCAGTTACTGTAGAAAAAATTGATAGCTCCAAGAAACATGTCACTCTTAAATGTGAGGCGTTAGTTTCAGGAAAATTAGTAATCAAGGGCCATGCAATAGCATTGGCACCAAGTAGGAGTTAAGGCTTGAAAATTATTCGTGATTACACTTATTTGAATCAAACTGACAAAGGAGCTTGTGTGGCCATTGGAAATTTTGATGGTGTACATAAAGGGCATCTATCAGTAATTGAATTAGCTCGGGAGGCTGCTAAAAAGTTAAATGCTCCTTTTGGTGTCATTACTTTTGAACCACATCCTAGATCATATTTTCAATCCAACGCCAAACCTTTTAGATTAATGAATGCAGAAGCACGAGCCAGTCAGTTAGCAAAAGTAGGAATTAATAATCTTTATGAACTGCAGTTTAATTCCGCCTTATCTTCATTGAGTGCAAAAAAATTTATAGAAGACGTCTTAGTTAACGGTCTTGGTGTTAAGCACATTGTGGTGGGGGAGGATTTTTGTTTTGGAAAAGGAAGAACTGGAACTGTCGAAACCTTAATTCACTACGGAAAACAATTTAACTATGGGGTGACAATTGCTCCATTAGTTGCAGATGAAAAAGGAGTTTTTTCCTCGACATCTATTAGAAATGCCATCAGTGATGGACGCCCAAATGATGCTGCACATATGTTGGGTCACTGGTATCGTATAGAAGGTCCTGTCATTTCGGGAGATCAGGGGGGTCGTGAACTAGGTTATCCAACAGCTAATATGTCATTAGATGGATTACAATTGCCAAAATTTGGTGTTTACGCCGTAATTGCAGATATTTTATCCGGGCCTTATAAAGGTCGATTCTTTGGAGCAGCCTCATTAGGGGAACGGCCAACCTTTGGCGTAAATATTCCAAATCTAGAAACATATATTTTTGATTTTTCTGGTGACATTTATGGAGAAGAACTATCAATTGCTCTCGTATCATTCCAACGCCCAGAGTTAAAATTTGACTCTTTGGATAAATTAATTGAGCAAATGGATCAAGATTGTAAAGAGAGCCAACGCATCCTCAGTGAAACTTTATCTTTTTAAGTCTTGCCCTACAGAATTTTGTTCATACTTCTTTAAATCGACCTCACCCTTTTCACTTAAACCGTATAGCCCCCTTTCGATTCTAACAAACCAATCATAATGATTATTATACAATATAGAACGCGCATTGGGGATGCCTAATGTCTCTGCGAGCAGAGACGGCTTACCTTTGCAACCCCCTTTGATAGCAATCGCCACTTGAATTGCGTCCTGCCGATATGCTGTCATTATAGTATTTCCAACCTGACCCCCAATATTGGGATCACCTAATAATTTATAATGCTCATTAAGTAGCTGAGATCGTTTCTTGGAATTAATTCTTAAACCAGACACTGAACTAGGTTCGAGGTGAACTTTAACGAATTCTGAAGGCTGCAACCTCACCGTTATAAGACCCAATTTTAACCTTCTACAGATTTTTTTTGCATTATTGAGTACAGTTTTACCGCGACGCCCAGCTGGCATTAAGAACGCGACATATACCATATTCGAGATTTTTTGACGCTCAATTCCTTGAATAATTAAGGCTAAAGAAAACCTTAATTTTAACTCGACTATTACCAGTAAGCCATCTTTGTTAATTGCCACAATATCACATTTCTTTACCTCGCCCTTTACAGAAAATTCTTGATCTTCAAACAACTTTTTAATGGGAAGATATAGATCAGTTTCATTCATTTTTAAAAAATAAATCTCTGTAACAATCAACAAATCTTTCATAGAAACTCTTTAATTATCAAATTTTTACAGGCATGTTTCTATTATGTCCAAACAAAAAAAATATCGAACACGATTTTGGGAAAAATATCGCCTAGAAGAGCTTAACAAGAATGAATGGGAAGCTTTATGCGACGGATGCGGCAAATGTTGTCTGCGAAAAATTGAAGATGCTGATACAAATGAGATATTCTACACAAATGTATCATGCAAATTATTAGATATAAAAACTTCTCAATGTAAAAACTATAAAAACCGAAAAAAGCTTGTCCCAGATTGTATTATTTTAACCTCAGAAAATATTGGAGAGATAGCATACTGGATGCCTGAAACCTGTGGCTACCGTCGAATCTTTTATGGAAAACCTTTAGAACCTTGGCATCCCTTAATTTCAAATGACGCGAGTAGTGCTATAAGGGCCGATAAAACAATTGCTAACCAAGCAATTTCTGAATTGGATATAAACGAAGAAGATCTAGAGGATTATATTAAGGCCGATTTATTCTAATATTCTTAAAATTTAATAATTAAATGTTAGGAATCTTCTAACTTCATCAGAAAACTCCTTTGGATGAGTGATCGGTGCCATATGGCCAGAGTTACCTATAATATTTCTCAATGCGTCTGGAAAAGTATTCTCAAGCGTTTTTTGCACTTCGGATATAACGGGTGGTGAATTTTCACCCTCTAGCAAATAAATTGGTTTCGCAACTTTCTCATAATCACTTAGTCGCATTCTATTTTTACCCGGAGTTATTATTGATCGACTACCAGCTGCGATTAGATGTATTCTGTCTTTAATATAACTTCTCTGAGAACTTGGTAAATTTTCCCATTTTGCGCCAGTACCCCATAACTCCATAAAAGCTTTGGAAGCACCTTCGAAATCTCCTCTCTCAACCAGATCTGTATAGGGCTTTTCCCTAACACTCCATTCTTCATACATTGGATTTTTTGCGTCTTGTAGACAGCCGAAGAATACCGGTTCAAATAAAATCAAACTCTTTACTAGCTCCGGAAATTCTAAGGCTATCCGCATAGCGACAGTCGCTCCAAAGGAATGCCCGATTAAATGACAAGGCTCACCGATCTCTTTTAAAAGACCAACTGTGGTTATAACGCTTTGGTCTTGAAATAAAATTTTTTGATCCCAATCTTGGCTTTGACCTTGCCCGGGCAAATCAGGTGCATACAATTTAAAATCAGGTGAAAGAAGTTCCATCACTCCTTTCCAAGCTCCACCATGGGCCAAAGAACAATGTAGTAAGACAATTTTTTGCCCTCCTGAGCCCGCCTCATACCATGCTGTGAGATATCCCCCAAAAGATAATTTATTAATCAAAGTTAAATTTCCTTTTTTAAAATTATAAAAAACTACTTCATAGTTGCGAATAAGGGATAGAGTACGAAAAACTTTATAATAAGTAATCTTGTTACTATGCAAGAACGTTTGTCAGTGCTATTGGACATTAAGAATTGACAGATTCATAACGATTGGGAAACATAATGGCATTTTCATATGAACCAAAGTTAATATCAGGAAACTCTAACAAGCCACTCGCTAGCGCCATAAGTCGTCGTCTCTCAATGCACAGAGGGAAACCAACTGAACTGGTAGAGGCACGTGTCGAGCGCTTTAACGATCAAGAGATTTTTGTTGAAGTTTATGAAAATGTTCGTGGTGAGGACATGTTTATAATACAATCCACATCAAATCCTACAAATGACAATCTTATGGAGCTACTGATTATGTCTGATGCGCTAAGGCGCTCATCTGCAACCAGGATTACAGCAGTAATACCGTATTTTGGCTACGCGCGCCAAGATAGGCGAACTAAAGCAAGAACACCAATCTCTGCAAAGCTGGTTGCTAATCTAATAGCACAGTCTGGGATTGAAAGAGTACTTACAATGGACTTGCACGCCGCTCAAATTCAGGGATTTTTTGATTTACCAGTTGATAATCTTTATGCTTCACCTATTTTCGCCCTTGATATTCAAAATCAATTCTCTGACTTAAAAGATTTAATGATCGTCTCACCAGATGTAGGAGGTGTAGCGAGAGCCCGAGAATTAGCTCAACGATTAAAATGCCCCTTAGCGATTGTAGACAAAAGAAGAGAAAAGGTTGGGGAAATTTCAGAAATGACAGTAATCGGAAACGTCAAAGGGAAAAAATGTATTTTAGTGGATGATATTTGTGATACCGCTGGAACATTATGCAAAGCAGCCGAGGTATTACTTGATGCAGGCGCGACAGAAGTTCATTCTTACATTTCACATGGTGTAATGTCAGGGCCCGCTGTTGATCGTATAACTAAATCAGTAATGAAGAGCCTGGTTATAACAGACTCTATTCAGCCCACAGAACCGGTATTGCAAGCGGAAAATATAAGAATTGTACCAACAGCACCATTATTTGCTCAGGCAATTTTAAATATTGCACAAGGTACGTCGGTATCGTCACTGTTTGACAGTGCTTCGCTTAACACAATCTACGAAGGGCCTCTAACAAAATTATTGGTATGAATGTTTAAAAATCTAAAAAGTCTAGTAATAACTTAGTGTCATAAAGCCTTTTTTCTAAAGCATCACGAGAATCTTCCCCACAGTTAGCCAAAGCTTTTTCAGCATCAATAACAAGTTCATCAATAATATCTTTTGTTATATTTTCTCTTTCAAAAGCCTGCTCTGCTAATACAGATGTTGAGGTAGCATTAATTTCTACAAAACCGCCCGAGACAACATACTCTTTGGTCCCATCATTTGAATTTACTTTTAAGAATCCTGGTCTTAACGAAGTTATTAAAGGCGCATGTTGTGGCAGCGCTGTAAAATCTCCCTCAGCTCCAGGGATCTCTACAGATATGATCTCCATAGAGACTAATGCAGCCTCCGGAGAAACAAGATCAAATTGCATCAAACCTGACATTCGAAATTCCTTTTAAGCCGCTTCTGCTTCCAGACGTTCAGCTTTTTCAATTACTTCATTAATCCCGCCAACCATGTAAAAAGCAGCCTCTGGCAAATGATCAAACTCACCCGCTACTACCCTTTTAAAGCTATCTATAGTATCCTCTAGAGGGACCTGTTTTCCATCTGAGCCAGTAAAAACCTTCGCAACATCAAAAGGTTGCGATAAGAACCGTTGAATTTTTCTCGCCCTTGAAACAGTTAGTTTATCTTCCTCAGAAAGTTCATCCATACCCAGAATCGCAATAATATCTTGTAAAGACTTGTATCTCTGCAAAATACCCTGAACATCTCGCGCAACTGCGTAGTGCTCATCTCCAATAACAGCTGGGTCAAGAAGACGGGAAGTTGAGTCTAATGGATCGACAGCAGGATAGATGCCTAATTCAGATATGGCCCGTGACAAAACAGTAGTTGCATCCAAATGGGCAAACGACGTTGCCGGTGCTGGATCTGTAAGGTCGTCTGCTGGAACATATACTGCTTGCACAGACGTAATCGATCCTGCTTTAGTTGAAGTAATTCTTTCCTGCATGGCTCCCATATCAGTAGCTAGCGTCGGTTGATATCCAACAGCAGATGGAATTCTTCCTAACAAGGCCGACACTTCTGATCCAGCTTGCGTAAATCTGAAAATATTATCTACAAAGAATAGAACATCTGCCCCTGTCTCATCTCTAAATTGCTCCGCCAATGTAAGACCGGAAAGAGCAACTCGCATTCGAGCACCCGGAGGTTCATTCATCTGACCGTAAACAAGCGCGATTTTGGAGTCTTCTAATTTGTCTGGAACAATAACGCCTGATTCAATCATCTCATGATACAGGTCATTTCCCTCTCGTGTACGCTCGCCCACTCCCGCAAAAACCGACACTCCAGAATGCACTTTTGCAATGTTATTTATCAACTCCATAATCAACACTGTTTTACCTACACCAGCTCCACCAAAAAGTCCAATTTTGCCACCCTTCGTATAAGGAGCTAGCAAATCAACTACCTTAATTCCAGTAACCAATATCTCGGATTCGGTTGCTTGATCTGCAAAATCTGGAGAAGGTTGATGAATTGCTCGAGTTTCTTTTGATTTAATTGGACCCTGCTCATCAACCGGCTCTCCCACCACGTTAATAATTCGGCCTAGAGTAGCATCCCCAACCGGTACTTCAATAGGATTTCCTGTATCACGAACTTCCTGTCCCCTTACCAATCCTTCTGACGCATCCATTGCAACTGTTCGAACGGTATTCTCACCCAGATGCTGCGCAACTTCCAAAATTAAGCGATTTCCATTATTTTCTGTCTCAAGAGCATTTAAGATCTTTGGTAGGTTGTCTTCAAATTGTACATCAACCACAGCTCCAATTACTTGCGTAACTTTACCTATAGATAGTTTTTCTTTTGCCATTCTTCTTCTCCAGTTTATCAGAGCGCTTCCGCACCCGAAATAATCTCAATCAGTTCGTTAGTAATCACGGCTTGACGCGATCGGTTATATTCAATTGTTAATTTGTCTATCATGTCACCTGCATTCCGCGTGGCGTTATCCATAGCCGACATTCTTGCTCCTTGCTCTGAAGCACCATTTTCCAACAAAGCAGTAAAGATATTAGTAGTCATTGCCCGAGGTAATAACTCAGTCAAAATTTCATTTTCATCAGGTTCGTAGTCATAAAAATCTCCACCTACATCTTCAGTTTCTTCAAAAACTGCTGGTATTAGTTGCAAAGCCGTAGGAATTTGACTGATTACTGATTTAAATTCATTGTAAAAAATTGTACAAACATCGAATTCATTTGCTTCAAACCTTCCAACAATATCATCACTTATGGATTTTGCGTTATTATAGCTTATGCGTTTTACATCAGACAAATCCACATGATTAATAATCAATTCGCTAAATTCTCGCTTGAGTTGCTCTCTGCCTTTTTTTCCAACAGTAATAATTTTTACTTTAGATCCAACACTTTGTAGCTTTTCGATATGACTCTTTGCCAAACGTACAATTGATGAATTGAATCCTCCACAAAGTCCTCGCTCAGCTGTTGCTACGATCAATAAATGAACATCTGAACGACCAGTACCAGAAATGAGTTTAGGAGCTGAGTCAGATTTTCCTGCCCCTGAGGCTAAATTCCCCATAACCGCACTCATTCTGTCAGCGTATGGACGAGCACTTTCCGCGGCATCTTGCGCTCGACGAAGCTTGGCCGCTGCAACCATCTGCATAGCTTTGGTAATTTTGCGCGTCGACGTAACACTATCGATCCGGTTTTTGAGGTCTTTAAGGCTGGGCATCTTTCACTCTATGTCTAATATTTACAAGGTTATACGAAATCTTTTGAAAATGTATCGAGAGCGTTTCTTATCGACTCTTCTAATTCACCCTTAACTTTCCGATCATTATTAGTGATATCTTCCAACATATCCACATGATTAGCCCGCAAATATGTCACCAAACCTGTTTCGAAACGTCCAACATCCGATACCTCAATCTTATCTAAATAGCCTTTTGTTCCAGCATAAATAGTACAGACAATTTCAGCATTTGTAAGAGGTGCATATTGGGCCTGTTTCATCAATTCTGTAAGACGGGCTCCTCTATTTAGAAGTTGCTGAGTTGACGCATCTAAATCAGATCCAAATTGAGCAAAGGCAGCCATTTCTCGATATTGAGCTAATTCGAGCTTAACAGGCCCTGCTACTGATTTCATGGCATCAGTTTGAGCAGAAGAGCCAACTCGAGAAACTGATAGACCTGTATTAACAGCAGGCCTGATACCAGCATTAAACAAATCAGTTTCCAAAAATATTTGACCATCAGTAATTGATATCACATTGGTTGGAATAAATGCAGAAACATCTCCTCCCTGAGTTTCAATAATAGGTAGCGCAGTAAGAGATCCAGATCCATTATCTTCGTTCAATTTTGAGGATCTTTCTAATAGTCTCGAGTGTAAATAAAATACATCTCCTGGATATGCTTCTCTTCCAGGTGGTCGACGCAACAATAAAGACATTTGCCTATAAGCAACGGCCTGTTTTGATAAATCATCATAAATGATTAAGGCATGTCTACCATTATCACGAAAGTGTTCCGCCATTGATGTCGCTGCATAGGGAGCTAAAAACTGCATCGGCGCCGGATCAGATGCTGTAGCTGCCACAATTATAGAGTAGGCCATAGCTCCAGTTTCTTCTAACTTCTTAACTAATTGAGCAACAGTTGATCTTTTTTGCCCCACAGCAACATAAACACAGTAAAGTTTTCTACTTTCATCAGCTCCTGCAGCATCGTTATAAGTTTTCTGGTTCAAAATTGTATCAAGGGCTATCGCCGTTTTACCAGTTTGCCGGTCTCCAATAATTAATTCCCGCTGTCCCCGACCAATTGGAACCATCGCATCAACCGACTTTAAGCCGGTAGCCATTGGTTCATGAACAGATTTACGAGGAATAATGCCTGGCGCTTTAACATCAGCGACTGAGCGTTGCTTAGTTTTGATAGGGCCTTTACCATCTATAGGATTACCAAGGCCATCTACCACTCTCCCTAACAACTCATCTCCAGTAGGCACATCAACAATGGCATTGGTTCTTTTTACAGTATCGCCTTCTTTTATATCGCGGTCTGAACCAAAGATAACTATACCCACGTTGTCGACTTCCAAGTTTAATGCCATCCCCCTAATGCCACCTGGGAATTCAACCATCTCACCGGCTTGAATATTATCTAAACCGTGAACCCTTGCTATTCCATCACCAACGCTCAGCACACGGCCTACTTCTGTGACCTCAACTTCTTGACCAAAGTTTTTTATTTGATCCTTTAAAATCTCTGAAATCTCTGCAGCTTGGATGCTCATTATCCGACCTCTTTCATAATATTTTGTAGATTTGCTAATTTTGAACGAATAGAACTATCGATCATTTTTGATCCAACTTTAACAATTAGACCCCCGATTAAAGACTCATCTATAATTGACTCTATCTTAATTTCTTTTCCTATTGTTTTCTCTAAAGATTTAGTTAATTCTTTAGTTTGAGTATCGCTCAAAGTTGATGCAGAAGTCACATTTACTGTCACCTCTCCTTTATCTTCGGCAATATACGCTTTCACTTCTTCGATTAAAGCAGGAAGAATATTTAAGCGCCTTTTCATTGCAAGCAATCCCAACGATCTCTTCATTAGATCATTCAAACCCATTTTATCTGAGACGGCTAATATTGCATTTTTCTGTTCCAACCGGGTGTATACTGGAGAAAAAATTAATTGAGACAGTTCTTCACTAATTTGCAAAGCATTGCCAATAGACGACAGATCCGCACTTACGGATTCGATTTTTTTATCTTCTTTAGCCAATCCAAAAATTGCTTTCGCATACCTTTTGGCTACTCCTGACGACATCGATGCTGAATCTGACACAGATAATCTTCCATTGTATCTAGCCCGCCTCACACCAAACCATCCGGTATGAAAAGACTGTTATATTTTTTCATTAAGAACTAGTTGTAAACAAGCGTCGTCTTAGCAAAGCCTGCGGGCGGTGGCAACCACCCAAGTCAACTAAAATGAGAATTTTTTTTATTACATTTCAATAGTTTAATAATATTGTGACCAAACAACTCACCTAATAAAATAAATCAAGAATCAATTAAATGAATAAACTCAATTATTTGGATTGATAAGGATTTGTTACTGGCTTCCCAGAAGGCTCACGCAAACCCTCAAAAACATCAAGCGGTTTTCTAACAAATTCACTTAATCCTGGCTTTACTGGCGCGGGTATCTGTTTGTAAACCTCAAGCATTAGAACACCCCCAGCAAAATGTTGTGATAATTTGGACCCTACAGCTTCCCATGTTGGAGAAAATTTTTGCCAAAAGTTACTGTCACTTGGTGGAAAAAATAATGACGCTCGGTGAGCCTTCGGAAGCAATCCACAATCCGTAACTTGTCTCTCAAGTTGCCCTAGAGAATAGGGTCTTCCCAAAGCAAATGGGGTATGATCACGTCTCGCCCACAGCCCTGATCTATTAGGAACAATAAACAGTGCCCTTCCACCTGGACCCAAGACCCTATAAATTTCCAAAAGAAGATCTCGAGAGTTTTCAGAGGTTTCCAAACCGTGCAAAATAACCAATCTATCAAGCAAACCAGTAGACAACGGCCATTGAGTTTCCTCACAGAGCAAACAAATATTTTTTTTATCTAGCGGCCATGATATTACACCCTGCTTTTCAGGCATTAAAGCCAAGCTTCGTTTGGAATTTTTTATTATGGGCTCAAGCACTGGAAGCGTGAACCCGTATCCCGCTACTGTTAAACCTTTTGTATTGGGCCAGAAACTAAACACATTATCTGCTAAAATTGATTTTACTGATCGGCCTAATTTCGTGTGAGAATAAAAATTAGAAAGATCTTGAACATTCTGATGCATCAATTTGCCCTCTAGCGAATTAAAAAAGCATACAAAAAAAACAACAAAATAACTAGTAAAATTGGAGAATTTAGAGAAAAATCAAAAGTTTTTTCAAAAAATAAGTAATTAGGGGTTGAAGCCAGAGCAATAAATCCGATCTTATAATGATAAGAACTACATTTTTTTGACGACAGGGAAAACTAAAACGTGCCTTCATTCTCTACTACCTTAGAAAAAGCTATTCATAAATCCCTTGCCTTAGCTGCTGCTCGTAAACATGAACTCGCTACTTTAGAACACCTTTTATTGGCGCTAATCGAAGAACCAGAAGCCTCAAGTGTAATGGAAGCTTGCAGTGTTGACTTAGTAAAGCTGCAAACAAGTTTATCAAAATATTTGGATGAAGAGCTGTCCTCACTCATTTCAAATTCTAAGGAATTTGACTCGACTCCAACAACAGCTTTTCAAAGAGTGATCCAAAGAGCAGCTATACACGTTCAAAGTAGTGGAAGGTCTGAAGTAACTGGCGCTAACGTGTTAGTGGCCATTTTTGCTGAAAGAGAAAGTAACGCTGCTTATTTTTTACAAGAGCAAGAGATGACTCGCTATGATGCTGTGAATTTCATTGCTCATGGAGTAGCAAAAAATCCAGCATACAGTGAAAAAAGATCAATCACTGGTTCAGACGAATCTGAAGGTAAGATTGAAAATCAAGAGAATAATGCGGAAGCACCAGAAACTGCATTGCAAAAATATTGCATAGACCTAAATTCAAAAGCTTTAGACGGTGATTTGGACCCTCTCATAGGACGCAACGCTGAAGTAGAAAGATGTATTCAAATCTTGTGCCGTCGTCGCAAAAATAACCCCCTGTTGGTGGGTGATCCAGGTGTAGGAAAAACAGCCATAGCTGAAGGTTTAGCAGTTAAAATCGTAAATAATAAAACTCCTAATGTTTTACTGGACACAATTATATTCTCTTTAGATATGGGTGCATTACTTGCAGGAACTCGTTATCGTGGTGATTTTGAAGAAAGACTAAAAGCCGTAATGACGGAATTGGAGGAACACCCTAATTCAATACTGTTTATAGATGAAATTCATACTGTAATTGGCGCCGGTGCTACTAGTGGTGGAGCCATGGACGCATCCAACCTTCTAAAACCTTCGCTGCAAGGGGGTAAGCTTCGTTGCATGGGATCAACAACATACAAAGAATATAGACAACATTTTGAAAAAGATCGCGCATTAGTAAGAAGATTCCAAAAGATAGATGTTGTCGAGCCTTCATTGGACGATTCTATTAAGATTCTCAAGGGTTTAAAACCTTATTTTGAAGACCATCATAATGTAAAATTCTCTGTTGATGCGATAAAATCTGCCGTTGAATTATCTTCTCGCTATATTAATGATAGAAAACTTCCAGACAAGGCAATTGATGTTATAGATGAAGCTGGAGCTGCTCAACATTTGTTGCCTGAAAATAAAAGGCGTCGAAATATAGGGCAAAAAGAAATTGAAGCGGTTATCGCAAAAATAGCACGTATACCGCCAAAAAACGTTTCAAAAGATGATGCAGTGATATTAAAAGATTTAGAAGATAAGCTCAAAACAGTCGTATTTGGACAAGATAAAGCTATTTCGGCTCTAGCGTCGGCAATTAAATTAAGCCGTGCTGGGTTGCGGGAACCAGAAAAACCAATTGGCAATTACTTATTTGCAGGTCCTACGGGAGTTGGAAAGACCGAAGTGGCACGACAATTAGCCGATACGTTAGGCATTGAACTATTAAGATTTGACATGTCAGAATATATGGAAAAACATGCGGTTTCCAGACTTATTGGCGCTCCACCAGGATATGTCGGCTTCGACCAAGGTGGAATGCTAACAGATGGAGTCGATCAAAACCCACATTGCGTTCTACTACTTGACGAGATTGAAAAAGCTCATCCAGACGTTTTCAACATACTGCTTCAAGTCATGGATTATGGTAAACTGACAGATCATAATGGCAGATCAGTGGATTTCAGGAATGTAATTTTGATTATGACCTCAAATGCCGGTGCTGCTGAGCAAGCAAAAGCCGCTATTGGATTTGGGAAATCTTTAAGAGAAGATGAAGACACAATAGCGATTGAGAGATTATTCACCCCAGAATTTAGAAATAGGCTGGACTCAATAATTAGTTTCTCAGCCTTGCCTAAGGAAATAATAATCCGAGTTGTTGATAAATTTATTGTCCAACTAGAGGCGCAATTGATGGATAGAAATGTGGCGATCGAGTTAAGTAAAGCGGCTGCAGAATGGTTGGGAAATAAAGGTTATGACAGTACAATGGGTGCACGCCCATTATCTAGAGTAATTCAAGAACAGATAAAAAAACCTTTAGCAGATGAGTTGCTTTTTGGGAAATTAGCAAAAGGTGGGTTAGTAAAAATTGGAATAAAAAATAATGAAATAGATCTACAGATAATTGAACGAGAAAATATATTAATTAGTAAAAAGAAAGTAGTGCTGTTACCAGCTAAATAATTCTTATTTTTCTGTAAGCTTTATTTCTATCCTTCGATTTAATGCGCGCGCTTCCTCAGTATTATCTTTGTTGAGTGGTTGATATTCTCCAAAGCCTGTAGCAGCAAGTCTATAGGCTGGAATGTTTAAGAATTCCTGCATGTAAAATACGACAGATAAAGCTCTCGCCTGAGACAACTCCCAGTTATTTGAATATTTTCCTCCCCGAATAGGCTTATCATCAGTATGTCCATCAACACGTAATATCCAATCTATATTATCAGGTATTCTGTCTGCAATGGAACTTATCAAATTAGCAATTTTCTTAATTTGCTCTTTACCCTCACGTGACAACTTGGCATCTCCTGATGCAAATAATATTTCTGATGAAAATACAAATCTATCTCCTGAAATATTAATGCCATCTTCTGCCTCAATTAACTTTCTGATCTGTCCAAAAAACTCTGACTTAAAATTTTCAAGTTTTGTATTTCTTTCCCTCAACAACTTCGCCTGCTGGTCAAGTAAAATTGCATTATCAATTTCTAATTTAGCCTTAGCTCTTTCTGATTCTGCTTTCGCTTTTTCAACCTCAGCTTTAGCTTTTTCAATATTGGCCTTCTCTTTTTCCTTACGGGCAAGCTTGGCTAAAGCTATATTTAAGTCAGAGCCAAAAGTCTCAAGCTGTAATTTAACCTCCATTTCCTGTTCTTTTGCTACATTCAATAAATTCTGCAAGGAACCTAATTGTTTGCGAAGTGTAGCTACTTGCTGGTTTAAAACTTCAGTTTGCAATTGTGCATCTGTAGCCTTTTGCTTTTCTTCAGAAAGTAAGTCTCGTGCAGCACTCAATAAAATTGCTTGTTGCTCTGCTGCCGTTACTTTATCTCTATTGCTAGAAGCCAGCTTCAAATTTTCTGATAAGGCTAACGCTAATCTTTCCTCTAATGAGGCTTTAACCATTATAGCATCATCTTTTACAGCTTTAATTTCTTCCTTTCTTGAAGACAGCTCAAGCATTACACTCTTTAGTTCTTTCTGATAATTTTCTGAGGTCAAAAGTGCTGTCGCCAATGTTCTATTTAAATTATTCTCAACACTCCTAGCTGCCGCGAGAAGCGATAAAGTATTTTGAGCTCTTTTTCTTTGCTCTTCCAGAACAAGAGACATGGCCGTTAACTCAGCTGAACTATTTGTCAATTTTTCCCTAAGTTTTTTAGTTACGGCCATCTGAGTTAAGCGCTGTTTTTCTTCCAAAGTTAATTTGTTTTGAGTTTGCTTTAATGTTACCGCCAGCGCTTTTCTCGCAGCAACTGCAAGCATCTTCTCCTTATCTAGATCTGATAATTCTGCATTCAGTCTTTCAACAGATGTGTTCAAATTGCTTACTTCTGTCTTTGTTGTTGATAGAACAGCCAAAGCATCTTGAAGACTCAAGTCCATTTCCAAAATTTCTCGTTTCTTTTCGTCTAATAAGAGCTCTAAAGCATCTGCTTCTGCCGCCGCGAGCCGCGCCTTTTCTGATTTTAGATCTATCTCGTCTCTTGCTTGAGCTAATGCGACCTGCAAAGCTTCTTTTTTTGAAACTTCAATAATGTTTTCAGAAATTTTTACTTCAAGCCTGGTTGCCAACTCATTTTTCTCCGATAAGAGGGCTGCTACCTGTGCCTCGAAATTATCTATATTTTGTGATTGTTCATTGGTCTGTTGGGTTAGAGTGGCAATTAATGTTGCTTGAGATTCATTCTTGGTATTAGTAGCTTTTAAATTTTTATCCAAATCGTTAATTCTATTTTCCAGACCAAACGATTTTTGCTGTTCTAAACCAAGCGCTTCTGCCAAACTTGCCACTTGTTGACTTAGTGAATCTAGTTCTGAATCTTGGCTATTTATTGTATCTCTTAACATAAACTGTACGATCATAAAAATCGACATCAGAAAAAATAACATTAACAATAATGCAGTCATTGCATCAACAAAACCTGGCCATATCGTAGATGGTATATTACTTTTGCTACGTTTCGATAAACTCAATACTTAATTCTTTCTTTCAGTATCAAAAGGGTCTTTTTTTTCAGTTGACTTGTCCAATTTCTCAATAGTTTCAATTAATCTATCAAGTCCTTCCCGTAAAACTATTGTTGTTTCCCTATAATTGGACGGTATTTCCTCCAAAGCTTTAGAAAAATGCGTATCAATATTTTTCAAATTCATTTTTATTTCTGAATTGTCACTCTCTATTAATAAACGCTCAAGTAATTTTTCCTGCCCACTGATGAGTTCAGTTAAAGCAGAATACTCTTGCGAGCTTTGTAGTATTTCAGTGTCTGAATTTTCTTGAGGGGCATCTGCTAAAGTTTGCAGTGTCTGTAATAATTTATCCATTTTTTCGTCTGTCTTAGACCTACTTTCGTCAGCCCTATCCAGTGAAACTTGCAATTTTTCTACAGCAGTGGCCACCTGAGTAAAAGCAATGCTCATTTGGCCACTCATTTGGTCCAATACTTCATCTAGAATCCCACTAGAGGATTGTCCTCCTCCATCGTTTTCAGTATTTGCCAAACTAACCCTCGTAATGGAAGACAACCAGTCTTCTAACTGACGGTAAAATCGATTTTGCCCATGACTTGCAAATAATTCGAGCACTCCAACAATAAGAGACCCAGTTAACCCCAACAATGATGAGGCAAAAGCAGTCCCCATGCCACCGAGTTGATCTTCCAAACCGGACATTAAACGACTAAAAACCTCGACACCACCTTCATTCTCAGAAGGGTTTAAGCTTCTGATTGTTTCCACGACAGCTGGAACTGTTGTGGCTAAACCATAAAAAGTTCCCAATAATCCTAGGAATATCAATAAGTTGTTAATATAACGGGTAATCTCTCGGGCTTCGTCTATACGCGACGCAACAGACTCCATAATTGAATGCGAAGATGCAGTTCCTATTTTCATCTTTGACTGTCTAATTTTCATCAAAGACACAAGAGAAGTTAGAAGGCGAGGTGGATTACCTGCAAAACTCCCATCACCATTTGTAAATCTTTTCAACCAACTGATTGAGGATATTAAGGCCAAAACCTGCATAAAGCATGCAAGCACGCCTATACCAAACACACCGATAATAAATCCATTCAAATATACGTTAGCTTTATAGATCGAACTCAGAAAATCCCTAGCCAGATAGCCACTAAATCCGATTAAGGCAGAAATAGTTAACATTATTACTATTTGTCTGATCGGTTGTGTGAATTGACGAGTTTTTTCTACTTCTATTGTCACCATTGATTTTTCCAAACCCTTAAAAAAAATAAACTCTAAATCTCGATTTTATTAAATTATTATCTATAGCTGATAATTTGGATAGCAGACTTTTTCCAATAAATAAACAAATGTAAGTCTAATCAGCAATTAAGCGACCCTATTATAGAGGACGCATCCGAGGAATAACACTTTTAAAAATTGGTACTGTATTACCCATAATATAAACTCGCGATACTTTTTTATTTTTTTGTTTATATTGGCTCATAATATCACTCGTAGAAAAATTATCTATCAACACTGTGTTTGAAAAACGAAAACTTGGTCTAACTGAACTCTCAACTAATAAATGCAGTGATTTTTTTTTATTAACAAATTGCTTTGCATTTTCATTATTGAATTCAACGATTTGAGTAGTTGGCACAATTGATTTTAAAACATTCTGAGACAGAGCACGATCTCCAAAAAAAATAATGAAGCATGTTAAAAAAATACCACCCGTATTTACACTTATGCTTCTCATTTTTTGTCTGTTTCTTTTGAGGCAACCTGTCGACCAAAATCTGGTGAGTCTGTATCCTGTCCAGCATCCACAATACTTCGACGTATTTCTCTAGTTCTAGTAAAATAATTATGCAAAAAATCACCATCACTTTTTCTTATAGCACGCTGCAAAGAAAATAATTCTTCAGTAAAACGACCAAGAATTTCAAGGGTTGCTTCTTTATTATGCAAAAATACATCACGCCACATAGTAGGATCGGAAGCCGCTATTCGAGTAAAATCTCTAAATCCAGCTGCAGAGTAGTTTACAACCTCTGAATTAGTTACTCTCCTCAAATCATCCGCTACTCCAACCATTGTATAAGCGATTAAATGTGGAGAATGGGAAGTAACGGCTAAAACCAGATCATGATGCTTAGGGTCCATAGTTTCTACTCGAGCACCTATCATACTCCACATTTGGATTAAGTTTTTTAAAGCTTGCTCATCTGTGTTCTCCAATGGAGTTAAAAGGCACCATCTATTATTAAATAATTCGGCGAAACCAGCTTCAGGACCTGAACTTTCCGTTCCAGCCACAGGATGTCCTGGTATAAAATGCACAGATGCTGGCAAGTGAGGTTTAACTAAGGAAATCACATTTTCTTTTACAGATCCAACGTCTGTTACTGTTGCCCCCGGCTTTAAAAAGGGGGAAATCTCTCTCGCTATATCGCCCATAACTCCAACAGGAGTTGAAATTATCACCAAATCAGCATCAATAACGGCTGTGGCGGCGCTATTAGAGACTTCATCAACAATATTTAATTCTAACGATTTTTGCCTAGATTTGTTTGTCTTTGCATATCCAACAATAGTCTCACAAAGTTGATTTTTCTTCAATCCGTGCCCTATTGAACCAGCTATTAATCCCAATCCAATCAATGCTACTTTTTTATATAATATGTTCATTATTCGCTACTTTTAAATATGGTAATTTTTTAATTGATTTTGATAATTCGGCATAATTAACACGTTATTTTACTGATTCCCTAACGCTTATTAACTAATCATTCGCCCTTCTTCAAACAATATGAAAGTACTGTAACCACAAATTAAAAAAAAGTTTGGGGGTCAATATCAATTGATAATCTAACATTTCCTGGCAATTTAAATTGACTTGCCCAAGAACCTAACGCTTTTTGAAAATTTTTCTTGTTTCCAACTTTTATGAGCAAGCGTATCCTATGCCTGCCCCTAATTCGAGCTATTGGAGCAGGCGCCGGACCATAAACCTTTGCATTAATGTCTTTTAATGGACCTAAATTTATGGCGAATTGATTGGAAATTTCATTTACTTGCTGCAAATCAGTTCCAGATATCACAATACCAGCCATTGTTCCAAAAGGTGGTACCAACGCCTCTTTCCGCTGTTTGGCTTCAGATTCCCAAAACTTTTCATCGTCATTAGATAATATAGCTCTCATTACTGGGTGCTCAGGTTGATATGTTTGCAACAGAGCTATTCCCTTAGTTTTATCCCTACCAGCTCTCCCAGATACTTGCTTTATTAACTGAAAGGTCTTTTCAGAAGCTCTTAAATCAGCCCCTTGCAGGCCAAGGTCCGCATCAATTACACCAACGAGCGATAAATGGGGGAAATTATGTCCTTTAGCAACCAATTGGGTTCCAATAATTATATCAACTTCACCATTCTCAATGCTATCAATTATTTTATCGATCGATCCTGAAGGTGTTAAAATATCTGAAGATAATAGCGCCAGTTTTGCATCGGGGAAAGCTTTTGAAGCCTCTTCTGCAATTCTTTCCACCCCTGGGCCCAAAGCATTAAAAGAACCTGAAGCCTTACAATTTGGGCACACGTCAATCAACAGTTTAGTATCACCACATTGATGACAGATTAATATGGATCTAAACCTATGTAGTGTCATTCTAGCATCGCATTTTTCGCAACCAACTTGAAACCCACAAGCCTGACATATTGTTATGGGAGCATAACCTCTTCTATTCAAAAACAATAACGATTGCTCACCATTCTCTAAATTACGCTTTACGCCTTCAATTAATTTCGGAGAAATCCACGTATTTGGAGATAGTTTCTCAAGTCTCATATCAATACATGAAATTTCTGGTAATTTGGCTGCACCATATCGATTTTCAAGGTTCAACCTATTATATTTGCCAACCTTTGCATTTACCCATGTCTCAAGGGAAGGCGTCGCAGATGCCAACACAACCATAGCCTCATTTAAAGAAGCCCTTAAGACAGCCATATCTCGAGCATTATATAAAATGCCGTCTTCTTGTTTATATGAGGTGTCATGTTCCTCATCAACAACTATCAAGCCTAATTTCTTAAATGGCAAATAAAGAGCAGACCTTGCTCCTACTACCAATTGGATATTTCCCGACGCTATCATTCGCCAACATCTATATTTTTCACTTTTTGTTACGCCAGAATGCCACTCAGCCGGGCTATTCCCAAAACGTGTTTTCACTTTTTCAATAAATGCCGAAGTAAGTGCTATTTCTGGAAGCAAAACAAGGACTTGCCTACCCAACCGCAAAGCCTCTGCTACTAATTCAAGATAAACTTCAGTTTTTCCTGATCCAGTGACACCTTTTAGTAATGTTGTACTGTAGACTTTCGCAACTAGGAAAGTTTTCAACTGATTCACTACTGCCAATTGCTCATTTGACAATTTCTGGCTTAAGTATTCTGGGAAAAGTTTTGGATAAGAAAAATCAATTGGAATTTTCTTTTCCTCAATTAGTCCATTTTTTATCAAACCTTGTATAACAGAAATTGATACTCCAGACAAAAAGCTAAGATCATTCAAAGAAAAGTGCTTAGTTTTTTTGTTTGTTAAAAAATCCAATAATCTCTTTCTTGTCCGCGTTATCTTTAACTGTTTATGATTGTTTTTACCCGAGAAGAAATAGACTTTTTTGTGAGTTTTTACTTGGCTAGTAAAATTTCCTCGTAGCGCTAGCCTTAACATGCCTGAAATAGGTGACAACGTATAATTTGAGACACGGTGTAGAAAGAGTCTCATTTCTTCTTGCATTGGCTCAAGATCTAAAACACGATTAATTCTCTTTATCTTTAAAGGATCATAGCCACCAATACCCTTAGACCAAACACAACCCAATACTTTTCGTGGACCTAAGAATACTTCAACAAAATCTCCAAGCCTGCAACCACCACTGGGAGAATAATAATCTAAAACGCGATTGATTGGCTCTGTAGTTAATACACCTACTAACTCATTTTCATTGAAACAAATTTTTTTACTCATTTTACTCACAATAATATAAGTTTTGCTATATTAATCACTTATAATATATAAGGACAGAAAAATCGTCCGGCTAACAGCTCAAATTAATAGGAAAAAATAATGAAATTCTTCATAGATACCGCAGACATTCAAGCCATTTCAGAACTAAATGAAATGGGACTGGTAGATGGCGTTACAACGAATCCATCTTTAATCATGAAATCTGGAAGAGACATCATAGAAGTAACAAAGGAAATTTGTTCGCTTGTTAAGGGACCTGTAAGTGCTGAGGTTGTAGCAACTGACGCAAGCAGCATGATAAAAGAAGGAGAGAAGTTAGCTAAAATTGCATCCAATATTGCAGTTAAAGTACCCTTAACCTGGGATGGATTGAGAGCTTGCAAAGAATTAACATCTGAGGGCTACATGGTTAATGTTACCCTATGCTTTAGTGCAAATCAGGCATTATTAGCTGCTAAAGCGGGAGCTACTTTTATCTCCCCTTTCATTGGACGGTTAGACGACATCAATATAGATGGAATGGATCTGATATCAGAAATACGAACAATCTACGATAATTTTGAATTTGATACTCAAATTCTTGGAGCCTCCATCCGCACAGTTAATCACATTACTCAATGCGCCTTAATAGGTGCCGATGTAATCACGGCACCTCCTAATGTTTTGAAACAACTTGCTGAACATCCATTAACTTTCAAAGGGCTCGAGTTATTTACGAAAGATTGGGCGAAAACCGGTCAAAAAATAATTTAAAATCAGAGATCCAGTATATGAGTGACAAAACCCCAATTAGTGAATTAAAAGAAAAAATCTTATCAGATCCTAAGATTATATTAGAAGATTCAATGCTTATGGACGCGCTAGTAAAAGCACAAAATCAGCTCTTAGGTAGTAACATTATAGATCTCCGTGGCATCGCAATGAAGCAACTCGAAAACAGATTGGCGAAAATTGAAAATACTCATAACGATGTAATTTCGATGGCATATGAAAACTTATCTGGAGCCAATCAAATCCAACGAGCTATCTTAAAGTTATTGGAGCCAAATGACTTTCCTAGTTTTATAAAAAAACTCTCAACTGAAGTTAAAGAAATTCTAAATGTAGAACATATTTCTCTGGTGTTAGAAACCAACGTAATAAACGAAAACATAACATTACTTAAGAATCTTAATCCCGTTACTATTATTGTTAAAGAAGATAGCATAAAAAATTATATAGCTGGCCATAGTCAATTCGGCGCCCAAACAGTCACCTTACGCAATAATGTAGACGCCGCTCACCAATTTTACCAAAATGCTAATAGTGAAATATTATCAGAAGCTTTGCTCTTACTAGATTTTAATGAAAGCAATATTGGAGGACTTTTGGTTTTAGGCTCTAATCGAAAGTCAAAATTTGCTCCTGGTCAAGGGACTGAGCTACTGACATTTTTTGCAAATGTATTTGAAAGGAATATGGCACGTTGGCTAACTTAGTCACCATTCAAACGGAAACAACCAATTTAATAGAGAGTTGGCTTGAATGGTTAAAAGCTTTAGGAGGGAGATCTGATAAGACCATAAACGCTTATCGGTCAGACGTAACAAAGTTTATTAAGTTTTTGGCAAAACACTACGAAAGCAACATTTCTCCTAAAGAATTAAAAACGATTGAGATGATAGATATGAGAGCATGGTTAGCTTATGAACGAACAAAAGGCCTAACATCGCGATCAGTTTCAAGAAAACTTTCTGCAATTAAAGGGTTTTTTTTATGGTTTTCAGAAAAAGAAGGATTTGACCCTAGTGGCGTCTTAGCAATTCGCTCTCCAAGGTATAAGAGCAGGCTCCCTCGGCCAGTAGAAAAAGAAACAGCAAAAAATCTTATCGCAACTGTTGAGTCACAAAATGAATTAAATTGGGTTTCTGCTCGTGATGGTGCCATACTAACTCTTCTATACTGTTGTGGTCTACGAATTTCGGAAGCATTAAGTTTAACTCAATCAGACTATCCACTTCCTGCCATTTTAAGGATCACTGGTAAAAACAATAAAGAGCGTTTAATTCCTGTACTCAAAGTTGCTAGAGAGGCTGTAGATAACTATGTTAAGCTGTGCCCCTTCAATATTCGTAAGAATGGACCTATTTTCATTGGTGTGCATGGCGGTGCATTAAACCCAAGAATTATTCAAAAAGTAACTGAGCAAGCGAGACGGCAACTAGGATTAGATAAAACGGTCACACCTCACGCAATGCGGCATTCTTTTGCTAGCCACTTGTTAGAAGCAGGTGGTGATTTGCGAGCAATTCAAGATTTATTGGGACACTCTTCCTTATCCACAACCCAGAACTACACGGCCGTAAATCAAGAAAGACTTATGAACGTTTATAAAAATGCTCATCCAAAAGCCTGATACCTTTGCAATCTCTCCAATTTGGTTTTATTAACAAAATATGACTAACGAAATTCGAGCTCTATTCGTTCATTTATTCACTGCAACTGGTGCTGTATTTGCTATGTTAGCTATGTTAGCTGCGGTTGATGGAAAGTGGAGCACAATGTTTGTATGGCTCGTAATTGCTTTTATTGTTGATGGTATAGATGGGCCACTAGCAAGAAAATATAATGTAAAAACTTTTGCGCCTCAATATGACGGTTATTTATTAGATCTAATCATTGATTACCTTACTTATGTTTTCATTCCAGCATTTGCTCTATTTAAAAGTGGTTTGTTTGATAAAGATTGGACAGGATGGGTCTGTATAATTGTGATAACATTCGGTAGCGTGATCTATTTTGTCGATACACGAATGAAAACAAAGGATAATTCATTTTCTGGCTTTCCCGGTTGTTGGAATATGGTAATCTTAGTATTCTTTGCATTGACACCAAATTTTTGGATAATCTTGGGTATTGTAATAGCCTTAACACTATCAATGTTTCTTCCAGTTGAATTTATTCACCCAGTTAGAACAAAAAGATGGAAACTTGTAAATTTACCTATCGCTTTTTTATGGACGCTTTGTGCAGGTTTAGCCGCATGGGCAGATTTTGACCCAGGTCCAGTTGTCTTAATTGGATTAACATTATCAAGTCTGTATTTATTGTTTGCCGGCATATTAATGCAAATTATTCCTCAAAATAACTAAGTTTTTAATTTTAGAATCTACTTTTTAAAAGACAGCTGAATTCTAACAGGCTGGGGGTTATTATAATTTAATTTAATTCGATAAATTAGTAACGCCTCCATTACCCTCATTATATAATTTCGAGTCTCATTGAAAGGAATATGTTCAATCCAATCGACATAATCCATACCCTTTTGCCGTGGATCACCGTATTTTTTTATCCAACCATCCATTCTTGAAGGACCAGCATTATATGCTCCCAAAGCTAAGAGAAGTGAACCATCATACTTACGTAACAAAAAATGCATATATTCTGATCCTAATTTAACATTATATTTCCAATCTGTGTTCAGGCGTTTCAGAGAGTACTTCAGATTTAAATCATCAGCTACTTTTTTTGCAGTATTTGGCATCAATTGCATCAAACCTCGAGCACCTGCTCTACTTATAGCGTTTGAGTTAAATTCACTTTCACGACGCGCCACAGCTAAGGCAATTTCTGGCGCAACTTTTAATGACAGGCTAGCCATTTCATGTACAGGAAAATAGGTGCTGGCGTATATATGTCCATTGCGAGCCGCTTGTTTGGAAAGGACTAAAGCAAGATAATCATTTCTGAGATTAGCAAGAAAATTAGTTAACTTTAGATGCTCCGTTTCATTTAAGTTTTCGGCAAAATGAGAAAAAAATCTGCGCGATAATTCTTGCTTATTAACATTTTGAAAAAGGACGGCTAATCTAAATAAATCACTTTCTTGGAAATCTGTTTCCCCTACATTCTTTTCATACTGCGGTAAGAAAAATTCTCTTCTTAATTTTTTATCAATTTTCTCAGAAGACAATTGACCATAAAAGCTACTTTGATAATTCGAACTCAAAGAATAGTAGTAATTTGATAGTAATAAATTATTTTCTGCTTCGTAGGCTCTACCAAGCCAGTATCCTGCTCGTCCAAGAGAAATTGGCGTTGCCACCTCATTCAAAAAATTGTTAAAATGCATTATCGCTTTTGAAGGTTTTTTTAACTTTGTCAAACTTATATAACCAGCTAACCACTCCAAATCCGCGTAATCAGAACCAGCCGACACAAAATGGTTTGAAGCTAAATAATAGGCTAATTCGTTCTTATTATCTCTCATAGCCTGCCTAGCGTAATCTCTTCTCTTTCTGGACCACTTAAGGGGAAACTTTAACTTTTCTTTAGACTGACTATATTTCTTTAATATCTCTGTTGCACTATCAATTCGTCCTTTTCGAGCTCTCCAAATAAATCTTTCATATGCCAATCCTGGATCTTCTTTTAAATTAGCAGGTACCTTACTTATAAGAGAATCCACTCCATAACTTTGATTTCGTAACGAAATTCTAGCTTTAGTCAAAGTACGAATGTCCTTGCCTAAATAATTTATAAGTCGCTTGGCCTGCGAGGTCATTCCATTCCATAGCAAAAAATCAACACGCTCTGACGCTATTAAGATGGTTTTATTCTTGTATTTATTTTTGAGAAAATTAAACTCTTTCCTTTCAAGCGCCAAATTCAGCCACGCACGATTTATTTCCTTAGAAACTTTATGGTTCAAACTCAATTCTTCAAATGCTTCAATCAATTTCATTGAACCAAAGCCAGTATAAGGATTATTATTTTCAAAATAACTAACAACCAATGAGGGTTCAGTGCTTATTTTTATTTTGGCTTCACCTTGTTGTCTTAAAAGCCTTAAGCCTGGCCAGTGATCATATTTTTTTAAAAATGCAACATAATCTTCAAAAGACCCAAGCCCTTTTCGTAATTTAAACCAACTAACATAAGTTTTTAACACCGGATCATCCAAATTTTCAGATAATACCGATGCTTTGCTCCACTGATTCTTATCAAGGGCATATAAAATCTTCTGTACTGTCTTTTTTTCAATATTAAAATTCGAAGACAATGCCGGTCCGGCATTAAATATGCTAATTCCAACCCAAGCAAATATCACAAATATTTTAGTCCTAGTAGGATTCATGACTACATTTCCTAAAAGTAAGATATTAACCTACTCTTGATTTCATTGTCGTTTCTTGGCAATCCATAGTAGAAAGCATTTTGTTATATTTTTAATAGAAAAGATTAAGATTGGGAGCAATGATTATGTTCAAAGGATCAATTACCGCATTGGTTACCCCGTTTTCAAAGGGAGAAATCGACAAAGTTGCCCTAAAAAATTTAGTCGATTGGCAAATAACTGAAGGATCTAATGGATTAGTACCCGTTGGAACAACAGGTGAAAGTCCCACTTTATCTCACGAAGAACATGAAAGCGTGGTTGAAAGTGTGGTTAAAGCCGCTGCTGGCAGAGTACCAGTCATTGCAGGTGCGGGATCAAACAATACTATGGAGACAATAAGATTTATGCGCCATGCAGAAGCAGTAGGAGCAAATGCAGGATTAGTTGTAACACCATATTATAACAAGCCAACACAATTTGGATTGATTGAACACTTCTCTCAGGCTCATTCAGCAGCAAATATTCCAATTATAATTTATAATATACCTGGTCGTTCATCTGTTGATATGACTCCAAAAACTATGGGTGAATTAGCAAAATTACCTCGAATAATTGGTGTAAAAGATGCTACTGGCGATCTATCTAGAGTACCACAGCAAAGAATAAGTTGTGGAAAAGATTTTATTCAATTATCTGGCGAAGATGCAACTGCCTTGGGTTTTAACGCACATGGTGGCGTTGGATGCATTTCAGTTACAGCAAATGTCGCTCCTCGTTTGTGTTTTCAATTTCAAGAAGCTACTTTAAATGGTGATTTTTCAAAAGCACTTAAACTAACAGACAAATTAATGCCTTTACATCAAGCAATCTTTACGGAGCCTGGACTTTGTGGAGCTAAATATGGACTTTCACTTCTTGGCATTTGCTCAACAGAAGTGAGAGCACCATTAACAGGCCTACAGGATGACACAAAAAAACAAATACAAGCAGCAATGGAACATGCAGACATTTTATAATTGTAAAAAAATCCTTAGAAATCTTAATTTTTTATTTCTCTGACAGAAATAACTTTTTATTTTAACACAGAAGAAAAAATTACTATTCTTGAAATGAGAGTTAGTACAGCGCAAATGAAAGATAAAAAAAACTATAAAGTTGTGTCCGAAAATCGAAAAGCAAGATATAATTATACGATTGAGTACGATGTTGAATGTGGTATCATACTAGAGGGATCAGAGGTAAAATCGTTACGCGTTGGTGGGAGTAATATCGCAGATAGCTACGCAAGCATCGAAGATGGTGAATTGTGGCTAATCAACAGCTATATAGCGCCTTATAATCAGGCCAAAACTTTTAAACATGAAGAACGTAGACGGCGTAAATTGCTTGTTTCAAAACGTGAGCTTTCACGTCTGTGGTCTGCCAGTGCTCGTGAAGGCATGACTTTAGTGCCGTTAGTATTATATTTTAATCATGAAGGAAAAGCTAAATTAAAAGTTGCTATCGCCAAGGGCAAAAGAACAATTGATAAGCGGGAAACAGAAAAGAAAAGAGACTGGCAAAAACAAAAAGCCCGTTTATTACGCTCTCAAAATTAATAAAAAGAAGGTTATCCTTAATATTGTCTGATAGAAGCCTTGAAACCTTGGTTAACCAAAGATAAAGCTCAGAAAACAAATATTTTAGGCAAATCATGTTGTCAGATAATCCACAAACTCTTGTTTCTACATCTTGGCTGTTAAAACACCTTAAAGATCCTGATTTAAGAATTCTTGATGGAAGTTGGTATCTACCAAAAATGAATCGTAATGGGTTTGAAGAATATAATCAAAAACACATACCAGGCGCACGTTTTTTTGATATCGACGAAATTAGTGACTCAAATAATGAACTTCCACATATGGTGCCATCTGCCCAAAAATTTATCAGTCGAATGAAATCAATGGGAATAGGGGACGGACATCAAATCGTCGTATATGATGGCCAAGGAATATTTTCCTCCGCACGGGTTTGGTGGATGTTTAAGCTATTTGGAAAAAACAATGTTGCTGTTTTAGATGGTGGTTTACCAAAATGGATATCTGAAAACAATCCAACTGATAATATTAATCCTATCTTAAGAGAGAGACATATTACAGTACAATACCAAGCCTCCCTTATTAGAGATGTTACTCAAGTAGCCGCATGCTCAAAGCTTTCCACCGCAACAATTCTAGATGCAAGGAGCATCTCTAGATTTAAAGGTGAAGAAGACGAGCCAAGACCAGGATTACGCTCAGGACATATCCCTGGGTCAAAAAATCTTCACTATGAGATACTTTTAAATAGAGACGGCACTATGAAATCCCAAAATCTAATCAGAGAAATTTTAACCGACCATGGAATAGATACAACAAAAGCAATTATTACAACTTGTGGCTCAGGTGTAACTGCAGCAATTTTGAATTTAGCCCTAGAAATAGCAGGTTATAAAAATCATTCACTTTACGATGGATCTTGGAGTGAGTGGGGTATGTATAAAGATTTGAAAGTTGATAAAGGTTAATAATGCTAGAACAACTACAGCAACAGCCACCTGATAAGATCTTAGATTTAATGCAGACTTTCAAAGAAGACACTCGAGCTAATAAGCTAGACCTTGGTATAGGCGTTTATAAAAATGAAAATGGTCAAACACCGATAATCAACGCTGTAAAAAAAGCAGAAAAAATTCTTTGGGAACAAGAAACAACAAAATCTTATACAAAGCTAACAGGCGACTCAGATTTCCAAACTGTAATGAAAGAGTTGATCTTCAGCGATTGTGTTTCTGAAGATACAATTTCAACTGCTCATACTCCTGGTGGAACTGGAGCCATAAGACAGGCTTTTGAGCTCATTAGATTAGCATCACCAAATTCAAAAATATGGATCTCAAATCCTACATGGCCCAATCATATTTCAATCTTAAAATTTTTAAATATCCCATATTCTGAATATATATATTTTGATAAGAAAACCTGCGAACTAAATTTCGACGGAATGATGGAGAGCTTAAAAGACACAAAACCAGGAGATATAATATTATTGCATGGATGTTGTCATAATCCTACAGGCGCCAACCTAAATAACGAACAGTGGAAAGAATTACAAAAATTTTTGTGTAATAATCAATTAGTGCCTCTTATTGATCTGGCTTATCAAGGTTTTGGAGACGGTTTAGATGAAGACGCCTATGGTGTAAGGTTATTGGCCAAGAAATGCAAAGAAGTAATTTTAGCTGCAAGTTGCTCAAAAAATTTTGGGATCTATAGAGAAAGAACAGGAATTTTATTTACAATCTCAGAAAACGAAAAAATAAAAAACATTTCTAGTAGCACCTTAGCATTTTTAAATAGACAAAACTTTTCCTTTCCACCCGATCATGGTGGAAAATTAGTAACTTTGATTTTAAAAAATGAGGAACTCAAATCAAGTTGGATAAAAGAGTTAAACGAAATGCGATTAAATATGCTGGATATTAGAAAATCATTAGCTGAGGAACTCAGAAAAGAATCGCGATCCAACAGATTTGACTTTTTAGAGACTCACAGAGGTATGTTTTCTCTTCTTGGAGCTACCAAAGATCAAGTTTTAAATATGAGAGAAAAACACGCCATATATATGATTGAAGACAGCAGGGTAAATATCGCAGGTCTTAACAAAAAAACGCTTTCTAAATTGGCTCGAGCGATTATTGACGTAGGTATTTAAGAACTAATTAGCCACAAAAAATTCTACTTATATTTTCGTTCTCATCCAAAGTGATTGTTAAACGATTAGGAATAAAATCCATCGGTATATATCCATCATGAGGAATAATTCGCAAGTCACCATTAAATTTGATCAATTCAAGCAATATTCCTAAGGACTCTTTGCTTTGTCCTTTTAAATCTAAATATGCCTCCTCTTCACATACAAAGATTGGCTCTACTTCTACAATCTCTTGCTCCGTAAAATAAAGATCTTCACAACTCACCAAAAAAAGGAGCATTACACAAGAAAATGAGTTTAAATATTTTTTTTTAAAAACCATGGTTTAAATCCAAACAATTTTCTTATACTCAAAGTTAAAAACTATGGTACGTTTGATACAATATATCTATCTATAGTTAGTTCAACGATTATCTAAAGTAAATTTGATTTAAAAGTTATCAAAAAATTGAAAAAAAATCTCCAAAATCCCTCTATTATTAATTCCTCAATCAGAAAAGCCATATCTGATGATGAAGAACAAATTTGGTCAATATTGAAGCCAATAATTCGCAATGGTGAAACTTATGCAATTAGAAAAAATACTAAGCGCAACACGGCTATAAAAAACTGGATGTATGGAAAACATAGTTGTTACATTATAGAAAATGATACAAAAGTAATGGGATCTTATTATATTTGTCCCAATCAAGAGGGTGGTGGAGATCATATCTGCAATTGTGGGTTCATAGTAAGATCTGGACTAGCGGGAAATGGGTATGGTCGCCTAATGGTTAACCATAGCTTAAATTTAGCCAAAAAAATGGGCTTTAAAGGTATGCAATTTAATTTTGTTGTAAGTAACAATAAAAATGCTATCAACCTTTGGAAGAGCGTCGGTTTTGAGATTGTTGGGCGCTTACCTTTGGCATTTCATCATCCAACTGATGGTTTAATAGACGCATTGGTAATGTTTAACAATTTCAGCAAGGAATAAATAAGATTATTTTAAGAAAATCAGCAAAGTAAAAAGAATCTTATTAAATAATGTAAAAAATAATTGAAGGGTTAAGGCTATATGAAAAAAATATCAGAAAACAAAGCATTTGGTGGGACGCAAGAGGTTTATTCTCACTTTTCAAAATCAAATGATTGTGAAATGACTTTTGGAGTCTTTTTACCAGAAGAAGCCTCAAATAATAAAGTTCCAATTTTATGGTATTTATCAGGCTTAACATGTACTCATGAAAATGCGATGACAAAGTCGGGTGCACAAGTTTGGGCTGCTGAGCAAGGTATAGCACTAATATTTCCAGATACTTCACCAAGAGGTGATAAAATTCCTGATGATCAATCGTTTGATCTTGGTCAAGGCGCCGGATTCTATGTTAATGCTACCAATGATCCTTGGTCAAAAAATTTTAATATGTGGGATTATATAACAAACGAATTACCAGAATTAGTATTTAATAATTTATCCTTAGATGAAAATAGGCAATCTATAATGGGCCATTCAATGGGTGGCCATGGAGCCTTAACAATGGCATTTACCTTTCCTAAAACTTATAGAAGTGTCTCCGCTTTTTCACCCATTACAAATCCTACAAAAAGTGATTGGGGAATAAAACAATTTACTGCCTATCTAGGGGAAGACCAGGTTAAATGGCAAGATTATGATGCAAGTCTCTTGATGCGAAAAAATGGATTTCCTGGTCCGATCTTAATAGATCAGGGTTCAGCAGATCAATTTTGGGATTTATTAAGGCCAAATGCGATATCTGAAGCGATGATTGAAAAAAAACAAGCAGGTTTATACCGAATTCAAGAAGGTTATGATCATAGCTATTTTTTCATCTCTTCTTTCATGGAAGATCATATTTCTTTTCATGCCGAAGCTCTTTATCGTTAATTAAAAACTTATTGTTTTCAAGAAAATCCTTAATATTCTGAGGCTAAATGATTATTTATATTGATGCCGATGCTTGCCCAGTCAAAAATGAAATAATAAAAATAGCATCTAGACATAAAATAAAAGTATTTGTTGTTTCAAATGGTGGAATTAGATTAAACCCAAATCCCTTAGTCGAAACTATTATAGTAGAAACTGGTTTAGACGTTGCAGACAAATGGATTTTAAATCGGTTAGAAAATTTAGATATAATTGTTACGTATGATATACCACTTGCTTCTGATGCGATCAAATTAGGAGCTTTTGCCATGACACCTTATGGGAAAGAACTTAACCCAAGCAATATTGGCTCAACATTGGCTACCCGAAACTTGATGCATGAGTTGAGGTCAGCAAATCATTTTCTCAAAAATAAAAATGTAACATTTTCGAAAAAAAACCGATCTGAATTCTCAGATGGTTTAGAAAAATTAATACAAAAACTCAAAAGAATTTCTATCAATGAATAAAAACGTCGGCAGCATCTACTTGAGTTCGACCACCATCTACTGTTAGAATTTGGCCTGTAACAAAAGATGCACTATTTGATGCTAAATACTGCACGGCGTCGGCTACCTCTTTCGCTTCTCCTATACGTCTTAATGGAGTCGCACTAATAATTTTTTCTCGCAAATGGCCATTGGCTTTTAACGAATCCTTTAAAGACCCACTCATTACAGAGCCAAAGCAAACAGCATTAACTCTAATTGAATGACTTGCCAAAGCAACAGCTAAGGATCTAGTTAATTGCTCCACTGCCGCACAGCTTACAGAATAACCCAAAATTTCTGGTTGAGCTCGACGCCCAGCCATGGACGTTAAATTAATGATACTTCCAACGCACTCTGAAACATCCTCAATGATTTTAGCCTGGTGGATCATCCGCTTTGCAATAAGCTGACTAATGCGCAGATTGGTTATTAAATTTTGACTCAATAAAGTTTCGAACGAGTCCTCTTCTGAATTTAGTGGATCTGAGATCAAGAATTGTCTGCTTGCGTTAACTAGAATATCCACTCTGTCAAATTCGTCAATTGTGGCTGAAAGCAAATTAGCTTGGGTCAATTTTTCACGCAAATCACCTGAAAAAGAAATTGCTTTACCCTTCTCAATTTCCAATGAATTGACCTCACTTTTCAAGCTATCTTCATCCATGTCAGCCAATACTACATTTGCTCCTTGCTGGACGAAATGTCTGGAAATTGCTAACCCCACACCATTTGCAGCACCCGTGACTATGGCGGTCTTACCTAAGATTGAAACAGACATTTATAATCCCCCAAGTTGGAATATCTCACTATATAATCAGTTATATTGGCTTTGTGGCTTTTATAATTTTAAACCCAGAATAACCTTGATGTATCTCAATATTTTTAAATAGTTTATTAACTTCCTTCTCGTAGGGCAACTTGCGGTTTGCGACCATAAATAATTGTCCACCACGATTTAAAATTTCTGCAGCTTTTCTTATAAAATTTATCCCTAAATTTGGATCAGACTTATGTCCAATATGAAAGGGAGGATTCATAATAACGACATCATAAGAGTTATTCTTTTCTATCTTCATAACATCTATCCAAAAATAATTTACCCTCTTATCTTCTATATTTAACTTAGAACATCTAAAACTTGTGTAATTAGCCTCATATAAATCTAGCTTGTCAATATTTTGCTTTAGTGCTTCAAAAGATAACCAACCCCAACCAGCGCCCAAATCAGCAACACGCCCATGCAACTTGTTACAAAAGAAATTTGCTAACTCTTTACTCCCAAGATCAACTACCTTCGGTGAAAAAGTTCCTTCCGCACTAAAAAACCCTGCTTCATTTTTCGTTATCTTTGACTTTTCTTCCCAGTCCTTTAGAAATTTAGCCTTGATTTTCTTGGGATCGAAACAAAAAGCCTTTCCATGACCTTTAGTGACCACAGATGAAATATCTACTAACGCGCTAATCTTTTTTAAATAACTATCTATACCCTCTGTTTTTCTTCCATTAATTATTACATAATGTTCTGTTAGCTTGACTGCTTTCGCTATATTTCCGAAACCTTCTATTTTAGATTTTGGTATGTTTACAACGGAAATATCTGTGACATCCGTCATATCTGGGTAAACTTTATAACGATTCAGTAATTTATCAAAAAATGGTGCGAAAGACTGAATTAATACTAACTCAGGAGAGGTTGTAAATTCATAAGAATTCTCTGCTTCAGCATTAAAGATTGTTATTTTAAATTGTCTTGGCAGACCGATTGAAATCTGATTTACAATTTCAGTTAATCTGTCAGGCTTTTGCATATGCTGCGAATAAGTTCATACTCATTCTTTCTCCATAGTGCATTGAAGCGGATGTTGGTTTTGAGAGGCACAATCCATGACTTGAGCCACTTTTGTTTCTGCAATTTCAAATGCAAACACTCCAACAACGGCAACTCCTTTCTTGTGAACCGCTAACATTATTTCCGCTGCCTTTGAGCTATTCATACCAAAGAACCTCTCCAAAACATACACCACAAATTCCATAGGGGTATAGTCATCATTCAGTAAAAGAACTTTGTATAAAGGAGGTTTTTCAGTTTTTATTTGGGTTTTAGATTCCAAGACAGTGTCACTATCTTCCTGATCCCCTATCGAACATAGTATCTTTTTCAAAGCTATAGACTCCATTGCATTAATAATCGACTCACTTACCAGGCTATATATAAGGCCTTTTAAATTATATCAAATATACCATTACTTTCCAGATAACTAAACGTAACCAAATTAAAAATATAATAAAATTCGTTAAAGTTAACCTTTTCCAAATGAGTACTGTATAATGGTTTACTACACAGAATACTTATGTTAACTTTTTTGGAAATCAGATCGCCAAAAGGCGGCAAAGAGGCAGAAAAGGGCGGGCTTTTTGAAGACCTGGCTAAAATTAAAAATGTTATTCTTATTTGTGGCAATGGCTATTTTGACAATGTCGTCGATAGCTATCAGCGCCCCATATGCAGACGTTGTAATGGATGCTCGTTCTGGAGAGATCTTACGCACGCGCAATGCTGATACTAGATTACATCCTGCATCTCTGACAAAAATGATGACACTATACATTGCTTTTGAAGCAATAGAAAACGGTGAAATCGATGTTGATAAAAAAGTTGTAATATCACGAAAAGCGGCAAATGAAAGACCTTCAAAATTAGGGTTGAGAACCGGTCAAAAAATCTCATTAAGATATTTAATTAGAGCGGCTGCCATCAAATCTGCAAATGACGCTGCCACTGCCATAGGGGAAGCCATATCTGGATCTGAAGCAGCCTTTGCTCGTCGCATGAATAGAACTGCAAAAAGTCTGGGAATGACGCGCTCAACTTTTAAGAATGCACATGGCTTGACCGAAAACGGGCATCTATCAACAGCTCGAGACATGACAATTCTAGGTCGACACCTAATGTATGATTATCCCGGATATTATAAAATTTTCAAAAGAAAAAAAACTGATGCAAGCCTTCAACAAGTCAGAAATACCAATAGAAAATTTCTTTCCGCCTATAATGGTGCAGATGGCATAAAAACTGGTTATACGCACAAGGCAGGATTTAACCTAGTAGCTTCCGCCAAACGCGAAAATAAGAGAATTATTGCTACTGTTTTTGGTGGAAAATCCACGTTAACACGGAATAAACAGGCAGCAAAATTATTAGATTTGGGGTTTAAACGCACATCTGCAACTTCACCCTTAATTCCACCAAAGCGCATACCTTACCAGTTACTAAAAGAGCAAGAATATAATATCCGTGTAGCAAAAAGTTTACGCCCTATTGCTAAAAATGGTAATACTGAAAACGATATTCTACTAGCAATGGCTCAAGATATCGCTAACACCGTAAAGATTTCTCTTTCAAAAAATCTTGTCAAAGTTACGAACACTCGTCAGCTTGTATCATCCGATACGTGGAGTGAGAAGAAAGATTTAATCGTGGTATCAAGATCGTCTGAACCCAGTATAAAAAATTGGAAAATAGACTTAGGAAACCATAATACACGCTTTCAAGCGGAAAAACTTCTGTTGAGGGCGGCGCTACATGAGATTTCACTCTTGGCAGGGGCAAAAAGAATTGTCGTTCAGGGGCAAGGAGGTTTCGAAGCAAGATTTACTAACCTATCGAAAGGTAATGCTGAGAAAATTTGCGTTAAATTAAAAGCACGCAATTTTCAAAGCTGCGAAGCTTTAGGCCCCACTTCTTAAAATATTAATACCGCAATAAATATTTTAAATTTAGTTTAACCAAATGCTGCTTTCAATAAGGCCTGAGTATACTCATTTTTTGGATCAGTAAAAATATCTGAGCTTTTACCCTCCTCGACTATATTGCCATTTCTCATAACCACTATGTTATGACTAAGAGCTTTAATAACTTTTAAATCATGACTTATAAAAATATATGTAAGACCATATTTTTCTTGAAGGTCCTTAAGTAAATTAACGATTTGCACCTGAACAGTTTTATCCAATGCCGACGTTGGCTCATCAAGAATTATTAAACTTGGCTTTAATATAATCGAGCGCGCAATAGCAATTCTTTGACGTTGACCACCAGAAAATTCATGTGGATACCTATTAATCATCGATTTTTCTAAACCCACTTCTTCTATTACGCCAATCACTTTATTTTCAATATCAGATTTACTAAGCTTACTGTGAATCAATAAACCTTCAGAAATAATCTGTAAAATCGTCATTCTGGGAGACAAACTTCCGTAAGGATCTTGGAACACCATTTGGATATCAGATCTAATTGATTTCAAATTCTTTTTGTTCATATCATTTATGGATTTACCTAAGAGATGCACTACTCCCGTTGAATTTATCAAACGCA
>JAQWNW010000022.1 GCA_029246285.1 Paracoccaceae bacterium | reverse complement strand
GAAAAAGGAATAAAAAAGATACCAATATCTAAAAGTAGATTCTTTAAGATAGGTAGTGCGATCGTATTTTGTAGTTCACCTGGGTGAAATTGTGAAGCCGCATAACCACCAATAGCTGCGATTATCAATCCTAATATCAATCTAATCAAACCAGAGATCCCATTAACATTCTGTTTTTTTACCTTCTGATAATCATCGAAAAACCCTATCAATCCGAATGAAAACGTTACAAACAGAACAATCCATATATATGGATTTGATAATTTTGCCCAAAGTAATGTAGACACAATCAAAGCGCCCAGGATTAATACTCCTCCCATAGTTGGAGTACCTTTCTTGTCCTTCAGATGCCTTTCTGGCCCATCATCTCTTATTGGTTGTCCTTGACCCTGAGTTCTTTTAAGTAAATTTATAAGTGGTTGGCCAAAAACAAATCCAAATATAAGGGCTGTAAAAAAAGCTCCACCAGATCTAAATGTGATATATCTGAACAAATTGAAAAAATCACCTCCATCAGAAAAATAAATAAGTTGGTAAAACATTAACTAACCCCTTTTTAATCCCAATCTAATTGGATGGATGATTGATACTTTTTAACTTGGAGACGACTTTCCCCATATTTGAATTCTTTGACCCTTTAACTAATATCACATCAGCCATTGATATTTCTTCAACTATAACTTTATTTAACTCATCAGAACTAGAAAACCAAAATTTATTCCCATCAGATGGAAGAGCTTCAAACAAACTTTTCATAAGCTCTCCAACCAAATAAAATTTTTTGATACCACTTATTTCATCCCAATTTGCAATACTTCTATGAATCGTAATCTCATCAGGGCCTAGCTCTAACATATCACCTAAAATAGCTATCTTTCTTCCTTTGTCTTGGTTTGAAACTTTCTTGGAGTCCCATAATGAGTCTAATAGTTTAAAACCAGCTCGTAACGATGTGGGATTGCTATTATAAGAGTCATCAATAAGGTCAAAGCAATAAGTCGAACAACCCTTAATAACATTAACTTCGATATGTTGACCACGCCCTTGCATAGGAAGCCAATTTTGCAACTGTTTAATGGCTACATTTTTGTCAGCCCCTATCAAACTCACGGCAGCAAGAGCCGCAAGCCCATTTGATGCAAAATGTTGGCCAAGAGAATTTAACTCAAATTTAAATTTTGTTGATCCTTGTATTGCCTTAACCTCCAAGGAACGATCCTTAATATTTAATTGATCTAAAATCCAGTCTGGCCCATTCATACCAAATTTCTGAAGTGTAACCGGTAAGCCCTTTAGAGAGCTTTCTATCGTAGATATGTGCTCAATATCTGAATTAACTAAAGCTAAACCACCCGCCTCTAAACCAGAAAAGATTTCTGATTTAGCCAAGGCTATTTCTTCCAGTTTTCTAAAGTTTGACATATGAACCTTCTTAACTTCAGTAATTAAGGCTACATGCGGTCTAGATAATAAACTATGAGCTCTTATTTCACCTTGTTGATTCATCCCCATTTCAATAATCGCAAACTCCGTATTTTTTGGCATACGGGCCAAAGTTAATGGCACTCCCCAGTGATTATTAAAGCTTTTATCGGATGCATGAACTATTCCCTGAGCCGTCAACGCTATACTTAGCATTTCTTTTGTTGAAGTTTTGCCGACAGAGCCTGTTACCGCTATTAACTTACCTGAGAAACGCTCTCTAGCAGCAAATGCCAGTTCCTTTAAAGCTTCTAAAACATCCTTAACTAAAATTAATCTAGAATCGCCAGTTAATCCTTCTGGAATATGAGAGACAAGTGCCGCTGCCGCACCATTTTCAAAGGCTTTATCCAGGAAAGCATGCCCATCCCTTTTATCTGTAAGAGCGACAAAAAGATCACCTTTTTGCAATGTTCTTGAGTCAATTGAAATTCCATCAACCGTCCAATCATCAGAACCAGCGCCACCAGTGATTTTTTTTATTTCCGATGAAGTCCAAAGAGCCATTTATTTAGTTTCTATCTAATATTTCAATGGCCATACTCGCCTGTTCGATATCATTAAATGGGAAAGCCATATCTCCTATAATTTGATCAGTTTCATGACCTTTGCCTGCTATCAGCAATGCATCCCCATCCTTAAGCTCAGCAACGCTAACTAGAATAGCTTCGGCGCGATCGCCAATTTCTATTCCCTGCGGACAACCAGCTAAAATAGCATTTCTTATAAGTTGAGGATCCTCTCCACGCGGATTATCATCAGTTACATAAATTACATCTGCGTGCTGACTTGCCACTCGACCCATTAAAACCCTCTTGTTTTGGTCTCTATCACCTCCAGCACCAAATATAACAATTAAACGACCCAATACGTGCTGCCGTAAAGAAACCAAGGCATTCATTAAAGCGTCTGGTGTATGAGCATAATCAACAAATATCGGGGCACCATTTTGACGCAATCCTGCTAATTGCATTCTGCCTGGTACGGGCTTTAGTAAATGTAAAAGATTTTTTACTTGATTGACGTCTTCGCCCAAAACAATTGCAAGGCTAAGTGCCATCAATACATTATTCACTTGGAAACGTCCCACTAACTCCATTCTAAACTGGTAATGGGAATTTGCGTACTTGAATCTAACAGTTTGACCAATTTGATCAGATTTAACCTTATCAATGATTATGTTATTTTCACTTCCAGAACCAATTGTAAAAGTTTTTAAACCAATCTTATCACAGCGATTTTTTACGATTTCTCCTGTATCATTATCTGTAAAAATTACAGCTGTCCCATTTTTACTTAATACACCCTCAAACAAGCGCATTTTAGACTCAAAATAATCATCAAAAGTTTTATGATAATCAAGATGGTCGTGAGAAAAGTTCGTAAAAGCAGCAGCACACAGATTTACAGAATCAAGCCTAAACTGTGATAAACCATGAGATGAAGCCTCCATTGAACAATGAGAAATGTTATTTTTTGACAACGTATCAAGTAGTTTATGTAAAGTTATAGGTTCTGGTGTAGTCAGTTTGATATCACTATAATAATCACCATCAACACCGTTCGTACCAATATTGACAGATTTGTAACCTAAAAAGCTCCATATTTGCCTTACAAAGTTTGTAACAGAGGTTTTGCCATTGGTACCTGTTACCGCAATCATAGTTTCAGGCTGTTTATTCCAAAAAAACCTAGACAACTTGGATAAATCCAAACGTGGGTTTTGTGATATAATACAAGGACAATTTAATGATGAGCCAAGGTTTTCGATAACTTTTAGACCTAACTTATCAGTCAATACAGCAGTGGCCCCATTTCTTATAGCTTCTTTTGTATATTCAGCGCCATGCTTTTTTGAACCATTCAAAGCTATGAATAAAAAACCATTTTCTATTTTTTTGCTGTCTACGGATAATCCCGTTATTTCAACATTTTTTTCTTGATCAGAAATCAAACCTAAGTCACGGAGAGACGTTATTCCTCTGTTCTCTGATTGCACTGAAATCTCCTAATTACCAACTAGCAATAAATTATCATTTTCTTCAGTTTGAAAATTTGGCTTGATTCCCAATAAAGGTGCAACACGAAAAATAATTTCTGATGCAATTGGCGCAGCGGTCCACCCAGCAGTTCTTCTAGATTTCTTACCAGTTAAAATATTAGGTTCATCCAAGGTTACAAGCAAAACATATTTTGGTCTCTCAACTGGAAATACAGATGCAAAAGTTGTTATATTTTTTTTCTTATAATACCCACCATTAGGTTTTACTTTGTTGGCAGTACCTGTTTTACCAGCGACAGAATAACCATCCACGTTAGCTGCACTTGCTGTACCTCTATCGACAACTTGATGTAAGATTTTTATCAATTCGTTAGAGACATTGGTTGATATTATCCGGTCCCCTTTAGCGTTTTGCGAATTCCTATTCAGTAAAGTTGGTCTTACCTTCGTTCCACCATTTAACAATGTTGCAAAAGCAGAAGCGACATGTAACGGGGAAGAAGAAATACCATGCCCATACGAAATGGTCATTGTCGAAATCTCACTCCAATTTGCTGGGTATTTCGATTTGATATGACTTGCTTCTACTAACTCAATGCCTGTGTTATCAAAAAATCCCAAACTTTTCAGGAACTCTTTTTGACGAGTTGCGCCCAGCTCCTTTGCCAACCTTGAAGTTCCAGTATTTGAACTTTCGACAAGCACATCTGTAAAAGATAATTCATCGGGCAACCTATGATAGTTACTTATTTTATGTTTGCCCCACCAAATTGGACTGGTAGTATCAACAAGAGTATCTGGCTTAACAAGACCATCCTCCAAAACAGCTGCAGCAGTAAATACTTTGAAGACCGATCCTAACTCATAAAGCCCTTGCACAGATTTATTAAACAATGGGTTTTCAGATCCTTTTTTACCCTTACCACTTAAGATACGGTCATTAGGATCAAAATCCGGCAATGATACCATTGATAAAATTTCTCCTGAATGAATGTCCATCAAAACCGCCGTAGCTCCCTTTGCATTCATTAATTTCATCCCCCCAGAGAGCACATGCTCCACAGCACTTTGAATGCCTAAATCTAAAGATAAAATGAGAGGAACTCCTTTTCCTAAATTATCTTGTAAAAACTGATCAAATTTTAATTCTACACCGGCGATACCAACCAACTCCGCCGAATTAACGCCCTCTTTCCCGAAATTTACCCCACCTAATACATGGCTGGCTAACCGCCCATTAGGATAAAGTCGCATTTCTCTTGGTCCAAATCTTAAGCCTGGCTCTCCCAATTCATGAACTGCCTGCATTTGCTCTGGTGATATTTTACGCTTGATCCAGACGAATTTCCTGTCACTACCCAGTAATTTTAAAAGCTTTTCGAATTTTAGCTCCGGGAAGATCTTAGCCAATTCTCCGGCTGCAAAGTTCCTATTTATCATCATCCTTGGTTTAGCATATAGCGCATTCGTAATTAAATTTGTTGCAAGTATTGAGCCATTTCTATCAAGAATATCAGCTCTTTTCGTTGAAGGTTTAAGCATTTGAGACGAGGCGACTGGTTCGATCGGCGTCGTCATTGAAACTAAGCCCATTTTAAAAGCTATCCCAATGAAAGACACTAATAAAAACCCTGCCAATACTAACAACCTACTTTCACTTCTAATTCTCGCAAACCTCTCCATCCTTAAGTGTCTTTGTCGTATATTTTCTTTTTCGATGTTATTAGGGTTTTGTCCTTTTTTGCGAACAAAAATTACTTCGCTAATCGGTCTTAATGGTCTTCTTTTCATTGGCTGATCTCTGCAGCATCAGAATTAAAATTAGTTTGATTTAATACATCTGCTGTTTTTGATGATAAATTTTGTTTTTTTACTCCTATAATCATCAAATCATCAAAATGTTTTGTATTTAATTCTATCAGCCTTAATTTTTCAAAATTTAGATCTGCTAAAGCTCTTAATCTATCCGGTCGATTTAAGTACGCCCATTCAACTCTCAAAACACCTAACTTTTCTTGAATAAAATGAATGTCTTTATTGACAGTTCTTATCAAATTTAAAGTTGACTTAGCTCTATAACTTTCTTGGTAAGCCCAAAACGCAAGGCTTATTACTGTTATAGTGACAAGAATATAAGTTATACTTTTCATCTTATTTGAGCTCCGATACTGATAATTGGCAATCCCAACAAATTTTTTTCTATAGGAGCGATATCAGATTTTAGTTTCCTTGCGATCCGCAATTTAGCTGATCGAGCTCGACTATTTGCCTTAACTTCAGCTTTAGAAGCTACCATTTTCTTTTTTGCAAATTTTTCAAAACTTGGCTGGAATTTTAGCTGTGTTGGTTGATGTCGATTAACCTTAGGATAGATTTCAGATTTGAGTTTGATAAATCTTTTTACAATCCTGTCCTCCAGCGAGTGAAAGGTAATCACAGCTAAGATACCATTGGGGGATAAAATACGCTCCGCCGCTTCTAAAGCCTCTACTAATTCTTCTAATTCATTATTTACAAAAATTCTTAAAGCTTGAAATGTTCTGGTGGCTGGATGAGTTTTGGAATGTTTATATTTAGGAAAACAATCAGAAATCAAGCGCGCCAAAGTTTCGGTTGAATCAATTTCTTTATTTTTTCTTTCTTTAACGATGCTATTCGCAATCCGCCGAGACAATCTTTCCTCACCAAAGTTATAGATAATGTTAGCTAAATCTTTCTCTGAAAAATTATTCACTACATCAAATGCAGACAAACCAGAGCCACTCATCCTCATATCTAACGGTCCATTTTTTTTAAAAGAAAATCCCCGATTTGCGTGGTCAATTTGCATGGAACTGACACCCAAATCCAACAGCACGCCATCCACAGTTTCAAAGCCAGCCGATTGAGCTACATCCGCTAGTTTACTGAATCGGTCATTAGCGAAAAAAAACCTGGATGGAAATTGCTTTATCAACACCGTCGCAGCAGAGGTAACGGATGGATCTCGATCAATCGCAATAACACTTTTAGCATCAGATTCTAGTAACATTTTACTATATCCACCATCCCCAAAAGTTCCATCAATCCATACACCAGAAAAAGGTTTTAACTGACCAACAAAATCATTCAACAAAACTGGGATATGTCTTGGATATTCAGTGTTTTCCTGAACTCCTGGATTTGCCATCAATCCACACTTTCATTTTCCAGAAGTGTTAAAGGATCAAAGTCAACATCCTGGCTAGTGTACCAATGGTCAATTTCAGCTTCATGAGCTGAATAAGCATCAGGTTGCCAAATTTGGAATGTATCGCCAGAAGCCACAAATATAGCGTCTGAAACAATCCCTACTTTATCTCTAATTCTTTGAGGCAAAACAAGGCGGCCAGTTTCATCGATGTTAGTGTGTAACGCTTGCCCTGAAAACATTCTTTCCAGTACCCGTCTTGACTTGGAACCTCTTGGTAAAGCCGCAATTCTGTCATCAACCTCATTAATCGAGGCAACGCTAAAACCTTCCAAAAACTTTCTTTTTGTACTCCCATAAACAATAATTAGGTTAGGGTTCAATCCTGAAGTCCATTCCGGATCATTTTCTTCTAAAACACGACGAAACGCAGCAGGAATGGAAACTCGACCTTTTCCGTCTACTTTATGAATACTCTCGCCTCTAAACCGTCTTGTCATCTAATAATTACCATTACCTTTGACCTTTAAATGAATGACGGCGGATCGTGCTGCTGCCGAAGCTCGATCCGCCGCTTTCGTCCTAATGGACCGGTTTGATAATCGCCACCTGGGGGGGGTGTCTGCTCGCGTTTTTATCAAACCATCAACGACAATTAAGCGGGGCCCGTATGAAACCTGACTTTGCGTGAGGATCTTGATGCCCTCTTAAGCGTCCCGTCTTTATCGTACAATAGGGATGCCATGGGAAATTATGGAAATCAAGGGGATTTTTAGGGTATAAATCTAAATTTAGGGTTTTAGAATGTTAAACGAGTCATTAAATGATGGAATTTTGGCTTATTTAGTAAAAAATTAATAACACACCACTATATATGGTAAACAAGTTCAGATTAATTAATCAAAAAAAAATAAATATAAAAGCTTCTTAAATGGAACAAAAAGAGAACAGTGTTCTTTTATGTACTGAAACTAGTAAAAATATCCAACGATTCGGTTACCCTAAGAATGTAAATATCAAGCCATATTACCAAGAATAAGCTTTTCTGCTAAGGCCATATATGCTGAGGCAGCAGAAGAATCTGAAAGAGCTAGCGGTTTGCCATTGTCAGAGGATAATCTAATATTAAGGTCTAAAGGGATTTGCCCTAAAAAAGGTAAGTTTTGCTTTGCCGACTCTTTCTTAACCCCATCTGACCCAAAAAGATCAGCCTCATTACCACAAGCTGGACAAATATATGTAGACATATTTTCAACCATTCCCAATATTGGTGTTTTTGTTTTTGCAAACATATTTAATGCTTTTCGTGCATCCAAAAGAGCGATATCTTGAGGTGTTGAAATAATTATCGCACCGGTTACCTTTGTTTTCTGAGCCAATGTCAGTTGTACATCTCCAGTTCCAGGTGGCAAATCCACAATCAATATATCAAGGTTTCCCCATTGTACTTGACCAAGCATTTGTTGAAGGGCCCCCATAAGCATTGGACCGCGCCAGACCACGGCCTGATCCTCCTCCAACATTAAGCCAATAGACATCATCGTAACACCGTGCGCTTGTATCGGTATGATAGTTTTCCCATCTGGAGAAGATGGCCGTGTGCTCACCCCCATCATTCTGGGTTGAGATGGACCATAAATATCTGCATCTAATAAACCGACTCGACGACCTTTTCGTGAGAGGGCAACTGCTAAATTGCTTGACAATGTTGACTTACCAACACCTCCTTTGCCTGAAGCAATCGCTATAATGCGATCTATTCCCTCTACTACATTTGCGTCTTTTTGTGGCTTTGGATGACCACCAATGGTTAAGTTTGGAGGACTTGACGACACTGGTTTAGCCTCTTTTATATGTGAGGTAAGGACAATTGAAACATCAGAAACTCCATCAATTTCATTTATTTCCTTTTTAGCCCTTTTTACGATTTCACTAAATGCTGAAACTTCAGATCCCTCTACTTCGATTACAAAACTAACATCTCCATGCGAGATATTTAAAGCCCTAATAATGTCAGCTGAAACCATATTTTTTCCATTTGGTGTCGATATAGTCGCTAATACCTCTAAAATTTTACTCTTCAAGTCGTTCATAATTGTCACTTTTCTAAATTTTTTTTAACATATTATTAATTAATTGAGTCGTACACTGTTAGTTCAGCTGATATTTAACGACCCACTCTGACTAAACCATTTCTTTCTAAAAAAAGCTAATGACAATAAATTGAAAAGATCTGCAATCATAAAAGCTGTTGTTATGCGTTAATTGCATATCGGTTTTGCCTTATTATCTATTTTTATTTTCAGGATTTGATCCTAAGTAAGCAGCACAACAAGAAATTAAAAGGCTAAAAATAATGGCAGTAATATCAGACTTACCAATCACAAATAATATTAGGCAGCAATTTGTAAAAAAAATTAAAATTGTTTTAGAAAATTATTTCAGAGCAAGATCAATCGCCCTTACAATTAAAGAACTAAATAAGCTATCAGATAGAGATTTATCTGATCTAGGAATTCATCGTTCAGAAATCACTTCAAAAGCTAGATTAGCTAACAAACAAAAAAAGCAATAATATCGGTTTAATCACCAAAGGTGAGAAGTTCTTATGTTTAAAAAAGAACAGGTGGACTACAATTGCCTGTTCTTTTTTTATTAATTTTATTATTTTTAAAAAAGCCTCTTTCCAATTTACTAACAATCCCGTATTGGACAGATCTCACGCAGGTTATGCACCCTTGGAGGATAAACTGCATTATTTATTGGAGACTAATTATGGCTGAAAATTTACCAAACTTAAATGCCACAGCACGTTTGGGGACAGGCAAGGGGGCCGCCCGAAAAGCAAGAAGAGAAGGTTTAGTGCCTGGAGTGGTTTATGGTGGAGGAGTGGATCCTCAACCAATCAATTTTAGATATAATGAATTATATAAAATGGTTAAAGCAGGTAGATTTCTGTCTACTTTATTTAATCTAAAAGTCGAAGGACAAGAAGACGTCAGAGTGATATGTAGGAACGTTCAGAGGCATATAGTTAAAGACTTACCGACACATTTAGACCTAATGAGGTTACGTCGCTCATCAAGAGTAAACTTGTTTATTCCAGTAGAATTTATCAATGAGGAACAATCGCCAGGATTGAAAAAAGGTGGAGTTCTTACCATTGTTCGAACCGAGGTGGAATTAAAAGTTACAGCAAGTGACATACCGGAGAAGCTAATAGCAGATTTAGACGGATTAGAAATTGGTGATGGCATAACCATATCTAACATCGAGCTTCCAGAAGGTTCGAGAGCTATGATTACTGACCGGGACTTCGTAATAGCCAATATTTCTGCTCCATCTGCACTCAAGTCAACTGATGACGAAGATGTTAGTGGACAAGATGATGGTGGCATTGAAGAAACAGAAGAAGATAATAAAGAAAGTTCTGACGAAAATTCAGAAGAATAAGTCAGTTTCGCTTATTGGAGGGATTGAATTATTAATCCCTCCAAAAAAATACCAAATTAGTTTTGCTAATAAAGATTTATCTTGTAGAATCTATTGGGAATGCAGTTTTCACAGTGAGTAATTAATTTGCAAGTAATCGTAGGCCTAGGCAATCCGGGAAAGAAATATGATAGAAACCGACATAATGTTGGCTTCAAAGCAATTGACTTAATTGCAAAGAAAAATAATTTTGGCCCTTGGCGAAGAAAGTTTCAATCTAAGATTTCAGAGGGTTTAATAAAATCCAACAAAATCCTACTGGTAAAGCCAGAAACATATATGAACAACTCGGGCTTTGCGATAAAAGAGCTTTTTCTGTTTTTTAAGTTAAATTCCGATGATTTGGTGGTAGTACATGATGACTTGGATTTAAAAGTCGGTAAAATCAAAGTAAAAGTTGGTGGAGGTCATGGGGGTCACAATGGACTGAGATCGATTGATCAACAAATTAGTACAGAATATTTGAGATTAAGAATAGGTATCGACCGTCCAGTGAATAACAGCCAAATAGCAAATTATGTCTTAAGCAATTTCTCGGAAAAAGATAAATATACAATTGATAATGTTATAAATCTTATCACAGAAGATTTTGAGATTTTGGCAAATAAGGATATTAAAAAATTTATTAATTCAATTAATCAAAAATTAGGGAAAGTTGCTATTAAGTCAGAATCCACCAATAATAAACTTCAAGCGAAAGTCCTACCTTCCTTTAAAGACTTATTAAATAGTATAATCAAATAAATAGCATATTGGAGGAGCAGTATTGACGATAAATATAGACAAATCGATAAATATATTTGGGGAGCAATTAGAATCTTGTTCCACAACGCCAAAAACTGGTTTTTTTAGAAACGGGGCTTGCGACACATGTAGTGAAGATCAAGGAAGTCACACAGTATGCGCAATCATGACAGACGAATTTCTTGCATACTCAAAATATCTGGGTAATGATTTATCAACTCCAAAGCCTGAATTTAACTTTCCAGGCCTGAAGAATGGAGACAACTGGTGCTTATGCGCTTCAAGATTTCTTCAAGCACATGTTGAAGGGGTTGCCCCAAAAATTAAAACCAAAGCCACCCATAAAAAAGCTTTAGAAGTAATAAGCCTAGAAATACTCTTACAGTACAAAAATGATTAGCCGTCAGTAAAGATAAACAAGCTTACTCACTGATATCAATATCAAGAGCCTTAGCAACGGTAAAAATATCTTTATCACCTCTTCCACACATATTCATCACAATCACATGCTCTTTTGGTAAGGTTGGAGCAATTTTTAAGACATGAGCAAGTGCATGGCTAGGTTCCAAAGCAGGAATAATGCCTTCTTGCAAACAACATAGTTTAAAGGCTTCCAAGGCTTCCTGATCAGTGATGCTGACATACTTTGCTCTTCCTATCTCATGAAGCCAGCTATGCTCTGGCCCTATGCCAGGATAATCTAGACCAGCAGAAATCGAAAATCCCTCAAGAATCTGCCCATCTTGATCTTGCAAAAGATAAGTTCTATTTCCGTGTAAAACTCCCGGACGCCCACCAGTTAGGGACGCACAGTGCTCCATATTTTCATTCACCCCTTTCCCGCCAGCTTCAACACCTATTATTGTCACATCAGAGTCATCCAAGAAAGGGTAGAATAGCCCCATAGCGTTAGATCCTCCTCCAATCGCCGCCACTAAAGTATCAGGCAAAACCCCATCTCCTTCAGCTAATTGGATTTGCTCTCGAACTTCTTTACCTATTATAGCTTGAAAATCGCGCACCATCGCTGGGTAAGGATGGGGACCTGCAACCGTCCCTATGCAATAAAATGTTTCAGACACGTTAGTTACCCAATCTCGAAGGGCATCGTTCATCGCATCTTTCAGAGTTCCACGCCCTGACGTTACAGGAATAACTTCAGCTCCCAAAAGCTTCATTCTGAACACATTCGGCGCCTGTCTTTCTACATCATGCGCACCCATATAAACAATACATTTTAGTCCAAAACGAGCACACACAGTAGCTGTCGCTACGCCATGCTGACCAGCACCTGTCTCAGCAATAATGCGTTTTTTTCCCATACGTCGAGCTAATAAAATTTGGCCCAAAACGTTATTTATTTTATGTGCTCCCGTATGATTCAACTCATCACGTTTCATGTATATTTTTGCACCATCGAGATATTCAGTCAATCTCTCAGCAAAATATAATGGTGATGGCCTACCTACATAATGCGTCCATAAATGACCCATCTCAGCCCAAAAAGACTCATCCGTTTTAGCCCGCTCATACTCCGTCTCAAGATCTAAAATCAACGGCATAAGGGTTTCAGATACAAACCTTCCACCAAATTTCCCAAATCTTCCATTTTGATCAGGACCATTCATAAAACTATTAAAAAGACTCTCTTCCATTTATACTCTCTTTTTTACTGCAGTAATAAAATCTGCTATTCTTAAATTATCTTTTATTCCTGCACTGATTTCCACACCAGAGGAAACATCAACTTGTGTAGCTCCAGAAACCCTTATAGCCTCGCAAACATTAGAAGAGTTTAATCCACCCGCAAGAAACCACGGCAGATAAAAACGTTTATTTGATATCAATTCCCAATCAAAAACAGCACCATTACCGCCTGGTAATGACATGTTTGGCGAAGGTTTGGTATCTATTAACAATTGATCACAAATTTCCTCATATTTTTCGATCTCCTCCAGATCTGATTCTTCCGAGACGCCAATAGCCTTAATGATTGGAATATTAAAAATCTCTCTGATCCTCCGAACATGATCAGGGGTCTCATCGCCGTGTAACTGAATATAATCTAAAGAGATCTTTGTTATGCTTTTTTCCAAGTCTCCAATCGTTGGGTCCACGAATAAACCAACCTTTTTTACAGTGCCAGGAATTAATTTTGACAGTTGGCTTGCTATATTCAAATTTATATTTCTTGGGGATTTTTTATAAAACACAAAACCAATAAAACTTGCTCCACACCTAACCGATTGCGCTACAGATGATTCAGTAGTCAGTCCACAAATTTTAACCTTAATCATTTGGTCACTAACTTTCTCTAATTTAACATTAATCTCTATCGATCAAATTCAATATTTCAGAATCACCATCTGAATTTCTGGACTTTAACTTTTTCTTTTCACTCTGTAAAAATTTTATATCTTTGTTAGCTTGCTTCAACTTAACCCTATATTTGCGCTCTCTAAAGTATTCGAAAAAAAATCCAAGTAAAAGTCCGAGCACCAATGTAGGATAAAGTATCACAAAAAAGGGAAGAGAATAAATTGGCTTTAATCCCACAAACCCACCAAAATTATCAGGAAGAATACGAACCTCAATAATTTGATTGTTTGATATGGCGAAAATAATCAATATTATTCCAACAATAGTCAATATTAGCAATTTTAGGTACTTCAAAAATCGATCCCTTCCAGAATTAGTTAAATCCTATTAAGTCGATCCCGTAATAACTTCCCAGTCTTAAAAAATGCTACATGCTTCTCCGCTACATTAACTGCTTCGCCGGTTCTGGGATTACGTCCTAATCTAGCTTTACGCTTCTTAACTGAAAAGGCTCCAAAACCCCTCAACTCGACTCGATCTCCTGCCGCCATGGCATTTATAATCTCATCAAATATTGTGCCCACTATTCTTTCCACATCCTTCTGATACAAATGTGGGTTCTCATCAGCAATTTTTTGCACTAGTTCAGAACGTATCATTCCAACCCCCATTAAAATATTTTTATCGTTGTCGAAGGATTGTTACAGATTTAATGCGAAGTGGGAATAGGTTGTTAAAGAGATAATGTAATAATTACAATATTTTTATCCCAAAAAACATATTTTCCAAAAAATAAAAAGAAATAAGGGCATGAAACTCCACACCAATTGCTTTCTATAACTTTTTTTCAAAAACGATTCGAAATTTGACGCAAAAGTCATTGCGCCAAATCACCATATCATTTTTCGTCTTGGTCTTTAAGAGCTGCTCCCAGGATATCCCCTAAGGAAGCACCCGAGTCAGTAGATCCATATTGCTCAACAGCTTCTTTTTCTTCTGCAATTTCCCGAGCTTTAATGGAAAGTCCAAGCTTACGTGATTTAGAATCAAGACTTGTAACTCGGGCGTCTATCTTATCGCCTACCGAAAACTTATCAGGTCTTTGTTCAGACCTATCTCGAGATAAATCAGAGCGGCGAATAAATGATTTCATCCCATTAAAATTAACTTCAATTCCCCCTTCTTCTATTGAAGTAACTTCAACGGTTATGACTGCACCACGTTTAACTCCGTCGACAGCCTCCACAAATTGATCAGATCCAAGCATCTTAATGCTTAAAGAAATGCGCTCTTTTTCAACATCAATTTCTGACACTCCAGCTTTTACCAAGTCACCTTTCTTATAATCCTTTATAGCTTCTTCACCCGATTTATTCCAATCAATATCAGATAGATGAACCATACCATCGATGTCATCTTCGAGTCCTATGAACAAACCAAATTCCGTAATATTCTTAATTTCGCCTTCTACTTGGCTGCCAACAGGATGTAGTTTTTCAAAACTCTCCCAAGGATTACCTTGAGTTTGCTTCAGACCTAAAGAAACTCTCCGTTTTGCATCATCAATTTCCAAGACCATAACTTCTACTTCTTGAGATGTAGAAACTATCTTTCCTGGATGCACATTCTTTTTTGTCCAGGACATTTCTGAAACGTGTACTAACCCTTCAACACCTGCTGCAAGCTCAACAAATGCGCCATAATCGGTAATATTTGTTACACGACCAGTATGAACAGATTCCAATGGATAGGAAGCCGCAACGACATTCCATGGATCCTCTTCTAACTGCTTCATGCCAAGACTTATTCTGTGAGTATCTTTGTTAATTTTTATAACCTGGACATTTATTGTTTCGCCGATCGTAAGTATTTCAGATGGATGATTAATTCTCCGCCAAGCCATGTCAGTCACATGTAATAAGCCGTCGACCCCTCCTAGATCAATAAAAGCACCATACTCAGTAATATTCTTAACAACGCCCTCAACAGAGTCACCCTCTGCCAATTTACCAACGACCTCAGCCCTTTGCTCGGCACGTGATTCCTCTAAAATAGCCCTTCGTGAAACCACAATATTACCGCGTCGTCGATCCATTTTTAATATTTGAAAAGGTTGCTTCATTCCCATTAATGTAGAAGCGTCACGAACAGGCCGAACATCGACCTGGGAACCTGGTAGAAATGCGACTGCTCCACCAAGATCGACCGTAAAACCACCTTTTACACGTCCAAAGATAGCTCCATCTACCCTAACTTCCTCACTATATGCTTTTTCCATTCGATCCCAGGCTTCTTCACGTCTTGCCTTTTCTCGCGATATTACAGCTTCCCCTTTTGAATTTTCCACTCGTTCAAGGTAAACCTCTACTTTATCACTCACATTTATTTCTGGAGCTTCCCCAGGATTTGCAAATTCTTTTAGCTCCACTCGACCTTCCATTTTAAACCCAATATCGATTATAGCCTGTCCAGCCTCAATTGCTATCACAGTACCTTTAACCACAGAACCTTCTTTTGGAACATCAAGTTCGAAACTTTCATTAAGGAGTGTTTCGAAATCCTCCATAGTAACAGATGCAGACATACGGTCTATTTCCTTTTATTTATTTTTCTGGCCACAGAGTTGTATCCCCGGGTCTTTTGGTTTCTTGACACAAACTAGAGACAAGCAATAAAGCAGCAAAGCACTTATCTTTTAAAAGCTTATATGGCAGTCCAAAGTCGTAATTCGGCGGCTTATAAAACAGATTTAACAAGGACACAAGCAAAAGACTTAAGGATCACTTTTTTTAAGCTCTTTCTTAACACATTCTTCTACCATCTTAAACGCCTGCTCAATGGACAGTAATGATGTATCAATTAAAATAGCATCAGTAGCTTTGATTAATGGCGAATGATCTCGTTTAGAATCAATTTCATCTCGCCTAATAATATCCTCACTAACTTTTGCCAAATTAGTTTTCACACCTCTTCCAAGCAATTCAATGTAACGCCTACGAGCCCTTACTTGCACAGTTGCACAGATGAAAAATTTAATATCTGCATCTGGACAAATAACTGTGCCAATATCACGACCATCCAAAATTACACCCCCAGATTTTTTGGAAAATTCTATTTGAAAACTCTGCAAGCAGGATCTTACTTCAGGAATAGTCGCAATTTTTGAAGATTCTTTTGAAATAACTGGATCACGAAGATTGGATTTCATTAAATCATTTTGCGTCAAATTCGATGCTGCAATCTCAGGTTTAACTCCCTCATCTAGCGATTTTGAAGCAACTGCTCGATACAAGAGACCAGTGTCAAGATAAGCAAATTTAAATTTTTTAACTAAATTTGCCGCTATCGTTCCTTTTCCCGCCGCGGCAGGCCCATCTATTGCAATTACGAATTTCAAAGAGGTTCTCTCCTCATTTCCGCACCAAGGTTTGTCATTAAAGTAAAGAAGCTTGGAAAACTCGTATCAATCGAGCGTACATCATCTACAGTGATTTTATTTTTTGATGCCAATCCAAGACACAAGAATGACATTGCCACCCTATGATCTAAGTTACTCTCACATAAAACACCACCAGAAACTGACCCCGCACCATTACCAAAAATTTCCATCGAATCTTTATCATCAAAAACAGACACTCCACATTTTCTTAATCCATTCGCAATAGAAGAAATCCTATCTGATTCCTTAACACGTAACTCACCAACCCCAAAAAATTTAGTTCGACCAGCGGCGCACGCTGCAACACACGCTAATATTGGATATTCATCAATCATAGACGGAGCCCTATTTTCGGGAACGTCCACTCCTTTCATCTCTGGTGAGTAACGTGCTCTAATGTCTGCAATTGGCTCACCATTATCTTCACGCTGATTTTCAAAAGTTATATCAGCGCCCATTTCAACTAATGTTTCATAAATACCGTTTCTGGTTGGATTTAAATTTATATTAGGCACAAAAACATCTGAGTCGTTAACAATCAGTGCCGCACAAACAATAAAAGCTGCAGATGATGGGTCCCGGTTGATCCTTAAATTCTGAGCCTTAAGCTCTGGATGACCTTTTAATACCGTTACCCATCCCTCTTTTGTTTTTTCTGTTTTAATTTTAGCACCAAAAGCATTGAGCATGCGTTCAGAATGATCTCTCGTTAGTGTGGTCTCAATAAAACTGGTTTCACCTGGAGCATTTAGACCCGCTAAAAGCACTGCTGACTTTACTTGAGCTGACGAATGAGGGCTAATGTAATCAATAGGTAATGGATTCTTCGCTCCAACTAAAGTTAAAGGTAAAGTATTTTTGTTTCGACCATAAACGTTTGCCCCAAATTCTCGAAGTGGCTCAACAATTCTTTTCATCGGACGAGTTCGTAATGATGAATCGCCAGTAAAAGTCACACTAATGTCACACGTGGAAGCTACACCCATAATCAATCGAACTGAGGTACCAGAATTTCCACAATCAATAATATCTTCTGGAGAAACAAACCCACCAACACCAACACCGCTTACGATCCAGTCTCCATCATTGTGTTTATAGATTTTGGCTCCGAGCAATCGCATCGCAGCAGCGGTGCTCATAACATCAAATGAGTCCAATAAACCACTGATCTTAGTTTCCCCAAAAGCCAATGAGCCAATAATTAAAGCTCTATGAGATATTGACTTATCTCCAGGGATATCTGCCGAGCCCCGTAAAGATCCATTCTTAGATGCCGAAAAACTTATCGCTTTTCCATTTAAATCCATGAACCACCCTCTTAAGTTAAGATTCTTAACTCATATTAATTAAAACTTTCGAAAAGTTAGATAATATGAGCGCCGACCAGCGGCAATGGCTTTTCTTTCATATCGCGTCTTAACCCAGTTTTGCCAAGGAACTCGCCAGCTTTTAGGCCCTTCTGCTGTCCACAAAAGGTTATCATAGGCTCTTATACTTAACAATGTTTGGCGCACATAGTCTCCTATATCAGTTGCGATATATAATTCCCCTCCAGTTTTAATCAAAGGAATCAGTGGGTCTAAAAATGCTTTTGATACAAATCTTCTTTTATGATGTCTTCTTTTTGGCCAAGGGTCCGGATAAAGTAAAAAAACTTGGTCCAATGTTTGTTCGTCCATTACATCCATTAAATCTCGCACATCACCAGGGTATATTATCACGTTTTTTAGATTTTGGCTTTGCAATTTTCCAAGTAATGTAGCAACACCATTTATGTAAGGTTCACAACCTATAAAATTTACAGTCGGATTATTATGGGCTTGAAAAAACAAATGTTCACCGGAGCCAAATCCAATTTCCAGCCATACCGGATTCTCATTATTGAAAAATTTAATTTTGTTCCTGTTTGGATTTTCGGATAACCGGATGCCATAAGGGCAATATTTTTCCACATCCTGCATATAAAATTTCTGAGAATTTCTTAGGGCTTTACCCCTACGTCGCCCAAAATTATTCCTCCATTTTTTTTCCACTAGATTAAGCTTTGATTAATCCAATAGTTTTCAAGGAGTTTAAATAAATACACTTCCAACCTTTTACATTCTCACAAGCTATTATTTATCAATTCAACTAAATCTGTTTTCTCCCAAGAAAATCCACCCGTTTCGTCAGGCGACCTACCAAAATGACCATAAGCTGCTGTTCTAGAATATATTGGAGATGCGAGTTGCAAATGATCTCTTATACCAGTTGGTGTAAGATCCATTATGTCTTTTAAAATCAGCTCAAGTCTATGCTCTTCAACATTGCCAGTCCCATGAGTATCACAATAAATTGATAAAGGTTGGGCAACACCGATTGCATAAGCTAATTGTATCGTACACTTAGCTGCAAGCCCTGAAGCGACAACATTTTTTGCCAAATAGCGGGCAGCGTAAGCAGCAGATCTATCCACTTTAGTAGGATCTTTTCCAGAAAATGCACCACCGCCATGAGGCGCAGCTCCTCCATAAGTATCAACAATGATTTTTCGACCTGTTAACCCAGCATCGCCATCTGGTCCCCCAATAACAAAGGCACCTGTAGGATTTACATGCCATTCTGTTTCATTCGATACCCAGCCGCCAGGTAATGTATTCATTATATATGGCTTAACCAATTCCTTAACATCTTCAGAACTCATCTTCTCGTCCAGATGCTGAGAAGATAACACTATAGATGTAACCCCCACTGGCTTGCCATTTTCATAACAAACGGTGAGTTGAGATTTTGCATCAGGTCCAAGTTGGGGAAGTTCTCCATTTTTACGCGCCTTGGCTAAATTAAGTAAAATAGCATGGCTATATTGTATTGGCGCAGGCATTAGTGCCTCAGTCTCATTTACAGCATAACCAAACATTATCCCTTGATCACCAGCCCCCTGATTATCTACACCCTGTGCAATGTGAGCAGATTGTGGGTGCAAATAATTATGCACAGTTAAATTTTGCCAATGAAACCCATCTTGCTCATAACCTATATCCTTAACACAATCTCTAACAATTCCATCAATCTTACCCATAAAGCTTTTCAATTTTTCTTCGCTGGACAGACCAACTTCTCCTCCTACAACTACCCTATTTGTGGTCGCAAAAGTTTCACAAGCTACACGTGCTAAAGCTTCTTCTGACAAAAAGGCATCAAGAATCGAATCTGATACCCTATCACAAAGTTTATCTGGATGACCTTCCGACACAGATTCAGAAGTAAACAAATAATTATTTCTTGACATGATTTGCTCCAAAAAAGAATTGCCCTACGTCAGGAAGCCGTTGTAGAACATTGTGATCTCGTTAGCTCTTTCAATACCCATCGTCAAGTCTAAAACTTTTTTCTAAACACCAGTAGAGTCAAGAACCAAAAGAACAAAAGAATTAAGAAAAAAGTTTCACCAAGTTTGGAATACAGCGTTTCATTCAACCGTGAGGGTAAATTAACATCAACATAACCATCAGAGCCCAACGGTACACTGTCTATAACGTTTCCATAAGGATCAATAACAGCGGAAATACCAGTATTTGCAGATCGAATTACTGGCAAACCCTGCTCTATAGCGCGCATTCGAACTTGTTGTAAATGCTGCTCTGGTCCAGCCCAACTGCCTAACCAACCATCATTTGTCAAGTTGACCAAAAAATTTGGCCTAAGATTATTATCAATTTCTTGAAAAAATATTGCCTCATAACAAATAAGAGGCCTAAAAAGACCAATCTTAGAAGATAGTATTTCTGCTCCACTCCCAGAAGAAAATCCAAAAGCATCATAATTATATTCAAATAAAATATTATGATCACTTAAAAATCTTAAAACTGGAATATATTCTCCGAATGGAACAAGATGATATTTGTCATATTTCGCTTTAACCACACCATCGCTACTCAACAAAATCAAACTATTAAATATTTTGTTTTTTTCATAACTTCTAATCCCTAATATTAGGTCTGCTCCCAAAGGAATACTGTCGCTAATCGTCTCCAACTCTTTAGATGCCTCATTAAGCCAAGGGACAATTGCCGTCTCTGGCCAAACTATAAGATCGAGATTTTCACTAGGTTGCTTTGATGACAATGAAAGTAGTTTTTTAAAGTAGATAGGGGCAAAACGCGGATCCCATTTCTTCTCTTGAACAGCATTTGGCTGAACCAACCTGACCACTTTTTTTGAAAATGGCTGCTCTATGATATCCATGTGTAAGACGACCATCATGATTGACACTAAAAAAATAGCACCCAACGTTGGTATTACTTTAAAGGAATTATTAATTGAAAATGGCATCCCAACAATTAGAAAAGTAAACCCCGTTAATCCAAGCGGCCCAATCCACGCTGCTAGTTGAGAAAGCGGGGTATCAAGCCAAATATATCCAACTAGACCCCACGGAAATCCAGAAAAAGCATAAGATCGAATAAATTCGCCCAGTGTCAGTGAAAATGCAATGCTCAAGGATAAAAAATTGCGGTTAAGAGATAATACAAAATAGGTAGTAATAGTCCAAAAAGAAGAGCACAAAGTTACAAGGGTTAAAAAACCAAAGGGTGCTAACCAACCGTAATATTTTGTTTCAATTAAAAAAGGTTGAACCACCCAATGCATCGTCAAACTAAAATAACCAAATCCAAAGGCAAAAATTATCTTTTCAATTGAATTAGACTTAAAATAGTTTGCTACTGCAAAAAAACCGACCAATCCCATGATTGAGAGAGAGAGAAAGCCCCACGGGGCATGACCAAAAGCAACGAAACAGCCCGTGATAAAAGCTGCAATAAATACTTTGAAATTTGTAAGCCTTAATTCAGTTCTTTTCATTTTCGGGCAAGCTCACCCTTAATCTTTTTATTCGCCTCGGATCGGCTTCCAAAACTTCGAACTCAACCCCAGAATTATGCATAATCACCTCACCTCTTACGGGAACATGCCCACATAACTGAGAGACCAGCCCACCCAATGTATCAATTTCATCCTCCTCTGTCTCTGAAGTTAAAGATAGGCCTATAAATTCCTGAAATTCGACCAAAGGAGCTTTAGCCTTTACCAAGATCACGTTCTGCTTTTCGACGACCCAGAACGCATCCTCTTCCAAATCATGCTCGTCTTCTATTTCACCAATTATAGTCTCAATTAAGTCCTCTAAAGTCACCAAACCATCTACACCGCCATACTCATCAATGACTAAAGCCATATGAATTCGTTCTGACTGCATTTTCTGCAAAAGAACCAAGACTGGCATTGATGGTGGAGCAAACAAAACTGGGCGAACCATTTTAGAAAGAATTAACTTAGTTGCAGCTTTTGAAAAACCATGCTTCAAAGCCAAGTCTTTTAGATGAATCATCCCAATTGGTGAATCTAATGTTCCTTTGAACACGGGTAACCTTGTCAACCCACTTTCTCGAAAAACTTTGATTAAATCATCTAGAGCGATATCGAATTGTACTGAAATAATATCTGCTCGAGGTATTGCAACATCCTCAAGTCTCAGCTTGTCAACACGGCTTTGATTTAATAATTTACCTTGCTTTATTTTTTCTAATTCTAATTGATTATTAGGCACGTAATGATCGTTTTCTTCCAATATCTTATCTTTTTTCTGGGAGAAAATTTTTTTAAAAAACGTTATTTTAGATCTCTCATCTTGCGCGCGACGCGCCGCACTAGACGGACCTTCAGATATATCACTCATAAAATTGCTCAGAACGCTAGTTTGCGTGTGCCTTTCCAATAGTTTTTAATACTTTACTAGTTGCCATATGGATCTACAATGCCAACCTTTGAAAGTATTTCTCTTTCTTTATTCTCCATTATTTTTGCGTCAAGTTCAAGTTCATGAACAAAACCCAATAAATGCAAAGTGCCGTGAGAAATTAAATGATATAAATGGTTATAAAAATCTTTGTTAAGCTTTTCCGCTTCTTTGACTATAAATTCAAATGAAATCGCCAAATTACCCAAAAACATAGGCTCTCGATTAATTGGCTCAGGTTTCATTGGCATTGTACCACTAACTTTTGGCGACAAATCCTTCTCAGGCCACGACAATATATTTGTGTTTTTATTAATTCCTCTAAAATTAGAGTTTAACTCCTGTATTTTTTCATTATCACATGCCAATATAGCAATTTCAAAATTATCTGGATCCAAATTCAAGTGCACTAGGGTTGAGTTTACCGCCTGATTAGCTATTACAACAGATTTTTTCTTACCCCATTTTTTTGACTCATTTATAAATTCTATCATGTTATAATTTCTATTTATTGATCAGCGGCCGAAGCATAAGCCTCTATAATTTTTGATACTAGCTTATGACGAACAACATCTTGTGAGGAAAAATAATTAAATGAAATACCTTCCACATTTCTCAATAAAGCTTCCGCATTTTTCAAACCAGACTGAATACCCTTTTGCAAATCAATCTGAGTGATGTCACCAGTAATAGCCATTTGGGAGCCTTCACCCAACCGAGTCAAAAACATTTTCATTTGCATTGAAGTAGCATTTTGAGCTTCATCTAGCACAACGAATGCACTGGAAAGCGTTCGCCCCCTCATAAATGCTAAAGGGGCTATTTCTATTTGCTTATCTTCAATTAATCTTGTTAGCTGTTTTATTGGAAAAAAATCATTTAACGCATCATAAAGTGGCTGCATGTATGGATCTACTTTGTCTTTCATATCTCCAGGCAAAAAACCCAATCTTTCACCAGCCTCTACAGCTGGCCTGGACAAAATTATTTTATCAACATGACCTTCAATAAACCTTGAAGCGGCCATAGCAACAGCAATATAAGTTTTGCCAGTTCCTGCTGGACCAACTCCAAAAACTAATTCACTTTTTCCAAAACTCTGGATGTACTTACTTTGAGAAACTGTTCTCGGTTCTACTAATTTTTTTCTCGTTTTAATTGCAAAATTTTGGAAATTTTCCCCTGAAAATCTAAATTTTTTTTGGTTTTTTAAAATAGAGTCTATCTCAGTCACCGAAATTTGCTTGCCATCATTTAATCTCTTGTACAAAATATCTAAAACTTCTAGCCCTAGCTCTTTTTCATCCCCACTTGCTGTTACTATGTTACCTCTCCGCGAAAGACTCGTTTCTATACTGTTTTCTATATAAGCTAAGTTTTTATCAAACTGACCACAAAGTTCCGCTAGAAGGCCATTATTTGGAAACACGACATCATTACCATCTCGAACGAGTAGCGGATCTCTAGATTTGTTCTTACTCAATAACTTTTACTCCGATAAAAATTAATATATTATAAAATTTAAGCGTGGGTGGATTATTCCAGGGCTTAACATTAATTCAAGTGGAAGTTATAAGCAACATTATTGAATTATGCTAACACCTTTTAAAATTACTTTTCGATTCTACCATTCAATGAATTAGTTTCAGAGCCGGTGATTCTTACCTTATTAATAACACCTGGTCTAATTGCATCTCCAGTAACATGCACAGCGTGAAAATATTCGCTTTTCCCAACCATCTGACCAGCCAGTCTCCCAGGTTTTTCAAAAAGAACATTTACTTCTCTGCCAATCATATTTTTTTGTAATCTTATTTGCTGTTCTTTCAAAAGTTTTTGAAGCTCAGCTAACCGTTCTTTTTTTACAGTCTCACTTATTTCATCTCTATTTGCTGCGGGTGTTCCTGGTCTTGCGGAATACTTAAAGGAGTATGATTGACCATATTCAATATCTTTTATCAACCTCAAGGTATCTAGAAAGTCCCCATCAGTTTCTCCTGGAAATCCTACAATAAAGTCCCCAGATAGCAACAAATCTGGCCTAGCTTTTCTAATTTTATCTATCGTTCGTCTATAATCATCCGCCGTGTGTTTTCGATTCATTTTTTTAAGAACATGATCTGACCCTGATTGAACTGGCAAATGAAGATAAGGCATTAATTTTTCACAATCCCTATGCGCATTAATCAAATCTTGAGACATGTCGTTGGGATGCGAGGTAGTAAATCTAATTCTTTGCAAATTGGCGATATCTGACAATTTCCAAATTAATTTAGATAAAGTATAATTTTCGCCAGAGTGATTATTAGAGTAAGCATTAACATTTTGACCCAACAAAGTAATCTCTACCACACCTCTATCAACCAAAGATCTCGCTTCTTCAATTATCTTTTCGGGGCTTCTGCTAACCTCAACGCCGCGAGTGTATGGAACAACACAAAACGCACAAAACTTATCACAACCCTCTTGTACAGTCAGAAATGCGGTTGGATTATTTCTGTGTTTAAGATCTTTCGGTAAATAATCAAACTTATTTTCTTCTGGAAATTCAGTGTCCAAAGCTCGGTTACCTTTTGTCACGGTTTTCATCATACTTGGAAGACGATGATAAGACTGAGGGCCAACAACAAGATCAACAGTTGGCTGTCTGATCATTATCTCTTGACCCTCAGCCTGAGCTACACAACCCGCCACTCCTATTTTAAGATCAGGATTATCTTCTTTCAAAAACTTTAACCGACCAAGTTCAGAATATATTTTTTCAGCAGCCTTCTCCCTAATATGGCAGGTATTTAAGAGAATCAAATCTGCTTCTTCTTTAGATTTTGTTTCAATGTATCCGGATGGTTCCATTGCAGATATCATTCTTTCACTATCATAAACATTCATCTGACAGCCGTAAGTTTTCACAAAAACTTTCTTCATTAATCCAAAAGCCCTTCTCAAGTAATTTTATCGTTCACGATTTACACGGATCAATTCGTCATCGCAATACTTGTATTTTCTCTGTTTTTTTGTTGTATCAAATTTATAATATTATTTAATGTTATTTCATATTAATAACCAAAGGCATATAATGAGAAAAACAGCCACCTCACCCAAAGAACTTCCATCATTGAAGGAAATCCTGTCTATATCAGGATTAGAATTTATGGAAAAAATACAAAACGGTGATTTACCTATCGCTCCAATAGCAGAGGTCTTAAATTACAACTTGATAAGCGTGAAATCTGGTGAAGTAATTTTTCGCGGGATCCCAACATTCCAAACAATGAATCCAATGGGAACTGTTCATGGGGGTTGGTATGGAACTTTATTAGATAGCGCTATGGGATGTGCTATCATGACAAAGGTTAACAAAGGTTTTTTTTATACTACCTTAGAGTACAAAATTAACATAATAAAAGCGATTCCATTAGATATGGAGGTTGATACTATAGGGACTACTACCCACGTAGGACGATCGACCGGAACAGCAATCGGTCAAATAATTGGTTCTGAAGACAAAAAATTATATGCTACGGGCTCAACTACCTGCATTATCATGAAACCAACTAAATAAGCTAAAGAATTAAAAAATAGTAAAACTCATTAAGCTCCTTAATAATATAACCCCACAACATGTTCAGCTTCAGCAAAAAAAAGCCACCTGATCAAACTTATACCAATCAAATGCATCAAAAATGCCAAAATCAAGAGCAAGAGATTAAAGTTGAAAAGAAGCAAAATAAGACCTGGTAAAAGCCCCACAAGAATAAAACCAATTATACGCAATCTTATACGATGTTTCCGGCCCACAATATATACCATCTCTTTTAATAAATAATTTGTACCTGTATGTGGCCCTTCTAACAATCGAACCTTACCAATATTACCCAGCCCTGTTGCGCTTTCTACATTACTTACAGCCTTCTTAAATAGTTGATCTCCATTCAACCATGCGTACACTTGAAGCAAACTCGAAAGTATTAAAATAAATGCTGCTAACCTGCCCTCGTTTATCAAAAATGTCCCACCGCCTAGGCTATAAAGTACGAATAATACAGGAGTTAAGAAACTATTCCACCTAGGAACTGTCCTTAATTGAGCATAAATCATGGCAGTGCAAAAAATTGTCAAAATGGCTAACACAGAACCTACAATACCTAGAATAACAAACTCTTTATCCAGAAAAATCTTCCCTATCGCGAAAGGTGCCATTATAATTAGAGTAGAAGTAGAAAAAACCCCTTCACGACTTAACCAACTAGTCCTCCATTGACTAAAAGCCTTCAAGAATCTTTGCGGATTTCCCAAATGAAACAAAGAACTTAACAACCCAATTATTGAAAAACCATAAGCTAAAAAAAACAAAACAAAATTTAACCAATAGTCTGCTAAAAAAAATCCTAAACCTAATAAGAAAAATAGCCCAAATCCTAGTCCTGAGAAAATAGTAAATATTATTACAGACGGAGCAGGGTGCATTAGATCTTATCCAAAGCTTTGTCTAGCCAACTCAAAAACCCAGTTGTTTCAGATGCAATCGGTTCTAAGAATGGAGATAAGACATCTATTTCCCCATCTGTCGAAATTTCCGCTTTTGCTCTTGGTGGTAAATACTTGTTAACAGGTTTAGTAAGTTGTTCGGGCATTAGATCTATACCACCACGCTCTTTACTAAGCTTGCTGACATTACTATCTGGATCCGAAAAATCCCCAAAATGTCTTGCGTTAGCTGGACAAGTCCTAACACATGCTGGCTCTCTATCTTCTTCAGGTATATTTTCATTATATATCCGATCTACGCAAAGCGTACATTTTTTCATAACTCCCTCAGCTGCATCCATCTCGCGAGCGCCATAGGGACATGCCCAGGCGCACAATCCACACCCAATGCAATCATCCTCATTTACCAAAACAATCCCGTCTTCACTTCTCTTATAACTTGCTCCAGTTGGGCAAACCGTAACACATGGAGCGTCTTCACAATGCAAACATGACTTAGGAAAATGCACAGTCTGAGTTAAACCCTGTACTGGAGTTACTTCATAGGTATGTATTCTATTTAAAAAAGTTCCAACTGGATTTTCCCCATAGGCTTCGATATCCGATAATGGAGCCCCATAATGCGATGTGTTCCACTCTTTACAATTTATTACGCAAGCATGACAACCAACGCAGGTGTCCAAATCGATAACAAGGCCAAGTTTCTTGTGTGTAGTTGAAGGAAGCTCAGTCAATGAAATCTTCTCCATATTTTACATCATTTACGTCAGACTTTACAGGAGATTTCTGCGGATGGGCGAATGGGGTTACATGTTCTTCTTTTGATATTTTCTCAACCTTAACTTTTAAGTCAAACCAAGCGGCTTGGCCAGTTATTGGATCACTATTTGACCAACGCATTCCATCTTTTTTTGGTGGTAACAATTCATGAATAATATGGTTAAGTAAGAATCCTTTGTTGGATTCAGTCGCATATTCTGATAGCCCCCATGCTCCTCTTCTTTTTCCAATAGCATTCCAAGTCCAAATTGTATTTTCATTCAGTGCATCCATTCTGGAAACTGGGACTTTGATTGAACCACTTCTAGAAGTTACCAACGCCCAATCTCCCTCTTGGAAATTCTTCTCTTTCCAAATCTTTTTGGGTAAATACATTGGGTTGTATCCGTGGATTTGTCTTAACCACGCATTCTGACTACCCCAACTATGATACATAGCCATTGGTCTCTGAGTTAATGCATGTACTGGAAACTCTTCTCCATCAGTAACTTGTTCCTCGAAAGGCTGATACCAGATCGGAAGAGGGTCCATTGTATCAATAATTTGTTTACGCAAATGATCCGGTGGCTGCATTTCACCTATTCCCTTTGCAGACAATATAAATTTTTGCATTGGTTCTATGTATATATCAAAAAGATACGGCGACTGCTTATCAAAAAGACCCGTTTCAACAGCCCATTCTTGGTATTCAACATTCCAAGGCTTGAAAAATTGTGCTGCTTCTGGAATGTGCTTCTTCCAAAAACCACCATTCTCAATATAGGCTTCTATTTGTTTTGGGTTAGTCTCTCCTCGACCCTCCTTATCTCCATTTTTACCCCTGAATCCAGCTAAAGGGCCAACCCCTGGCCGTCTTTCGTGATTAATAATGTAGTCAGCATAATCTTCAAATTTAGGATCTCCATTTTCGGTAATAAATCCGGGTAGTTTTAATCTTGCACCTAAATCTAACAGAACAGATTGGAACCCTCTGACATCTCTATCTGGTTCAATCACAGGCCAACGGATACTATCCGCAGCGGCTTCAGCTTCGCAAATAGGCCTATCAAGAAGACTTATGCAGTCATGCCTTTCCATATAAGTTGTATCAGGCAAAATTAAGTCAGCATAAGCTACCATTTCAGATGAATAAGCATCCGAGTAAATCAATTTAGGTATTTTATATTCATTATTTCCATCTTTAGCAGTTAACATTTCCATAACACCAGAAGTGTTCATTGAAGAATTCCAAGACATATTTGCCATATACATAAACATCACATCAATTGGGTAAGGGTCACCCGAATATGCATTACTTATTACCATGTGCATCAATCCATGAGCTGACATCGGATTTTCCCAAGAATATGCTTTATCGATCCTAATTGGTTTCCCATCTTTATTAATACACAGGTCCTCGGGACCCTGTATGTAGCCAAGATGTGGGCCATCAAGTGGCATTCCAGCAGTGACTTTACAGTGAGGTTTTGGATGACTGGTTGAGTGTTTTGGGTAAGGTGGTTTAAACCGAAACCCGCCAGGTACCTCCACACTTCCCAAAATTATCTGAAGAAGATGTAACGATCTGCACGTCTGGAATCCATTTGAATGGGCTGAAACACCCCTCATGGCATGAAAACTTACAGGCCTGCCAACCATTTTATCATGCTTTTCTCCTCGAAAATCTGTCCATTCCTGCTCTATCACTATTTCTTCTTCAAAAGCTACGCGTGCCAAATCTGCAGCAATACCTTTTATCCTATCTGCAGAAATCCCTACTTTCTTTGAAACTGCCTCTGGAGAATAATCTTCCGACAAATAACGCTCAGCTATCATTTGAAAAACTGAAAGATGACTAATCCCTCCTCTTCTATAACTTCCAGCTAAATCAGGTTTAGCACCTTTGGTATTCCAAGCGATTGCTTTCTTTGTTATCCGATCAAGTATCAAAGGTTCACCCGCATTATCGCGAAGAAACAAGCCAAAAGTTTTAGATTTTGGGTCACTATCAATCAAATAAGGGGCATTCGTGTATCGAATCAAATACTCCAAATCAATCTTACCTGCTGCCATCAAAGTATGAACCAAAGATAAAATGAATAGACCATCTGTACCCGGTGTTATACCAACCCAATCATCCGCAATCGCATTATATCCGGTTCGAATCGGATTAACCCCAATAACTTTTGCCCCGCGTTTTTTTAATTTTCCTAGCCCTATTTTTATTGGGTTGCTATCGTGATCTTCAGCCACTCCAAAGATCATAAATAATTTTGTACGTTCCCAGTCAGGTTGACCAAACTCCCAAAACGCACCACCCATCGTATATATACCAGCAGCAGCCATATTGACCGAGCAAAATCCGCCATGAGCAGCATAATTTGGAGTACCATAGGCCTGTGCCCACCAACTTGTGAAAGATTGTGATTGATCACGGCCAGTAAAAAAAGCCAGCTTTTTCGGGTCATCATTTCTAACTGGCTTTAGCCAATCTGTAGCAATTCCTAGCGCCTCTTCCCAACTTATCTCTTCAAAAGCACCACTACCGCGCGGACCAATCCGCTTCATCGGCGCCCGTAACCTAGCAGGAGAATAAATCTGCATTATGCCTGCTGATCCCTTGGCACATAAAACCCCCTGATTTACTGGATGGTCCTTATTGCCCTCAATATATTTAACTTTACCACTTTGCATATGTACATTTATACCACAGCGACAGGCACACATATAACAAGTAGTTTTTCGAATTTCATCATTCACTTTAGGACTTAAGTCCAGTTTGGGTTGTGCAAATTTACTCACAATAGAACCTTTGATTAAAACAGGAAAATTTAGTTAAAAAAATTTAATGATATACAAACTATAAATTGTTTAAAAAAGGAAGCAAAGCGATTTAACTAAATGTTAGGCAGAATTTTGAAAATTTAATTATACTCGCAAGATATTAGCAAGGGCGACGGATGCTATGCGGGCAGCTGGCGGATCAGACCTACTTGTAAGTAATATTGGAACTTTGGCACCATTGACGATTCCAGCAGCACAACCTCCAGATAAATAGACAAGAGCTTTGAAAATCGCATTTCCAGAAACAATATCAGGCACAATTATTGCATCAGCTTTTCCAGCAACGAGATTTTCTGAAAAACCTTTTACCTTTGCACTCTCTGGAGACAATATTAAGTCTAAGGCCAAAGGGCCTGAAAAATCTGCGTTTTTTATTTCTTTTTTAGCCCATTCACACAAAGTAGCCGCTTCTAAACTACTTTCCATCGTATCTACAGGAACTTCGGTTGCTGACAAAAATGCTACTTTTGGTCGACTAATCCCTAAAATATGCAATATGTCGACAGCGAAACGTGTTGCCTCCTTTCTAGTGACGAGATTAGGCTTTATATTAACCGCGGCATCACTGATTAATAGAGGTCTTCGATCACTTGGGTGTGTGATGAAAAATGAATGGACTAACCTTCTACCGGTTCGAAGCCCAGACTCTTTCTTCAGTGTGGCTTTCATAAAAATATCTGAATGGAGATCTCCCTTCATTAATATATCACCATGTCCATAACCACAAACTTTTGCTGCTACCTTGGCGCTTTCATATTCTCCTTTAGCAGCGATTATTTCAAAATTCGCGATATCCCAATTTAAATCATTCGCCTCTTTCTCAATATCTTTAACATCACCAACAAAGATTGGCGTCATAATTCCAATTTTTGTTGCTTCTAGAGCAGCCGACATAGGTAAAACAGAACCAGCATTAGCGATAACTACATTGGGCTTTTTCAATTTTTGAGCGCGGCTCAATAAATGATTTGAACAAACTATCTTTTCTGAAGTTAAAAAAGGTGAATGTTCCATTAACCTATCTCTCTAACCTTCTTAAACCTCAAGGTTCAAAATCTCAAAAATCAATTAATTTTGACGCATGTCAGCGGCACTTATTCCCGCAACAGATACAGGCTTTTTCATTGCATCTCTTCTAAAAGGTTCACCCAACTCTTGGTTTAAAATAACCTCTATAAACGTCGTTTTTCCTTCATTCATTTGTACTTTTATAGCTTCGTCTAACGCATCTCGTAATGAGTCCATGCCGTCTACTTGAACACCAATTAGACCACAAGACTGAGCAATCTTTGCGTATGACACACCAGTGTCTAACTCAGTACCAACGAAGTTATCCTCGTACCATAATGTTGTATTTCTTTTTTCGGCACCCCATTGATAATTTCTAAAAATTACCATTGTTATGCCAGGCCAATCATCTCTACCGCAGCTAACCATTTCGTTCATCGAGATACCAAACGCTCCGTCCCCAGCAAATCCAACAACAGGGACATCAGGACAAGCTATTTTCGCTCCACATATAGCTGGAAATCCATACCCACATGGCCCAAATAGTCCAGGTGCCAAATATTTTCTTCCCGATTCGAAAGTTGGATAAGCATTACCAATCGCACAATTATTACCAATATCTGAGGAAATAATTGCTTCTTTTGGCAAAGCAGATTGTATCGCTCTCCACGCCATTCGAGGGGACATCTTTTCCGGCTCTCTCCCTCTAGCTCTTTCATTCCAAGTAGTTCCAGGATCGTCATCTTCGTGGTCCATAGAGGTCAGTTCTTGAGCCCACATTGACTTCGTCTTAGCTATCACTGCTTTTCGTTCTTGACGCCCATTATCACCCGCATTTGCGCCAAGTTTAAGCAATAATGCACCCGCTACCTTCTTTGCGTCTCCAACTATTCCAATTGAAACAGGCTTTGTCAGACCAATTCTATCAGCATTTATATCAACCTGTATTATAGAGGCTTTTTTAGGCCAATAATCTATACCATAGCCTGGTAATGTAGAAAACGGATTAAGCCTAGTCCCCAAGGCAAGTACCACATCTGCCTGTGAAATAAGCTCCATCCCAGCCTTCGAACCATTATAACCCAATGGTCCAGCAAAAAGTGGATGGGAACCTGGAAAAGCATCATTGTGCTGATAACCACAACAAACAGGAGCATCTAAGCGCTCTGCCAACTTCATAGAGTCAGAGATGGCGTTTCCAATCACCACGCCTGCACCATTCAAGATAACTGGGTTTTTCGCATTACTTAGGAGTTCTGCTGCTTTACTTATTGCTTCATCGCCACCACTTGGTAACTCAAAATCAATTACGGCAGGTAAATCTATATCAATCACTTGGGTCCAATAATCTCTTGGTATATTGATCTGGGCAGGAGCAGACGCTCTTTTAGCCTGCATGATCACTCGATTTAACACCTCTGCAGTCCGCGTTGGATCTCTAACCTCTTCTTGATAAGCAACCATATCTTTGAACAGAGCCATTTGCTCAACTTCTTGAAACCCACCTTGACCAATTGTTTTGTTCGCTGCTTGGGGCGTAACGAGCAAAAGAGGTGTATGATTCCAATATGCTGTCTTAACAGGAGTTACGAAATTTGTAATCCCTGGACCGTTCTGAGCAATCATCATTGACATCTCACCCGATGCCCGAGTGAACCCATCTGACATCATTCCAGCATTACATTCATGAGCAGCATCCCAGAATTTAATGCCAGCCACTGGAAACAGATCTGAAATTGGCATCATTGCCGAACCAATAATACCAAACGCATGTTTGATACCATGGATTTGTAAAACTTTAACAAAAGCTTCTTCAGTTGTCATTTTCATAAAGAAATCCTTTTAAAAATAATGTAATGCAATTGATTTGAATTTTTGTGTTATTCAAAAACCTCTGAAAGTGCGACATCCATAGATGAAATAATTTCGTCTATATCATCTTTTGTTGCTATCAAAGCAGGTGAAAGACAAAGCGTATTATTTAATCCAGGCAATGATCTATTGGTCATACCAATGATAACACCCTGCGACATACAGTTTGCTGTAACTGCCGCTACCATTTTCTCATCCATTGGCTCTCTTGTACTTCGGTCTTTAACTAATTCTGCCCCCAAGAAAAGTCCTTTTCCACGAACCTGACCAATAACGGCGTGTTTATCTTGTAACTCACTTAATTGATCAATTGCATAATGTCCCATTTCAACAGTATTTGATAAGAGATCTTCATTTTCAATTATATTGATGTTCTCTAATGCCGCCGCCGGTCCAGCAGTACAACCACCAAATGTTGAAATGTCGCGAAAATAATTCAATGGATCGTCTGAATTGTCTTTAAACATATCAAATACTTCTTCAGTGGTGACTGCACAACTAATTGCAGCATATCCTGAAGCAACTCCTTTTGCCATCGTTACAAAATCTGGTTTCACTCCAAAATGCTGATATCCGAACCAAGTACCTGTTCGTCCTACACCACAGACAACTTCATCGATATGTAATAAAATATCATACTTCTTACAAAGGTTTTGAATTCCCTCCCAATACCCGTCTGGTGGTGTTATCACTCCCCCTCCAGCAGTCACCGGTTCTAAACACATCAACCCAATCGTATCAGGTCCCTCTCTTAAAATAACCTCCTCGGTTGCTTTAACTACCTGTTCTCCGTAGTTTTCAGAGTCTTCAAATTGGCTGCGGTATTCCAAACAGTGAGGCACCTGAACAAAGCCGGGGGTGAACGGTCCGTATTGGCTTGCCCTTTGGGGCTGACCACTGGCAGATAAACAAGTAATAGTCGTTCCATGATAGTCACGATCACGGAACAAAATTTTGTTCTTTTTCCCACCGTATTTTTTTTCAGAAATTTGACGAACCATTTTAAAAACTTTTTCATTTGCTTCAGATCCAGAGTTTGCATAATAAACTCTACTTAGCCCTGGCATCTTTTGTAACAGTTTCTCTGCAAACATTGATCCTGGAATAGAACCTGCTGTCTGAGCAAAATAATTTAATTTTATCAGCTGATCCCTTACAGCATTAGCAATACTTTCGCGACCATACCCTACATTTACGGTCCAAACACCCCCTGAGACAGCATCAATATGCTCTTTACCATGTTGGTCCCATACACGCATGCCCTTGCCTTCTACAATAATTCGAGGATCTATTTTCTCATATGGGGCATGTTGGCTCAAATGATGCCAAATATGTGCTTTATCATTCTCTACGACAGTAGTTAAATCATTAGCATTCAAATGCTGGTTCATAAGTTTTCTCCTCAAAATTTCTTAAATGATAAGTCAATCATAAAAGCTATAATATCACCCTTGAATACAATACTACTAATCCAAGAAAATCAAAAGGGGAAAAAAGATTACAATTAACGCAAATAAAAGAGAATTAGGATAAAATCGGAACTCTTTTTATACCCCACAGATCGACGTATTATAACTTATGAAAATTGTTTTACAAATGTTCATTTATATTTCACAAGAATTTCAATATCTTTCCAATCGTTCGAAATGTGAAATTCCCCCTTCATGATAGTAAAAAGGATAGCCCCTTGGACTATTTCCATTCAAGATAGACTGGACTTCCTTTAAGACAATTTGAGTAATAATTGGCAAATCAAGGCTCTCAGCAGCAGTCAATCCAATCCACTGTAAGTGGCTTAATTCACCAGATGCATTTGAAAAATCATCTAGATCCCCGTGAATGTCTTCTGCATTAACTAGAAAGAATCTTGCATCAAATCTTCTTGTCCTGCCAGGAGGTGTAATTGCTCTAAAAATTAATTCCATATTTTTGGCATTAGGCTGATAACCAGTCCTAAAAAACTCTTCCCAACTTTTATGTTGCATTGCCGGAATATGTTTAGACAGAGATCCCAAAATTAAACCCGTTTCTTCCCAAAGTTCTCTTATTCCAGCTGCCACAATAGCAGATTCTATGCCACTTTCAGATTTCATTTTCAAATTTAGAAGCATCTCTTTATTAATGGCATCATCCGAAATTACTCTTGAGTCTTCGTTATCCACTGCGCCTCCAGGAAAAACAAACTTATTAGGCATGAATGACGCTCCCTTACCTCTCTGACCCATCAATACCTTTGAATTACCATTATATCCGCGCAACAATATGATTGACGCAGCATTTTTTACTTCCAAGTTGTTCATTACACTCCTAGTGTTTTTGCGCAATTCTTATCTTAAATGGCTTTCAAAATCCGTGCATCTGTTTCGCCCATTGCAATCCAATTAAAGCACCTTTTATTCTCGGAAGCAGATATAACGCCAATAAGACTGCAAACGTACTCAAACTAATAGCCATAATCAACGGGCTTAACCGGAAAAATTCATAAAAAAACAAAATTAGTGGCACCAACAGATGCCCGATGATCAATACTGTAATATAAGCTGGCCCATCGTCAGCTCTTTGGTAATGAAAATCTTGAGAGCAGGAACTACATCCCAATCTTACTTTCAAATAAGAACTCATTAACTCACCTTGGCCACATTTTGGACAAAGCCTTTTCCAGCCAAAAAACATAGCCGACTTTAAAGAACGATTTGTTTTCTCTTCCTTAATTGATTTAATCCCTACACATTTGTGGTTGATCAAATAATCCTTGTCAGTAATTATCAAGTGCAACTCAGTGTCGCATTTTAACTCTTACTAATCTAATAACAATTTTTATTTGGACGAATTTTGGAAATATTATTCTTTCTAGTTTTATTCATAACTGGATTTCTCGCAGGGATCTTAAATGCCGTCGCCGGTGGCGCTACTTTTTTAACATTTCCAGCTCTGATGTTGGCAGGATTATCCCCAGTCTCTGCTAATGCTACAAACTTCATTGCCACTGCTCCAGGTAATATAGCAGCACTGCCTGCATTCAAAAATGAATTAAGAATGATAGGAAAGCAAATCTACGGCCCCATACTTATATGCTCATTCGGGAGCATATTTGGAGCAATCATACTATTTTCATTGGGTGCTGATATTTTTAAAAGTCTCATTCCGTACCTGATGGGTTTTGCAACACTATTATTTGTCTTTGCCCCTAACCTCCGAAAAAAGCTTGTAGGGTTATCATTAAAATCACAGAAACTGCCTATAATACTTCTTTTCGCCTTTTCCATTTATGGTGGTTATTTTGGCGCTGGGCTGGGACAAATTGCGTTAGCGGTTTTAATATTAATTGGTTTTGAAGACCTTCGCACTGCTAATGCGATGAAAAATGCTGTAATTGCATCTATAAGTGTTCCGGCTTCAATAATTTATATAATGTCTGGTGAGGTTTTTTGGCCTTACGCGGTGGTAATGTTTCTCGGAAGTGCTGGAGGGGGTTATATGGGAGGAAGACTAGCAATTTCACTTCCTCAAAATAACATCAGAAAAATTGTGATTATATTTGGGGCTCTTTTGACAATTTATTACTTTTTCATGAAGTAATTTTGCGATTAAAGCAAATTACTTTTCTTCACTAATTCGTTTTAAAGAAAATTTTGGCCAAATTGCAATAAAAGTAATTAATGGGATGACTTATTGCTCTGTTTACCTTAAATAAAAAAGAACAATACAAGAACACGGCTTTTCATTTTGTTTTAAAGGGTATAACCATTTTTTAAAAATAAAATACTTGAGATTTTTATATGAGTTCATCATTAATTGCTAAAGCAACAGCCGCTCGATCAAACCATTATTTGGACGGTCTAAACTTGGAACAAAGAAGAGCTGTGGAAACAATTGACGGGCCTGTTTTGATGTTAGCAGGCGCAGGAACCGGTAAGACTAGAGCCTTAATAACCAGAATTATTCATATTTTAAATCTTAGGAAAGCAAGAACCAACGAAATTTTGGCAGTAACCTTCACGAATAAAGCAGCACGTGAAATGAAAAACCGTATTCAATCAAATTTAGGTGATGCTGTCGAAGGCATGTCTTGGATTGGAACATTTCATTCGATTTGTGTAAAAATTCTTAGAGCCCATTCAGAAATTGTTGGATTAAAGTCAAATTTTACTATTTTAGACACTGATGATCAAATAAGATTACTGAAACAATTAATTCAAGCCGAAAACATCGACGAGAAACGTTGGCCACCTAGATTACTAGCCCATATTATAGATAGTTGGAAAAATAGAGCTTTAATACCTGAAAATATTCCAGTTAGTGAAATGTCCCTATTTGATAGTCGGGCATCCGAACTTTATACCTTTTACCAAGAACGCCTCAAATCTCTAAATGCTGTAGATTTTGGCGACTTATTGATGCATGTGGTAACCATCTTTCAAAATGAGAGTGAGATCTTAGAAAGTTATCAAAAACGATTTAAATACATTTTAGTAGACGAATACCAAGACACGAACATAGCACAATATTTATGGTTACGACTATTAGCCTCCTCCCACAGAAATATCTGCTGTGTTGGAGATGACGATCAATCAATTTATGGTTGGCGTGGAGCAGAAGTTGGTAATATCTTAAAATTTGAGAATGACTTTAGTAACGCGACTATTATTCGACTTGAGCAAAATTATCGCTCAACGGAACATATTTTGGCAACAGCATCTCACTTAATAAATCAAAATAGTGAAAGGCTTGGAAAAACCCTTTGGACAACTGAGAATGGTGGAGACAAAGTAAGACTTATAGGACATTGGGACGGGGATGAAGAAGCACGTTGGATCGGTGATGAAATTGAAGCCTCCCAATTAGGTAATTCTGGAAACCAACCAATAAATGCAAATCAAATTGCGATATTGGTAAGAGCATCTCATCAAATGAGATCTTTTGAAGATCGATTTATGACTATTGGTTTACCTTATCGCGTTATTGGAGGGCCAAGATTTTACGAAAGGGCTGAGATAAGAGATGCACTTGCTTATTTTAGGGTTGTGATGTCTCAAGATGATGACTTAGCCTTTCAAAGGATTGTAAATCGGCCAAGAAGAGGGATCGGTGAAAAGGCACAGCAAAAAATAAATATTGAAGCTAGAAAGAATAACATCCCAATGGTCATGGCGGCTGCAAATATTTGTCAAAATAATGAACTTTCTGGACGGGCAAAAAAGGAACTTACATCACTATTAATGCAAATAAATCGGTGGAATGTAATGTTAACCGATTCCAGCATTAAACATATCGAATTAGCTGAAATAATTTTGGATGAGTCCGGTTATACCGAAATGTGGCAAAACGAAAATACTCCCGACGCACCAGGACGTTTAGAAAACTTGAAGGAACTCATTAAAGCTTTGGAGCAATTTGAAAATATTCAAGGTTTCATAGAACATATATCCTTGATTATGGACAATGAAGCAGATGATGAAGCTTTAAAAGTTTCAATTATGACATTGCATGCATCTAAAGGACTTGAATTTCCGCATATTTATTTACCTGGCTGGGAAGATGGACTGTTTCCTTCTCAAAGATCCATGGATGAAACTGGCAAGATTGGTTTAGAAGAAGAAAGAAGGTTGGCTTACGTGGGAATCACACGCGCGGAGCAACTCTGCACTATAAGCTTCGTAGCTAATCGGCGTATTTTTGGTCAATGGCAATCAGCTCTTCCCTCTCGATTTATTGATGAACTGCCAGAGGATCATGTACAAGTTTTAACACCACCTGGCCTATATGGAGGCGGTTTTGGGGCAGCCGCTTCCACGATATCATCTTTTTCAGAAAATAATGAAGGAATAGAAAATGATATTTATAATTCTCCTGGCTGGCAAAGAATGAAAAGCAAAGCTCATACAAAAATAAATCCAACAGCTGGAAATGAAGATTATATTACACTTGAACCTTTAAGCAAAGAACAAAGCTTGATAGGTGAGAGAGTATTTCATCAAAAATTTGGATACGGAATAGTGTCAGAACAGGATGGCGAAAAATTAACAGTTTCATTTGAAAAAGCAGGCGAAAAGAAAGTATTAGATAAATATGTAGCACTCGCAGACCAGATTCTTATGTGATATCTTCCGCAACGAGTTCTTAACAACCAAAAAATATATATAAAGGGTTGGCCTTTTCTTAACGGGCATCTATACGCTTCGAACTTAACACTTTAAAGGAAGACTCCATGAACCGAGCTAGCGCAAATATAAATCTTATGATCAAGGCAGCTAGGTTTGCAGCAAAACGTCTACTTAGAGACTTTGGAGAGGTAGAGAACCTACAAGTCAGTCAAAAAAGCCCAAGCGATTTCGTTAGTAGAGCTGATAGGAAGGCGGAAGAAAGCATCCAAACCGATTTAACTGAAGGCAGACCAAATTATGGTTGGTTGGGAGAAGAAAGTGGTGAAAAAAAAGGTAGTGACCCAACAAGAAAGTGGATTGTTGATCCCTTGGATGGAACTACCAATTTTTTACACGGAATCCCACACTGGGCCATCTCAATTGCTTTAGAGTACAAAAGTGAGATCGTTTCAGCAGTTGTTTATGATCCCTTGAAAGATGAGCTCTTTTGGGCTGAGAAAGGTTCAGGTTGTTACATGAATGAAAAAAGATGCCGAGTATCAAATAGACGCAACTTGAGTGAAATGATTTTTTCTACAGGAATTCCTTTTGCGAACAGATCAGGCGATTTGTCCTTAACTTTAGCCGAATTAAATAATTTAATGCCAGAATGTGCAGGCGTACGAAGGCTCGGTGCTGCCTCTCTTGATCTAGCGTATGTCGCATCTGGTAGATATGATGGATTTTGGGAAAGAGGTTTGCACAGTTGGGATATCGCAGCGGGACTATTATTGGTTAAAGAAGCTGGGGGTTTAATTGAGCCGATACATATAGAAAACGATGTTTTAAAGGATGGTGAGTTAATAGCGGGTAATGAAATTTCTTTTGAAAAATTTTCCAAAATCATTCGAAATCACTGATTTTCTCAGTTAAATTAACAACAGCATCACCAGCACACATATCTCTCGAAACTTTATCATACCTTAAATATGCTATGCCCTTTCCCGAGCTCTGAGAAAACAAAAAGCCACACTCATTCCCATCTGATAAAATCGGTGTGCCAATTTCAGCAGCACCTTCTACAAGTACCGTTGAAAATCCCTTCCTTAATTTAGTCTTATGTTTCATTCGAGCGGTAACTTCCTGCCCGATGAAACATCCTTTCTTAAAATCTACACCAGATAATTCTTCAAATCTTGCTTCAAGAATATAAGTGTTATTTTGAATTAGCTCGATACCAGATTGGGGAATACAAGCTCCCACATAAAGCTCTTTCCAATCTATTTTTGATTCCTCACCAAGTACGTCATAAATTCTCCAACCCAAAGAGTCATGCCGAGGGTCTATTAAAGCTGTCGGTACCGTACTACCTTGACCTCGTGATACTGGCATATCAATAAGTTCAAGATTAACATCAGCACGAAGTTTATAAGTATTTAATCTTGATATCAGACTTTCAGAAAACGGTTTATAAGTGTCAATAAAAATATCATTTTTACGCTTAAAAAGAAAAAAGTCACAAAAATACTTCCCTTGTGGAGTTAACAAAGCCGCATAAGTTAGATCCTGTTTTACATTATTAGTTGCTATATTGTTAAGAAAGACTTCATTATCTTTGCCACTCACCTTGATAATCTGTCGGTCCTCGCATTTTTCGATTGTCATAATTTTAAAACTACTTTCAAATTATCATTTATTAAATATAGATCTATATACTTTTAAGCTAAATTTCAAATTAGCAAGAGTTTTTCTCAATCTTTTCAATAAGGTAAATTAATGTCACTTTCAATAAGCTTACTTTATTGAGCGATAATTCTCTCATTAAAACTAAGTTACTTGTTTTTCGTTTTGATTCAGACTAGTCAGACTTCGATTTAAAGAATCTCAAGCGGAGAACTAAATGAGACGACCTAAAATAGCACTAATCGGATCAGGAAATATCGGGGGAACTTTAGCACATCTAGCAGCAATTAAAGAACTCGGTGACATTGTAGTCTTCGATATTGCAGAAGGCTTACCCCAAGGAAAAACTCTCGACATTGCAGAGTGTGGGCCAGTATCAAGCTTTGATGTTAATTTAACCGGAACCAATCAATATGAAACCATAAAAGATGCAGACATATGTATTGTTACTGCTGGAGTTGCAAGAAAACCAGGAATGAGCAGAGATGACTTACTAGGAATAAACTTGAAGGTTATGAAATCTGTTGGAGAAGGTATAGCAACTTTCGCTCCAAACGCTTTTGTCATTTGCATTACGAATCCACTGGACGCGATGGTTTGGGCGCTACAGCAATTTTCAAAATTACCCCATAGCATGGTCGTGGGGATGGCTGGTATCTTAGATAGTGCAAGATTCCGACACTTTTTATCTGAAGAGTTCAATGTTTCAATGCGGGACGTCTCTGCCTTCGTATTAGGTGGTCATGGCGATACAATGGTTCCACTCACTCGCTACTCAACAGTTGCAGGTATTCCTTTAAATGACCTGGTAAAAATGGGTTGGACAACTCAAGAAAGATTAGATTCAATCATACAAAGGACTCGGGACGGTGGAGCCGAGATAGTTGGTTTGCTTAAGACAGGCTCTGCATACTATGCTCCAGCTACTTCTGCAATCGAAATGGCCGAAGCATTCCTAAAAGATCAGAAACGGGTTCTACCGTGTGCAGCTTATGTTGATAATGCTTTTGGACTAAATGGAATTTATGTGGGAGTCCCCACTATTATTGGAGCAAACGGGATCGAAAAAATAATAGATATTGATTTAAACAAAGAAGAAAAACTAATGTTTGATAAATCAGTAGACGCCGTCTCTGGACTTATCGAAGCATGCAAAAACATAGATAATTCACTAAAATAAGTCTTATTTTTTCATTTGTGATCACAAATTTTTCATTTGTGATCACAAATAAGTAATTTTCTATTATATTACATTAATTTCGTAAATTCATCGTTTATCATATTCTTTTTCTGTGTCACACCAAGAAAAAAATAGATTGGCGAAAGCAATGAATATTCACGAATATCAAGCTAAGGCTCTACTTTCTAGTTATAATATTCCAGTTTCCGGCGGAAGAACTGTTATGCAGCCTGATGATGCCGAAAGAAAGGCAGAGGAATTAAATGGCCCATTGTGGGTTGTGAAGGCTCAAATACACGCTGGTGGACGAGGAAAAGGGAAATTCAAAGAGGATTCAGCTGGAGATGAAGGTGGGGTTAGAGTTTGCAAATCAGCATCGGAAGCAGCTAAAGAAGCACTCAAAATGCTCGGATGTACTTTAGTAACACATCAAACTGGCCCAAAAGGTAAGCAGGTAAATCGAATCTATATTGAAGATGGCTCATTAATCGCAAAAGAACTTTATCTCGCTCTTTTGGTAGATCGAAATACAAGTCAGCTGACATTTGTATGTTCTAAAAGTGGTGGTATGGATATTGAGGAAGTGGCAGAAAATAACCCTGAAGATATAAAGAATTTTTCTGTCGATCCAGCTTCTGGATTATCCAAATTCCATGGGCGCCAAATTGCTTTTAGCCTGGGATTAGAGGGAGATCAAATAAAACAGTGCGTTAATCTTGTTACAAATCTTTACAACTTATTTCTTGAAAAAGACATGGAAATGCTGGAGATAAACCCATTGATTATTGACAAAAATGGTCTTTTGAAATGTTTAGACGCTAAAATTGGTTTTGACGGTAATGCCCTATATAGAAACAAAGATATTCTTAAATTAAGAGATGAAACAGAAGAAGACCCCAAAGAATTAGAAGCGTCAAAATATGATCTCAATTATATTGCATTAGATGGCGAAATTGGCTGCATGGTAAATGGTGCCGGTTTAGCAATGGCAACAATGGATATCGTAAAACTTTATGGAGCAGAACCAGCAAATTTTCTAGATGTAGGCGGTGGCGCAACCAGAGAAAAAGTAACCGAAGCCTTCAAAATAATAACATCAGACCCGAATGTTAAAGGTATTTTAGTAAATATCTTTGGAGGCATTATGCGATGCGATGTAATAGCAGCAGGGGTGGTTGCTGCTGTTAAAGAAGTTGGCTTAAAAGTACCATTAGTTGTAAGACTTGAGGGAACAAATGTAGATCAAGGAAACCGAATTATAAATTCATCAAAATTAAATGTAATAACTGCAAAAAATTTAGATGAAGCTGCAAAGAAAATTGTGAGCGCCGTGAAAATTAAAAAGAATTAAGGAAATAAGATGTCTATTTTAGTTGATGCGACAACGAAAGTAATCTGCCAAGGTTTCACCGGTTCACAGGGGACTTTTCATTCTGAGCAGGCAATTTCTTATGGAACTCAAATTGTTGGAGGCGTGACCCCAGGTAAAGGTGGACAAAATCACTTGAAACTTCCTGTTTTCAACACCGTCCATGAAGCCAAACATCACACCAAAGCAAATGCAACATCTATTTATGTGCCACCCGCGCACGCTGCAGATAGTATTTTGGAAGCAATTGATGCAAAAATTGAATTAATAGTATGCATTACGGAAGGAATTCCTGTGCTTGACATGGTAAAGGTGAAAAGAGCGCTTACTTCTAGTGCTTCCAAACTGATAGGACCTAATTGTCCAGGCATTATAACACCTGGCGCATGCAAAATAGGTATTATGCCAGCGCATATACATATGCGTGGTTCCGTGGGTGTGGTCTCGAGATCTGGCACTTTAACATACGAAGCAGTTGGTCAAACAACAGAAGCAGGACTTGGTCAATCTACATGTGTTGGCATAGGAGGAGATCCGGTAAAAGGAACAGAATTTATAGAAATTTTGGAAATGTTTCTACAAGATGAAGAAACACAATCTATAATAATGATCGGTGAAATTGGTGGCTCAGCAGAAGAAGAAGCTGCGCAATTTTTAAAAGACGAAGCTAAGAAGGGAAGAGCAAAACCGACAGCAGGGTTTATAGCAGGAAGAACCGCACCATCCGGTAGGCGAATGGGCCATGCTGGCGCAATTGTTGCTGGAGGAAAAGGTGGTGCAGACGATAAAATTGAAGCTATGAGATCAGCGGGCGTTATAGTTGCTGATAGCCCAGCTGATTTAGGCACCGCCGTATTAAGAGCGAATGCCCTATGATTGCCTCAAGATCCAAAGTAAAAATTGCCAATCAAGATTACTGTAGATCCATTCATGTAAGGTATAAAATTGTCAGATATTAAGAAAAACTTTCTTGATTCGGCTGAATTGCTTCAGGGTAATTCAGCTAAGTATCTGGAGCAGATGCATGCAAAATACTCCAATAATGAAAACGATCTTGACCTGAAATGGCAAGAATTTTTTATGAATTTTAGTGACAGTGCAAATCTTAAAGATACAAACAACCAAAACCCCTCCTGGTCAAGAAAAGACTGGCCTCCAATAGATGGAGAAAAATATGGGTTTGGTGAGGAATTACAACCACAATTCGAAAGTAAGATAAAATCAAAACTTACTCAAGAAGGGTTAGATATTAATGCCGGTGAATTAAGGCGTGCTGTTTTAGACTCTGTAAGAGCCCTCATGTTGATTCGGGCATACCGGATAAGAGGACATCTTGCAGCAGAACTAGATCCATTAAAAGTCACTGAAAATAACGACCTACCTGAATTGGATCCAAGAACATATGGATTTCAACTGGAAGATATGGATCGCCAAATTTATATTGACAACGTATTGGGCCTCGAGTTGGCCTCAATGAAAGAAATAATTGATATAGTTCATAGGACATATTGCGGTACTTTTGCACTGCAATATATGCATATTTCGAACCCTGACGAAAGCCAATGGCTAAAAGAGAGAATTGAAGGTTATGGAAAGGAGATTAACTTTACCAAAAGAGGTCGGAAAGCCATACTGAATAAGCTCGTAGAAGCAGAAGGTTTCGAAAAATTCTTACACGTTAAATACATGGGTACAAAACGTTTTGGACTAGATGGCGGTGAAGCCTTAATTCCAGCAATGGAGCAAATAATTAAACGAGGCGGTGCCCTGGGTGTAAAAGATATAATAATTGGAATGCCACACCGAGGGAGATTAAATGTTTTGGTTAACGTTTTAGCGAAACCGCTTCGAGCCATATTCAATGAATTTCAAGGCGGTAGCTTTAAACCAAAAGAGGTAGATGGTTCCGGTGATGTAAAATACCACCTGGGAGCAAGTTCAGATAGAGAATTTGATGGGAACAAAGTTCATTTATCCCTAACTGCAAATCCCAGTCATTTGGAGGCTGTAAATCCAGTTGTTTTAGGAAAAGCCCGAGCAAAACAAGAGCAGTACAACGATGATACCAGAAGAAGCGTAATGCCGATTTTACTACACGGGGACGCTGCATTTGCGGGACAGGGAGTCGTTGCAGAGTGCTTCGGTCTATCTGGATTAACAGGTCATCGCACGGGTGGAACGATGCATATTGTAATAAACAATCAAATTGGCTTTACAACTGCTCCACATTTCAGCCGATCTTCACCCTACCCGACCGATATCGCTTTGATGGTGGAAGCACCTATATTCCATGTAAACGGCGATGATCCCGAAGCTGTTGTACATGCAGCAAAAGTAGCAACAGAATTTCGCCAGAAATTTGCTAAAGACGTGGTGTTAGACATTTTTTGTTACCGAAGGTTCGGTCACAATGAGGGTGATGAACCAATGTTTACTCAACCGCTAATGTATAAGACCATAAAAAACCATAAAACAACTCTTGAGATATATAGTGAAAGATTAATTAAAGATGGCTTAGTTCCACAGACTGAAATAGAGGTATTAAAAAAGAATTTTCAGAAAATCCTAAATGATGAATTTGAAGCTGGAAAAAACTTTCAACCAAACAAAGCTGATTGGTTGGATGGTCGTTGGTCTCATTTGAACCAAAACAATGAAAATTATCAACGAGGCACTACTGCCATTTCGCTTGCACGGTATAAAAAAATTTCAAAAGCACTAACTAATGTTCCGAAAGATTTTGAACTTCACAAGACAGTCAAACGCCAATTAGCATCCAAAAAAGAGGTTCTAAAAGAGGGTGTAGCTTTAGACTGGGCGACAGGAGAAGCACTAGCATTTGGGTCGTTATTGCTTGAAGGCTTTCCAGTGAGGTTAGCTGGGCAAGATAGTGCTCGAGGCACATTTAGCCAAAGACATTCTGTATTAATTGATCAAAACACAGAAGATAGATTCTTTCCATTAAATCAGATTGATAAAAATCAAAAATACTATGAGGTAATTGATAGTATGTTATCAGAATATGCCATATTGGGTTTTGAGTACGGCTATTCTTTATCGGAACCGAATGCTCTGGTAATTTGGGAAGCCCAATTTGGTGATTTCGCAAATGGCGCACAAATTATGTTTGACCAATTTATCTCATCAGGGGAGCGTAAATGGCTCAGAATGTCAGGATTGGTTATGTTGCTTCCACACGGTTTTGAAGGTCAAGGGCCAGAACATTCATCAGCTAGATTAGAACGGTTTTTACAGAACTCTGCTGAGGAAAATTGGATTATTGCAAATTGTACTACACCAGCAAATTATTTTCATATACTACGTAGGCAACTTCATCGAACTTACAGAAAACCACTCGTTCTGATGACACCAAAGTCGCTTCTTAGAAATAAATTTGCAGTATCCCAACAAGAAGACTTCATTGAGGGGTCTAGTTTTCATCGAGTCTTATGGGATGATGCTCAAAAAGAAAACTCATCCCTAAATTTGGAGCAAGACATAAATATAAAGCGTGTTATCGTATGCTCTGGCAAAATATATTATGATTTATTAAAGGAAAGAGACTCCAATAAACTAAGTAATATTTATCTTTTAAGAGTGGAACAATTATATCCTGTGCCAGGAAAAGCGCTAACAAAGGAACTAAATAGATTCAAAAATGCTCAACTGATTTGGTGTCAGGAAGAACCCAAAAATCAGGGTGCATGGAGTTTTATAGAACCTAACTTAGAAATAATTTTATCAGAACTAAAAATTAAAGCAAAAAGAGCAAAATTTGTAGGCAGACCGCCTTCCGCGTCTCCTGCGACTGGCCTGGCTAGCCAACATAAAGAGCAGCAAGAAAAGATTATTTTCGAAGCTCTAGATTTAGAAGGGGGTTGAGTAATGGCAATAGAGATACGGGTACCTACGCTCGGGGAAAGTGTTACTGAAGCAACTGTCGCAACTTGGTTCAAAAAACCAGGTGATTTAGTACAATCTGACGAAATGCTATGTGAATTGGAAACTGATAAAGTAACAGTGGAAGTCCCGTCACCTATATCAGGTAAACTTCAGGAGATAATTATTAAGGAAGGGCAAACGGTAAGCGTGGATGCGCTTCTAGCAATCTTATCAAAAGAAGACACTTCACAAGAAAATGATATCAATAAAGAAATTGAGAATACTCAAGTTCAGGAAAAGACTAACTTTAAAGAAAAAGATACTGAGGATGCGCCTTCTGCAAAAAAAATAATGCGTGAAAAGAATATTGACCCTGAATCCATTACAGGTTCAGGAAGAGATGGCCGCATAATGAAGGAGGATGTTCAAGAGACACCGCACAAATCAAATCAGAAAAAGCCTTCAAGTGTTAATGCTCCAGTTAATGATGAAGAACGAATAAAAATGTCTCAACTGCGTAAAACCATCGCAAATCGATTGAAAGAGGCACAAAATACGGCAGCCATTCTTACTACTTATAACGAAGTTGATATGAGTGAGATAAAAAAGATAAGAACCGATTACAAAGAACTTTTTATGCAGAAACACGGCGTAAACCTAGGATATATGTCATTTTTTATAAAAGCGTGTAGTCATGCCTTACTAGAGATACCTGAAGTAAACGCCAAAATCGATGGTGAAGACATTGTTTTTAAGAAATACGTAAACATGGGAGTAGCTGTGGGAACACCAAATGGTTTGGTGGTACCAGTAATTAAAAATACAAACATTTTAACATTTGCAGAAATAGAGAAACAGGTCGTTAAATTAGGTGAAAAAGGGCGGGATGGAAAGCTCTCGATCCAAGAAATGCAAGGGGGCACATTCACTATATCAAATGGTGGAATCTATGGCTCTTTAATGTCTTCTCCAATACTAAACCCTCCACAGTCTGGGATCCTTGGAATGCATAAAATTCAGGAAAGACCAGTAGCCATAAACAGTGAAATTGTAATTAGACCTATGATGTATCTAGCTTTATCCTATGACCATAGAATTGTGGATGGCAAAGGTGCGGTAACCTTTCTAGTCAGAGTCAAGGAGGCTTTAGAAGATCCGAGACGATTGCTAATGGATTTATAATGATCGCATTTGACCATATTGTAGTAGGCGCCGCATCCCTTATGGATGGCTTAGAATGGATCGAAAAAACATTACATATGAAGATTCCAGCTGGTGGCAAACACGATCAAATGGGAACCCATAATCATGTTATCTCGTCGGGAGGTGACAGCTACTTGGAAATAATTGCAAAAGATCCATTAGCACCTCCAAAAGAACAAGCAACCTGGTTTGGATTAGACGATCCAAGAACTGAACTCTCACTTTACAAATCCCCACGAGTAATTAGTTGGGTTTGTCGTACAGAAAACATCAATCGTACTCTAAGATTATTAGAAAACTTGGGAATTGACACAGATTTTGGCAATCCAAAAAATATGAGTCGCGATAACCTACGATGGAAATTTAGTTTAAGGAAAGACGGCCTAATCCCACTCTGGGGCTCTGCTCCGATCTTCATAGAATGGGGAGATAACTCAAAACACGTGTCTCGAGATATGAGTGATGAAGGCTTGAAATTCGAACATCTGCATATTGATACTCCTCATAAAAATGCACTGCAAAACTTGTTATGGACGCTTGACTTCACGGATGCGCGCATATCTATCAGCCAAAGTAAAGACACCCGTTTAACTGCTACCTATAAGTTGAAAAATGGTAAAAAAGCATCAATTAATCAACGAGATGTAAGGAATGAATTATGACTGACTTTGATGTAATTATAATTGGAGGAGGACCTGGTGGATATGTTTGTGCCATTAAATGCTCACAATTAGGGTTAAAAACGGCATGTATTGACGCTGGCCCTGCCCTTGGCGGCACATGCTTAAATGTCGGATGCATTCCTTCAAAAGCTTTGCTTCATGCGAGCCATCAATTTCATGAAGCTAAACATAATTTTGCTAACATGGGAATAATGTCTGGCCCTCCCAAAGTAAACTGGAAAGAAATGCAGATATACAAAAATTCAACTATTAAGCAGAATACGCAAGGTATCGATTTTTTATTTAAAAAAAATAATATTAAATACATAAAGGGTCATGGTAGATTAATCTCTGAAACAGAAGTTGAAGTAGAAGGAGAACGTTATAGAAGCAAAAATCTTGTTCTTGCTACCGGTTCTGAGCCCACCTCCCTACCAAATATCAATATCGATGAAAAATTAATTGTCAGCTCAACTGGCGCCCTTAGTCTAAAAAAAATACCTAGTACGCTTGCGGTTATAGGGGGTGGTGTCATCGGTTTAGAACTTGGAAGTGTTTATAATAGATTAGGAACACAGGTTACAATTTTTGAATATCAAGACTCTATAATCCCCGATATGGACCAAGATATTTCCAAACACTTATTACGTATTTTGAAGAAACAAGGAATGATCTTCAAAACTAAATGCTCAATAGAAAATATAAAAATAATAAAAAATAAATTAAAAATTGAGTATAAAGATTTAAAAAAAGAACAAGACGTTAGCGCTGAAAGTGACATTGTATTAATGGCAACTGGAAGAAAGCCATACTCGACTGGATTAGGTTTTAGTCAACTTGGCGGTAAAACGAATAAAAACGGCTTAATAACCACAAACGAAAATAAACAAACTAATATTTCCACAATATATGCTATCGGTGATGTTACAGATGGGGTGATGTTAGCTCATAAAGCAGAAGAAGAAGGTATTGCCGTTGCTGAATTGCTTGCTGGGCAAAAAAGTAAAATTAATTATAACAATATTCCAAATGTGATATACACCAACCCAGAGGTAGCCTCCGTTGGCTTAACTGAAACGGAGCTAAAAAAAATAAATATAGCGTATAAAGTAGGCAAGTTTAACTTTGCTGGAAATGGTAGAGCCAAATTAGTTTTTAATTCCTCCGGGTTCGTTAAGATATTGAGTGATCATAAAACTGACAGAATATTAGGTTGTCAAATAATTGGTCCAAGTGCTGGCGACATTATTCACGAAGTATGTGTAGCCATGGAATTTGGCGCCTCAGCACAAGATCTCGCTATGACCTGCCATGCGCATCCGACATTTTCTGAAGCCATAAAAGAAGCAGCACTTTCATGTGGTGATGGAGCAATACATTCTTAATTGATACAATTATCTTATTTAGTTTGATAACATTCTTAATCCTTTGGTTACGTCTGTCCTGACCATTAGCCGCAGAGACGACTCGTCAGCAGCTTTTAATGCGGCCAATATCAACTTATGATGTGTTGGTGCCTCTTTTATGGTTGCCTCCTCATAAAGTGATCTCATAGTAGGCCCTATTTGCAACCAAATATTTTCGATCATTGCCAACATTGCTGGTGCCTGCGCTCTTAAATATAAGCTTCTATGAAATTCTAAATTTGCTCTTAAATATGAATTACTATCTCCCTGTATTACCGCCTGAGAGATACGACTGTTAATTATCTGCATTCTATCAATAAGAGTTAGGTGCGCGCGTGGCAAAGCTCGTGCTGCAATTTCAGGTTCTAATAAGCCCCTCAACGCTGTTAATTCCTCCAACCTATCAGCGCTCAATACTGGTGTCATAAATCGACCAGTATTTGTGACAATCAACGCTCCTTCTGCAGCAAGACGCCGTAAAACCTCTCTGGCAGGCGTCATTGAGACGCTGAACTGATCAGCCAAACCTCTGAAAGTTAAAGAATTCCCAGGAGTTAGATCACCAAGCATTATTTTTTGCCTTAAATCTCGATAGATCTGGTCTTGCAAAGACGGCTGATTAATTCGTGAGTCTTCTTCCATTAAATAAAATGTGATCACAATTTAACAATTGTCAATAGGTTTATACAAATTATCAATAATTTGTGATCACAAAAATTAAATATACCTATTTTTTTCCAAATATCATGAACTTATTGGGTAGAAACTTACCAAGCCTAAAAACTAAGGAAAAAAACCAAGGAAAGTTTACAACTCGACGTTTAGTTAACATACCTCGAGCAATTATTCCCGCTGCTTTCTCTGATGACATTTTAAATGGCATGTAAAAACTATTTTTTTCAGTAAGCCTAGTTTCGACGAATCCTGGATTAAATAACTGAACTTTTATATTCATTTTATAAAAATCTGACGAAATATTTTCCGATAAATGCATGAGAGCTGCTTTACTTGCCCCGTATCCAATAGCTCCCTGCAAACCTGTAAATCCAGCTAATGAACCAATGATAACAATATGTCCAGTATCTCTAGTTACAAAATTTGGCATACAGGCACCCAGGACTCTTAGTGCACCTAAAAAATTTACATCTGCCATCCTAATGACATCTCGATCAACCCAATTTTGAGATTGCATTGGAGTATATTCTCCCGCCATATAAACGACGCCATCAATAGGACCAATAATGTCGTAAGCATTCTTTATGCTCTCTGGGTCAGTTACATCACAATAAATAACTTGCGTTGGCATTAGAAGTTTTTCTGAAAGCGCGTTTAACTTCTGAGTATTTCTTGCAGAGATTATTAATGAAGCTCCCAAATTATCCATTTTTTTAGCTAATTCATACCCAATACCTTCACTTGCACCTACAAGCCAATATCGTTTGCCCTTAAGGTTTTTCATTGCTTGGTTCTAAAAGTCGCAACAAGCTCCCCAACCTTCATCCCAAATTTTCTAAATTCTGACCTATTAATAATAGTTCCATTTTCCATAAGATGCATCCAATCAATAACATTTATTGAGTGTCCACCCAATTCTTGAGATAATTTTATCTTATATTCTAATTTTACCGCCGAGCCCATCTGCTGCCCATTAGCTTTTCCAATTATATCAGGAGCTGTTCCTTCAATCGTTCCGTCATCTAAAACTTTTAATTTCCATCGTCTATTCTGGTTTTTTCCAGAGGAAAAACTAAAACTTTCAATAAGTGTTCCTTCATTACCTTCCCAACTTCCCTCAAAGGTTGCTATAAAAGTACTTTCCAAGTTACCAGATAATCCATAAACCATACCCTCAGCTAACATATGGCCATTTAAACAATCTCTGATATCAAAAATATTCTTCTCTTCTTTAAATCTTAGAATATTTTGGCTCTTAAATGCGAAGAAATGGGATTTCACTGTTATAAACAGCAAACAAAAAACCGTTAACATAAAAATAACCCACATCATCTATTCTTCCTTTCAAATGGTCCATAATGTAACGCTATCAATGCTAAAAGTTTCAAAGAACAAGGCACCAGAGAATAAAAAAAAGTTAAACTAAAAAACTGACCGTCAACTTCGCTTTCTCCAGATACAAAACCAGTCATCGCCAAAATAGGCAAAATCACTCCAGCTGAAACTGCCAGGGTAACCTTATTAAAAAAACTCCAAAGTCCAAATGCAACAGAACTCTCAAAACCTGCCTTGGAGATATATGAAGCATACATTGCAGGCAAAATAGACATGTCAGCACCTAAACTTGCACCAGATAGTCCACATATGATAAAAAACAGAAAAATATCCCCAGAACTCAGAAAGAAGGTAAAACCAAATGTTACCACTGCTAATAGCATACCAATAGATAAAAGTTTTCTTAGCTCATAATAAGTTGTTAGCTTACCCCATAAGGGCACGGAAATTGCAGCACTGATAAAAAAAATCAGTAAGAATATTCCAGAAAAACTCGCCGCCTCTAATCGCGTCTCAACAAAAAATAAAAACAAAGTTGAAGTTACTGCTACCGGACTTGCATTTAAGAATGCTAAAAATAAAAAACTACGCGTTTTATTATCCCTCAAAAAACTAAAAATTTTGACCTGAGAGCATATTCTGGGAACCTGAGTCCAACAATTGCGCATAACGAAATTTGAAATTACAAGCATAAATATAAGAGAAATGGCAAAACCTGCCCAAGCATCCATTCCAAAAGTTTGAAAAAAGGTTGGTAATAAACAAGCTGTCACAATACCAATCAAGGCACCAGTTTCTCTCCAAGCCGCTAAACCTTCATGTGTATTTATTAATTTAGATTCAACAAAAATGAGTCCTTGGGAATAAAAACATATATTTAAATATGAAAATGCTGTAAACATAACAATTAAACACAAACAGAAATATATCGAAGGTTCGAATAGTGGATCTACCGCGAAAAAAAACCACACACTAAAACAAAGCATCATGACAAAAATTAACACTGAGTGTTTACGGTATTCTCCAATCGTTTGAGCTATTTTCCCCAAAAATGGATCTTGAATAACATCTATTAACCTCAAGAATAGAAACATGGCTCCCACGTACCATAAGGACAATCCATGATGATCAACTAAGAATTTTGGAGCGTAAATATAAATTGGTATCCCGACCGCAGCTAAGGGAGCCGCAAAAACCGCATACCGCCAATAATCATTAGTATCTTGTTTGATCGCAGCCACCATCAGCGGCCTACGGAATCGGCTGGTGGCTTTGGGCGGGCACTAAATGTCGCCTTCTTTATCCATAGTTTTAATGCCTGCAGATGTATTAAAAATAACACCCTTGCAGAACCAAACGGTCTCAAAAATGAAGCAATCAATATTAGTTGTGAGGTTAAAGGGCCACGCTCTCCTTCTAAAGTTGCTGTAACACCGCCACTATCGTGATTGTAATCAATTCTTATAAAAATTTTACTTATATTTACATCGAATGAAAATTGATAAGCCCCCTCCATCGGTTGGAATGGGGACACATGAAGGGCTTTTTTGCTAGTGATTATCTTGTTTTTGGTAATTTCACTTAGGTCATCGTTATAACACAAGTAGCTGTAACGGTCACCAAATGTATTATTTACCTCAACGATAACAGCTATAAGCTTATCCGCAGCATCAAATGCCATCCAAAAACTAACTGGAGTAAATCGCGTAAAAAACATTCTCGGTTGCGCTAGAAGTTTTACTTTCATTTTCGGCAAATCAATGCCATTTCTGGAAAAAACTTCCCTTGCCCAACTAAAACCTTTGCCAAACTTGCGAGGACCGCCATGATCTCTATCAAATATTGAAAATAGGTTAATCTTGTTGTGTGAAAACATTTTGATCTCATGCTGATCATTTTCATCAAAAAAAACAAAGTCTACTTTGTAAGTGAAAGAATTACGAACTTTTCCCAATCTACCATGATAAGTATGACCTTTTACATATTCCACCATCAGGCTGCTTTTTTTACTTGTAAGCGATTAAATTGTTCTGCAATTCGAACCGCACTTTCATAACCATCTTCATGAAAACCAAACCTAGTCCAAGCCCCACAATAATAGGTAGAATTTAATCCTTGAATGCTATTTAGCTGCTCTTGAGCCTGAAACGCAGCTTTATCAAAAACTGGGTGCTCAAATATTGATTCATCAAAAATTAGATCTTCATTGATATCAGATGATGGATTCAAGGATACAAATATTTGCTGGTCAGTAGGTAAAGATTGTAAAGAATTCATCCAATAAGTAATACCTACTTTTGGGTCGGGCTTCATATACTTCGACTTGTAGACCCATGAAGCCCAAGCTCGTTTCCTTTTTGGCATCTGATTAGTGTCCGAATGGACAATTGCTCTATTTCTTTGATACTTTATCGATCCTATTATCTTTATTTCTTCCTTGGTAGGATTTTCCAAAATCTTCAGAGCTTGATCAGAATGGCAGGCAAAGATAATTTTATCAAATTTTTGCCAATTTTCTTTATCGGTTTTTAAAAATAACCCAGTCTCATTTCTCTTAACGGAGACAACCTTCGAACTTACTTTTATTTGCCCTCCAGCTTCACTTATCGCTTTGGATATTCTGGAGACGTACTGCTGGCTACCACCATCAACCGTGTACCACTGGTTAGTATTCCAAGATAATAAAGAATGGTTATCAAAAAACTGCACAAGAGACTTAGCAGGAAAAACCTCCATCTGTTCTGGCGTGGAAGACCAGATAGCCCCCGATATGGGCAAGAAATAGTAGTTACGAAACCATTCACCCATTTTCATTTGGTCTAAAAATTCTCCCAAAGAAAGATCAGGATCTCGAGACAAATTTATTGCAGAACCATTAAATCGTATAATATCTCGCATCATATTCCAAAATTTCGGGCGTATTACATTTCTGCGTTGAGCAGCCATCATGTTAAAGCTACTCATCCCATATTCGATCGCTCCATTACCAATCGACGCAGCGAAACTCATATCGCTCTTCTTGACAGGCACATTTAATTTGTCAAACATTGTTGTTAAATGTGGGTAGTTTTCGTAATTAAAAACGATAAAACCTGTATCAACAGGAACTTCTGACTCCTTACCAACAAATATAGTGCGAGCGTGACCCCCTACTCTCGGAGCACTTTCGAAAACTTCGACATCATTTTTGTCAGAAAGCATGTATGCACATCCAAGGCCTGATACACCTGCTCCGATAATGCCAATTTTACAGTTTTTTTGCTTCGAATTACCCACTTTTCCAACCTTTCTCTTTCTTTCTTACGTATCATTTTTAATAATAGATCATTTTTTTGATCCAATTAGACCAACCCAGCGTAAACATTGCATGATACGAGAAAACACCATATTCTATACCGACCGGGCGAAAAGTACCGATGTGTTAATGTCGCACATGAGAAAAGAAAATAAGTTGCTTTCAGAAAAGAATATGAACAAAAATTCACTTAACAATTGGTCAGAATGTTTGAAACGAATTTCCAAGGATAAGGATGCCATAGCATTTAGACATCTATTCGAATATTTTGCTCCTAGAGTTAAATCTTTTTTGATCAAAAGTGGTGGATCTGTAACACAGGCTGAAGAAAGCATGCAAGAAGCAATGGCGACTGTATGGCAAAAAGCCTCAATGTTTGACCCTCAAAAAGCAAGTGCTTCAACTTGGATTTTTACAATAGCGAGAAACAAGCAACTAGATGCAATACGAAAAATCAACAGGCCAGAACCCGAAGAACTTCCATGGATGGAAACAGAGCAAAGTGACGCACGTGATGCAATTATCATTCAAGAAGAACAAATTAATTTGGCTTTAGCAGTATCCAAGCTACCTAAAAAGAATAGAGATTTAATTGAAAAAGCATTTTATGGAGACTTGAGTCACTCAGAGATATCTAAACTAACAAAACTACCATTAGGAACAGTAAAATCGAGAATACGATTGTCAATTGATCGTTTAAGAAAAGAATTAGGTAAGAAATTACAATGAAAACAAAACACCACATCCCAAGTGAAATTCTATCGGCCTACTCAACTGGGTCTCTCCCAGAAGCCTTCAGTATAATAGTCGCTTGCCATATTTCTCTATGTGATCATTGCAGGGCAGAAGTAGAAGCCTTTGATACGTTAGGCGGAGTGCTAATCGATAATGAAGAAAGGGCAAATATTGATCTAAATAGTTTTGAACAAACAATGAAATTAATTGATAAACAAAATAACAGTTGTTTAGCGTCGGGTAAGAAATCTAGCGATATATATCCAACGCCTGTGAAAAATTATTTTGGCGGCAGTATCGAGAATATTAAATGGAAATCCGTAGGTGGCGGCATAAAACAAGCAATTCTAGTGAATACTAAAGATGCAAGCGCTCGGTTACTATCGATTCCTCCCGGGGCACAATTACCCGATCACAGTCATAAAGGCCTTGAGATGACAATGGTTTTACAAGGATCGTTTTCTGACGAGATAGATAATTTCTATAGAGGTGACGTTGAACTTGGGGATGATAATCTAACTCATACACCAAAAGCTGGTATGGATGAGCACTGCATCTGCATTGCGGCTACTGAAGCTCCACTCGTTTTCAATAGTTGGCTTCCTAAGTTGTTACAACCATTTATACGTATTTAATTTTGCAAATTGTAAAATAACCATTTATGACAACTTGAGATCATTTTCTTGGAGGTATCTATGCAACATGGTGCAATAGCTAGAATGCAACATTTTTCTATGGAAGTGAGCGATACTGACAAGTCAATCGAATTTTACAGAAAAGTTTTAGGTTTCAAGTTAACTGAGAGACATAAGGCTTACGAAGTCGATAAAATACCAGTAGAACTAACGTTTATGAGATTAGGGGACTCTCATCATGAACTAGTCTTGGTTCATAATCCAAAAAAAACCTATCGGAAACGCCCAACAAAACCAGAAGATGATCTTGATGGTCCACCCTCGTTCCATCATTTTGCACTGGAATGTGATACCCGAGCAGATTGGTTAAAGGTTGTTAAATCGATTAAAAAACATTCTGTTCAAATAGTTAGGGGTCCAGTGATACATAGCGGCTATGTACCAAGCGGTGATGGATCTTGGGGAGAGAATGAAGCTATTTATATATTAGACCCAGATGGGCATAGAGTAGAAATATTTTGGGCACTCGCAAAAATTGGCAGCGATGGTATTCATATCAATTATAAAGGTGAAAAAGTACCAGGTACCAAAACAGATGAACTTTGACTAATAATTCAGAAATCGCAATCGTTGGCATGGGGCCTACCGGCACCACTCTTGCTAATTTGCTCGCTAATCGTGGCATATCCGTATCGATCTTTGAAAAACAAGAAACGACGTACCCACTACCACGCGCCGTCCATTTTGATGGCGAGGTAATGCGAGTGTTTCAATCTATCGGTCTTGCATCCGAAGTTTCAAAACACGCGATAGTAAATAAAGGAATGCTATTTAAGGATGTTAACTCAAATATAATAATTGATTGGTCACGGTCTCAAGCCATTGGAACTATGGGGTGGTATGAAAGCTATAGGTTTCACCAACCAGACTTAGAGAATACATTAATAAGAGGATTATCTCGATTTAAAAATGTGAAAATCAATTACAACTCAGAAATAAAAAAGATTTCTGATAATGGAAATGACGTTACAATCGAATTAACTTCTGGCAAAACTCACACATCCAAATTCTTAGTTGGTTGTGATGGTGCACAATCAACCGTTAGAAAGTTCCTGCAGCAAGATTTAGTTGATTTAGGCTTTAAACAAAGATGGCTTGTAATTGACACCATACTCAACACCGACATACCTCATTTGGGTGATCACACTGTACAAATTTGTGATCCACTAAATCCTATGACCTACGTAAGAGGAACTGGAAAAAGGCGTAGATGGGAAATGAGATTGGTTGACAATACCATTTCTGAAATAACCCCTAATTTTGTTTGGGAAAAGTTAAATAATTGGATTTCAGAAAAAGATGCTCAAATAGAGCGCTCAGCTATTTATACCTTTAAATCAGCAATCTCAAAAAAATGGTCTAACAGAAATGTTTTTTTAGCTGGAGACGCGGCTCACCTAATGCCTCCATTTATGGGACAAGGGATGTGTGCCGGTATTAGAGATGCCTCCAATTTGTCGTGGAAACTTTCCGCCGTTATAAATGGAGCTGATAGAAAAATTTTGAACACTTATACCACTGAAAGATTAGCAAACGTAAAAGAATTTATTGATTTAACCGTCCGCTTAGGAAAAATAATAAATCAAACTGTCAAAGGAAAAAAAGAATCTACAAAAATGGACTCCATATGGCCTTCACTAGGCCCCGGATTAGGGCCACGGACCAATATAGAAGGAAAATTAGCCCCTCAGTTTATATCAAAAGATTCTTACAAAGCTGATGATCTTAGCCCAACTGGTTCATACACATTAAAAGTCTCCGATGAGGGGGTTCTTAGTGGATGTAAAGAATGGCTTAACAAAAATAAGATAAATGCTGCCATAGTGAGACCTGACTTTTATATATTAAAAATTAAGTCTGAAAGAAATTCTCAAGAAGATTTGAATTCAAGTTTCCAACAATTTTATGATAATCTTTTAGGACTTCTGCCATCACGAAAATTCGTAGGTTAAATCGATGTATTAATATGAAATATTGGGATTATAAAGAAAGCATATTGACATTTACCCTAGATCCAACCCATTTTCCGCCATTACACAGACGATAAATTTATTAGAATACTTAAGGGAAATTTAATGCCAATTGTTGTAGTAGAATCACCCGCTAAAGCCAAAACGATAAATAAATATCTAGGTTCCGATTATACCGTTCTCGCTTCATATGGCCATGTGCGAGACCTTCCACCAAAAGACGGCTCGGTGGACACAGAAAACCAATTTAATATGTTGTGGGAAGTTTCTTCTGGATCAAAAAAACACCTTAAAGCAATTTCAGACGCGTTAAAAGATGATGATACCTTGATACTCGCGACAGATCCAGATCGTGAGGGTGAGGCAATAAGTTGGCATTTAGAAGAAGCACTTATTAAACGTAAAATTATTACAAAGAAAACCAAAGTTGAACGTGTTGTCTTTAATGCCATCACCGAGTCAGCTGTAACTGAAGCAATGGCGTCTCCTAGAAAAATTGATATGGAATTAGTAGAAGCTTATTTAGCCCGAAGAGCTTTAGATTATTTGGTTGGGTTTAACCTTTCACCTGTTTTGTGGCGAAAACTACCAGGAGCAAAATCAGCAGGACGTGTGCAATCAGTCTGTTTAAGGCTTATTGTTGAGGCTGAAATGAAAATAGAAGCTTTCAAAGCTAAAGAATATTGGACGGTAAAATCCGTTCTCAGCACACCTGAAGACAAAAGCTTTGAAGCCAGACTAGTAAAACTTGCTGGCTCAAAACTTCAAAAATTCGACTTGAAAAGCAAAGAAGCGGCCGAAATAGCAGTTCAAGCTATTGAATCTAGAGAGTTAATTGTAAAATCAATCGAAGCAAAGCCGATAAATAAGAATCCCGCCGCTCCATTTATGACTTCAACCCTGCAACAGGAAGCAAGTAGAAAATTCGGATTCGGTGCTAAGCAAACTATGTCCATTGCTCAACGCCTTTATGAAGCTGGGTATATCACTTACATGCGCACTGACGGAATTGACATGGCTCCAGAAGCGATTGAGTCCATAAGATCACTTATAGATGAGCAATATGGCCATAAATTTAAACCAACCGCACCAAGAGTTTACAAAAATAAAGCCAAAAATGCTCAAGAAGCTCACGAATGCATTAGGCCGACTAATATTACTATTTCATCGGAAACTCTAATAAACTTAGATCAAGATCAACGTAGACTTTATGAGCTTATTTGGAAAAGAACAATCGCCAGCCAAATGTCATCAGCCAAAATAGAAAGAACAACAATAGATATACATTCACCAGATGAGCAAATTGAATTAAGATCAACTGGGCAAATTGTTCGCTTTGATGGATTTCTAAAAATTTATGAAGAAGGACAAGATGACACTGTAATCGATGACGACGATAAACTCTTACCACCCATGGCGATTAAAGATAAGATTACAAAAATTGATATCTCATCTAATCAACACTTCACACAACCGCCCCCTCGTTACACCGAAGCAACACTTGTAAAGAAAATGGAAGAACTCGGAATAGGACGCCCCTCAACCTACGCCTCAATTGTAACTACTATTCAAGAGCGGTCTTATGTAAGGAAAGAAAAAGGACGACTACATCCAGAAGATAAAGGTAGATTAGTAATAGCTTTCCTAGAAAATTACTTCAGACAGTACGTTGGATACAACTTCACTGCCGGATTAGAGGAAGAGCTAGATCTCGTTTCAGAAGGAAAGTTAAATTATAAAAAGGTGTTGAATAATTTTTGGAGCGATTTCTCAGCAGCAATAGCAAAAACAGCTGACCTGAGAATCACTGAGGTTCTTGAAAAAATTAATGAAGTATTGGCGCCACACATTTTTCCCCCAAATGAAGATGGCTCAGATTCCCGTATTTGCAAAAAATGCTTAGAAGGTAAACTATCCATGCGCACTGCCAGATCAGGAAGTGCATTTATCGGTTGCTCAAATTACCCCGAATGTAAATATACGCGACCTTTATCTGGAGAAATAGACAACTCGGAATTTGGGGGGCCTGACGGAAAGATTTTAGGTTACGAAGAAGAAGAACCTATTTCACTTAAAAATGGTCGATTTGGCCCTTATGTACAACGAACACCGTTGGCAACTGATCTAAAACCAATTAGGGCGTCAATTCCAAAATCACTAAATTTAGAGTCAATTGATTTAAAACTCGCCCTGGATTTACTATCGCTTCCTAGATTTATAGGAGAGCATCCGGATGGTGGAACTCTCCAAGCCGCAATTGGACGTTATGGTCCTTATGTTATGTGGGAAATGGAAAAACAGGAAAATAGAAAAACAACCCAAAAAATATATGCTAATATACAAGATCCGATGGAGGTATTTACTATTGGAATGAATAGAGCTGTTGAGTTAATCTCCGATAAAGCTTTAAAAACTGGGAGATCAAAATTAACTCCGTTAAAAGAACTTGGGGATCATCCGGCCAAAGGTGGGCCAGTAAATGTGATGGATGGAAAATACGGACCGTATGTAAAATGGGAAAAAATAAATGCTACTATTCCAAAAGATATCGATCCACTTAATGTTGACATAGGAATGGCACTAACATTGATCGAAGAACGTATCGCTAAAAATGGCAAGAAGAAAACATCAAAAAAGAAAAAGTGACTTAGTAAAGGAAATATTATGATTGGAAAATTAAATCATGTTGCTATCGCTGTTCCTGATTTAAGTATGGCTATAAAACTATACGAAGGCACCCTAGGAGCGATCGTTGGTGAGCCACAAGATGAACCAAATCATGGTGTGACTGTTGTATTTATTAACTTGCCCAACACGAAAATCGAACTCTTGCACCCATTAGGATCAAATAGTCCCATAGAAAAATTTCTAGAAAAAAATCCTGCTGGTGGAATTCACCATGTTTGTTATGAAGTTGCTGACATAATATCAGCACGGGAAAAATTAATCTCCAATGGGGCACATATTTTAGGTAATGGTGAGCCAAAAATTGGAGCGCACGGAAATCCAGTATTATTCCTTCATCCAAAAGATTTTAATGGTTGTTTAATAGAACTAGAGGAGATCAAAGGTGACCATTAGTGCCGCCTTAGTTCTCTTCGCTGTAATTTGGTTTATGTGTTTATTTATTGCACTTCCTTTGAGGATCAAAAGCCAACAAGAAGATGGTCACGTTGTCCCTGGTACCCCACCCTCAGCTCCATCCATACCTAAACTTAGAAAAAAAGTTCTATGGGTTTCCATAATCACAATTATAATATGGCTTATTCTTGTTTACATTATTTCTGCAGGAATCATACGAGTCCAAGATATTTCTTTTTTTAATCGAAGTGGAAATTAATGGGTTAAACCTTTTAAGAATCAACCCATGTTGTGATCTTTTCAATATTTGGCCTAGGTCGCTCTGGAGGAATAATACTCTCTGTTCCTATATGAATATATCCAGCTACAAATTCTTTATCAGTCAAACCCAAACCTTGCTTTAAAAAAACCCGTTCGGTAGCAATCCAATCTGTTAACCAGTTTGCTCCCCAACCACTAGCTAAAGCCACATTCAATAAACTTAAACAAACTGCCCCGGCGGACAAAATTTGTTCTACTTCTGGAATTTTTATTGACTCTCTTGGGGAAAAAACCACCGCAACCATGGTTGCCCCAGTTTGTAATGCTGTTAAAGTTTTTAATAATTTTTCAGGTGGTTTATTCAGCTGCTTTCCACGTTTATTCGTAAGGTCAACTAATCTTTTTAACGACTTTTCTTCAAAGACCATGAATCGCCAGGGTTCCAATTTTCCATGGTCAGGTGTTCGAGCTGCAGCTGTTAATAGAACTCTTAACTCATCCTGTGTGGGAGCTGGCCCCACCAACGTTTTAGCAGGCCTTGACCTTCTATTTAGTAAAAAATCCACTACTTCAGTATTCTTCCTCAGCATTTTTGTTCCTTCTTATTCAGACTTGTGAATAAAATACACTAGTTTTTTTATCAAGTATAATTAATGAAGAGGTTTGCTTTTAACTCTCGCCTCTCTTTGTCCAATATAAATAGCTGCGCATATGATAATAAAAGCTCCTAACAAAGTAAAATTATTTGGCATTTCACCCCAAATAAAATATCCAAATGTGCCAACAATTATTAATCGCAAATAAGTGAAAGGAGCCAGTACTGCAGCTTCCCCGTAATGGTAGGCTTGAATATCGCCAATTCCTCTCAAAAAGGATGTAATCGCTAAAAATAATATAAGAACAATCGTAATGTAGAATGATAAATGCACCTCTATATTTTCTAATACAGGATGCGCAAGAGGAAGACTAATAACAAAAGTAATCAAAACCGAGCTTATATAGGCTGATAAAGAACCATCAGCAGAAACTATATTTCTTGAAAAAGCTAACGCGAGTGCAAATAAAAAAGAACTTAAAAGTGCTGCGAACATGGCGGTATAACTGCCTTCAAATCCAGGTTGTAAAACAATTAACACTCCAAAAAAGCCTATGATTACCGCTAACCAACGCCTTAACCCAACTCTTTCCTTATTTATGAAGATTGATAGGATTGTGGCAAATATTGGCGCTGTAAAAAATAAGACGACAGTTGTAGCGATTGGTAAGACGGTTAATGTGAAAAAACCAAGATGTGTCGAGAAGGCAATCAATAATCCACGGAAAATATGAAGATAAGGCTTTGAAAAGTATAACCGGCGACGAAAGGCTGGTATAGCGACAACTGGTAAACATAAGAATATTGTTAATAACCCAGCTCGAAATAACACTAATGACCTACTATCAAAAGTCTGTCCTAGCTCCTTTACTAAAATCGACATTACGCTAGCAAATGAAACTGACATCAATATCCAAATAATTCCAAGACGATTGTTGATATCTTTTTTCATAGATAATCCTTCTTCTTGTATTTGTTAAAGGTCAAGCTTAACTGAATTTATATTATAGCAAAGTTATTAGCTTGATGATAAAGAATTAAAAAAAACGGTGTTTAATATGGGTCAAAAAAACCAAATGGAGTTGGAAAAAAACCGTGCAATCAAATGGTTCAAAGATCTTCGAGATGTAATCTTAAATAACTTCGAAAATTTGGAGCATAATCAAGAATTTGGTAAGTTTCGAAAAAACCAACCAGGTAAATTTGACAAACAAAAAACTTCTCGTTTGAATTCAAAAAATATTAACCAGGGTGGTGGCGAAATGGCAATTATGCGTAACGGTCGCCTCTTTGAAAAAGTTGGAGTAAATATTTCAACAGTTTATGGAGAATTAAGTAACGAAGCTATACAGATGATGACTGAGTCCAAAAATTTACCTCATTTGAAAGAAAACCCCTCTTTTTGGGCTTCCGGTATCTCATTAGTAGCGCATATGCAAAATCCATACCTTCCCGCTGTACATATGAATACCAGAATGTTTTGGACAAAAGGAGCATGGTGGTTTGGTGGTGGAGCGGATCTAAATCCATGTATTGAGGACCCATTAGATACCAAACATTTTCATACCATTCAGAAAGAATACTGTGATAAACATGATTTAAGGTTTTACCCAAAATATAAGGAATGGGCTGACAAGTATTTTTATGTTCCACACCGAATGCGAAACAGAGGGGTTGGTGGTATATTTTTTGATGAGCATAATACAGGTAATTGGGAAAATGATTTTGCTTTTGTACAAGATGTAGGTCGAGCATTTCTGCCAGCTTTTACTCACATAATAGAAAAGAAACGCCATTTAGATTGGAACGAGAATGATAAAGCCCTACAGCTTTCGCATCGAGGTTTATATGTTGAATACAATTTGATCTATGATCGAGGAACTAAGTTTGGACTAAGTACAGGTCATGACCCTGATGCTGTCTTAATGAGTTTACCTCCAATGGCCTCCTGGTCATAAAACTGATTAATTAAGACCTTAGAGTATTCAACATAATTTCAACATTTTTTGGATCTGCATCTGGAGTGATTCCATGGCCTAAATTAAAGATGTATGGGCCTTCAGACATTTGGTCTCTAAGTTTTTTTGTTTCTTCGACAAGCTTTTTACCACCACTGACCATAAGTGTTGGATCAAGGTTGCCTTGAACACAAGCCTCAACCTGTAGATTTTTCATAAAACTTATAGGAACAGTTTGATCTATAGCAATAGCATCCGCTGATGTCTTTTTTGCAAACCCACGATACATCTCTCCCGCGCCTCTTGGGAAAACAATAATTGGTATATCAGGATATGATTGCTTAAGTGCAGAGACAATTTTACTTAATGGTTTTAATGAATAATTAATCAAATCTTGACCACTCAATGACCCCGCCCAACTATCAAATAACTTTATTACTTCTGCTCCAGCTTCAATCTGTTTTCTTAAATAGTGTATAGTTGCCGTGGTAATTTTTTCAATTAGCAAATCAAAAACGAAGGTATTATTTTTCATTAAATCATGTGCAGGTGCTTGATTGCTGGTGCCTCGCCCAGCTATCATATAAGTTGCTACTGTCCAAGGAGCACCAGCAAAACCAATTAAAGCCACATCTTCCGGTAATTTTGACTTTACAAGTCTTACAGTGTCATAAATTGGGGACAACCTAGAATCTATCTCATCGATGGGTTTTAAGTTGTTAAGGTCATTTCGTGAACTAATCGTGGATAGTCGTGGTCCTTCACCTTCAACGAATCTCAAATCCACTCCTAAAGCTTGAGGTACTAATAAAATATCTGCAAAAATAATTGCTGCATCAAAACCAAATCTTCTTATTGGTTGAAGTGTTACTTCTGCAGCTAATTCAGGATTATAACACAATGAAAGAAAATCTCCTGCTCTGGCTCGAGTTGAACGATATTCTGGCAAATAACGCCCCGCTTGCCGCATCAACCAAACTGGCGGTGGCGAAGTAATTTCGCCACCTAAAGATTTTAATAGTAACTTCTCTTTTAACATCTGCTCTCCGATTGAGAGACAAATGACCCTTAAAAGCCAAACTGTCAATCAACTTACGGCAGTATAAGCCATTGCTGTTTATTAATAGCGATTGTAAAAAACGATATGATTAATAAAATTAACAAACAACAATCAATAATACGAATAGGGACACGTGGCTCTCCTTTGGCTTTAATGCAAGCAAATGAGGTTAAAAGTTTACTTGTTAAATCAAATAACTTAATCGAAGAAAATATAAAAATTTCAATTATTAAAACGACCGGCGATAAGATTCTAGACAAACCTCTTAGTAGCGTAGGAGGCAAAGGTTTATTTACAAAAGAAATCGAAGAAGCATTAATCAACAATAAAATAGATATAGCAGTTCACTCCCTTAAAGATATGCCCACCAAACAACCCACTGGACTATTAGTTAATTGTTTTTTGGAGCGTGAAGACCCTCGGGATGCTTTTATCTCAACTAAAATAAAAAATCTCGCCAGATTGCATAGTGATGCAATCGTTGGCACTTCATCTTTACGCCGCAAAGCCCAAATTCTCAATATTATACCTACTGTCGAGGTTGTTGAATTTCGTGGTAATGTTCAAACACGGTTAAAAAAGCTTGAAAATGAAATAGCCGACTGCACTTTCCTAGCAATAGCAGGGCTTAAAAGATTAAACCTAACTCATTTGATTACCGAACCAATACCAATTACTAAAATGCTTCCAGCCGTTGCTCAAGGGATAATTTGTATTGAGCAAAGATCAAACGATCATAAGATATCAAAATTGTTAAAAACTCTTAATCATAAACCAACCATGATAAGAGCATTAGCGGAACGGACGATGTTAGAGATATTAGACGGCTCTTGCCAAACACCAATTGCAGGATTAGCCATAATTAAAGAAGGTCAAATAATTCTAAAAGGAGAGATATTAAAGTTAGATGGGTCTAAAAAAATAAGTTACGAAGCTACTGATAATATCGACAATGCCTCGAAAGTGGGACAATCCGTTGGTCTCAGTTTGCTGAAAAAAGCTGGTCGGGGGTTTTTGCCAAATACTTAAGTTTTTAAGAGGTTTTCGTCGGGTATTACCTTGCCAGGGTTCATAATGTGATTAGGGTCAAGCGCAGATTTTATCATCCTCATTACCGCAATAGCATTGGGATCTTTTCGTCTCGACATAGAAGGTAGTTTTGCAAGGCCAATGCCATGTTCAGCCGAAAAACTTCCACCTAACTCTAAAACAGTCTCTTCGATCATCTCCGTAATTTGCTCTCGATCGTGAAGGCTGCCCATTTCTTTGGTTTCAGGGTTCATCCAAACTGAAAAATGTAAATTACCATCTCCCAAATGAGAGACTGTTAAAGTTTCAGAACTTGGATTTAGTGTATAAACTCTTTTTTTGACTTTAGTTAAAAAATCATCAACTTTATCTACGGCGACAGATATATCGCATGCGACGGGAACCCCTTTTAATAATCCGACCTCATATGCTCTTTCTCTTCGATCCCACATTTCTGACCTTTGAGCTTCCGACTTGCAAATTACTGCATCTAAAATTTTACCAGCTTGCAACCATTCAGAAAACAATTCCTCTACCTTCAGTTCAATGGGTATATTGCCTGTAGCATCCGGGGAGGCGTCCTCCTCTGCCATGGCACCTATCTCTAAGAAGATCCCATGTTTTGCTGGAGTAGAAAATGGTTGCCTCATATCATCAAATCTCTCACACAAGGCGTTGAAATATTCTTCAGGCATATATTCAAATGCTTCTACACAATTATTGGTTGCCTTATTTAATTCATTTAAAATTGGTAGAGAATCTTTTAAACTGGGTATGGAAATAGTTGCTGTAGCGTAAGCTTTAGGCTTTGGAAATAACTTTAAAACTGCCGCTGTAATTATTCCTAATGTACCTTCAGCACCAATTAAAAGATGCTTTAAATTATACCCAGAGTTATCTTTATGTAACTCCGACATTAAATCTACGATCTCACCAGTGGGCATAACCGCCTCTATCCCTAGAACAAGATCTCTTGTATTTCCATATCGTAAAACATTTGAACCACCCGCGTTTGTAGCTAAATTACCGCCAATCATGGCCGAACCACGGGCGCCAAAAAATAAAGGGAAAATTAAATCATATTCTGCTACAGCCTCGTGTAATTTTGATAAAACTACACCACCCTCAACAATTGCAATACGGCCATCCCCTCTAATTTCTTTAATTTTATTCATCCGTTCCAAGGACAAAATAATTGTGTCTTTCTTTTCCCCCACATAGCATCCACCTGCTAATCCAGTATTACCCCCTTGTGGAACAATTGGTATTTTCCTGCTATTCGCGATCTTAACAATTTCACTAACTTGTTCAGTATTTTTCGGCCTTACCACTGCAAGCGAAGAACCTTTATATTTACCACTCGGATCAACTTCATATTGATCTAATCTTTCACCGGTCAGAACATTCTCAATTCCCACAATTTTTTCAATATTTTCGATGGCATTCATAAAAATTCTCCACTTTTGCACCGAATTAGATCACAAACCTTCAATTCACACAATCAACTTTAATTTAGGTAAAATCACAAAATTTAATATTTTAAATTTTATAACAGTGACCTAACAAGCCAAGGTTGATCAAAAATATACTCTTCAACATTCTTACCCGGCCCAATTCGGTCTATTACCGTAAATAGTGTATTTTCAGATAAAGGTGTCAAAACACTATGCCAAATATTTTGTTTGTAATTAACTCCTTGCTTGCCATTGGTAATGAATGCAAACGGTCTATCAGGACATCCGTCTTTATCAGCCGAAACTATTACTAAAAAAGGCTCCCCAGACATAGGAATGAAGCATTGTGATCCCAAAGGGTGCCTCTCCATTAACAATAATTGAAAAGGCAAAGTATATTTTTCACTTGAAAAGATGCTCACACCAACATGTCCACAATCAGAAACTTGCAAAAAAGCGATATCATTGTGACGCTCACATTTATTTTGATTAATCAATAATGGATTGTCTTTAGGTTCAACAACATCACCAAATTTCTTAAATTTTTCTGCTGTTAATTTTTCAACAACTATTTCTCTATTCATAATTACAACTTTAATTTTGGATGTCGATTTACGTCCTTATACAACAAATATCTAAAATCATTAGGTCCCCCAGCATAGCACGCCTGGGGACAAAAAGATCGTAACCACATAAAATCACCGGCTTCAACTTCGATCCAATCTTCATTGAGTCGATAAACCGCTTTACCCTCAAGCACGAAGAGACCATGCTCCATGACATGAGTTTCTTCAAAAGGAATTACGCCACCAGGTTTAAAATTAACAATATTAACATGGCAGTCATGACTTAAATCGTTTGGATCAACAAATTGAGTAGTTGACCAACTTCCTCCTGTTTGCTCTGAAGTCAGTCCGCCAGGAGAAATTTCTTTTTCATTTGTTACAAATGAGTCTGGCGTGTCAAAACCATCAATTTTTTCATAATATTTTCTTATCCAATGAAAACTGACGGTCTTTTTATATCTGTTATGGATCTTCCATTGCGATTTCGAAGAAACGTAGGCATAGCCACCCTCCCCCATCTTATAGTTTTTACCATCCAACTCTAAATCAAGCTCTCCATCTGTAACAAATAAGATGCTCTCAGCATTTGGTTCAGGATCTGGACTTGTGCTGCCACCATTTGGGCTAACCTCCATAATGTATTGCGAAAATGTTTGGGCAAACCCTGAAAGGGGCTTTGCCAAAACCCATGCTCTTGTATTGAACCAATTCGGAAATTTAGAAGTGACTATATCTGTCAATACACCTTTAGGTATAAATACATATGCTTCTTTAAAAACAGCGCGGCCAGTGTGCATTATTGTCTGAGGAGGCAACCCCCCCTTGGGTGTAAAATAGTCAGTCATGGTAAAAGATCCTGTAACCTTATGTAAGCAATGCGTTCCACCTGAGCACAAGCCTCATCAAACTCTAGCTCCGTTTCATTCTCCAAGCGATCTCTAAATGCAGATAATATCCCACTTTTGTCGTAATCTCTAACAGCAACAATAAAGGGAAATCGATGCTTTTCAAAATATTTCTTGTTCAAAGTAGAAAAGATAGCAAACTCCTTCTCTGAAAGTTTATTTAATCCTGCAGACTTTTGCTCCGAGGTACTGGCTTTAGTTAAATTATTTGAAACAAGTAATTTACCAGCTAAATCAGGATGGGCCTTAAGCACTTCTAACCTTTTCTTTCTAGTCCCTGATCTAAAACTTCTTAAAAGAGCGCCATGTATTCCAATTGCTGTATCATGTGCAGGACCTAACTCCAGTTCAAATGCTTGTTCAGCAACCCAACGTGAATTTTCAAAAATACCTCCAAATGTATTCAAAAATTCAGATCTATCCATTTGCGAAGGACGATTAAAATGGGTAGGTGGATTATTTTTCTCCCAAAAATCTGCTATTTCTACTCTTTTTGGAAACCAAACCTTTTCATGATTACGGCAATAATCTATGAATTTACTTAAAGCTTGTGCCCGCCCTGGCCTTCCTGCTAATCTGCAATGCAGGCCAATATTCATGATCTTGGCCTGTCCATCACAACCTTCGGAATACAAGCAATCAAAAGTGTCTTTCAAATAAGTGAAAAATTGATCTCCACTGTTAAAACCTTGCGCCGATGCAAACCTCATATCATTTACATCCAAAGAATACGGAATTATTAATTGCTCAGAATTATTATAAAATCGCCAGTAAGGTAAGTCATCATCATAAGCATCACTAATATACTTAAAGGTCTTTTCCGAACTTACTAAATCTACAGTATTCATAGAGCATCTACCAGTATACCATCCACTAGGTTCCTTTCCAGTCACCTCTTTATGTAACTTTATTGCTTCCTTTATTTGTTTACGCTCTTCCGAAATTGACATATCTTTATGTTCAATCCACTTTAATCCGTGACTTGCAATTTCCCAATCCATATTATTCATTGCAGCAACTTGTTCTGGTGAGCGCGCTAAAGCCGTCGCCACCCCAAAAACGGTAGGTTTGATATTAGCTTTTTGAAAAATTCTAGCCAGCCGCCAAAATCCAGCTTTTGAGCCATATTCATAAATAGACTCCATGTTCCAATGACGCTGCCCTTGCCAAGACGTAGCCCCGATTATTTCCGAAAGAAAAGCCTCAGATCCCTGGTCTCCATGCAATATATTATTCTCTCCGCCCTCTTCATAATTTACCACAAATTGGACAGCAATCCTAGAATTGAAGGGCCAAATAACTTCAGGGCAATTAACTCCATATCCAGACATATTTCGAGGATAACGATTTTTCATCTACTTAACCTTAAATTTCTTACTGCTATCTTTAACTCAACTTTCATCAACTGATTATCAAATAATTCAATATAGTGAAATCAGATTAACGTTATAATGTTAAAATAACTCTAATTTAGCCTTACGCTACTTTTAATTACACATAATAATCAGTCGAAACAAACACGATACTCTCCCGTCTTAATGCCATTCCAATTTGTGATCGGCCCTTGCAGCCTTTTTCTTACAAGTGGGTGGTTGCGGTCTAAAACTTCATATCTTGCCAATAATTCAGCTATAACTGTTTCAGACGCACGGGTACTTCCATCTTCAATCTTCAAAGCGATCCCCAACTTTAACTCTGGTAAAATTGCAATAAAAACAGCTTCTGCTCCCGTTTTCACCACTACGCGCTTGTTGGCTGCCCGCATAAGATCAGTACAGGCTCTTCCTTCTCCTGCGATAAGATCTGGATGGTTAATCATAGCTTCTAATAATTTGAAAGTAGCATTAACTCGACTAGATGAAGTGATTTCATTTGCCTCTGCTATAGTAGCCATCGCTTGAGCCAATCCAACCAATGTACAAGCAAAGTTTGGCGCAGAACAACCATCCATCGCATGGCCGGCATTTGAAGTATTGGTCATTTCCTCAAAACATTCTTTCACTGAATGTTGTACGGGATGGTCTAAGGCATGGTAATCGCTGCTCCCAGATAAAAATTTCGATAAAGTTAAAAAACCCGTATGCTTTCCAGAACAATTATTGTGAAACTGGCATGGTTTTTTACTGTCTCTTATTAATACAGAGCTAGCCGTATCATCATTTGGCATTTGAGCGCCACACCGAAGATCTGAATCTGACATCTCTATGTCTTTGAGCCACTCTTGAATAATATTTGTATGAATTAGAGCTCCATCGTGAGATGCGCACGCTAAGGCTAAATGCTTACTATTTAAACAATATTTATTAGCCGCACCACTTTCAATTAAAGGTATCGCTTGTAAAATTTTTGATGATGATCTTGGCAAGGTCATTCGATTAATATCCCCCCAAGATTCTATGACCTCACCTCTTGCATTTGCCACAACAGCATGGCCAAAATGAACAGATTCTTCAAAATCACCGCGCAATACTTTAACCATCTTTACAGCCGAATGCATAAAAACCTCTTAAATAAATTTATTTCTATTAAAATATTCTAGGGCTAGAATTATCGATTAAAATTGAGTTAATGTATACAAAATTTAAAATACTTTTTAAAACTTAAATGTTTCGGTTAGATTAACTATCATAATCTTAAAGAAGGCGATTATTACCAATGAAAAATAAATTTATTATTGCAACTATAATTACGATTCTTGTTGGCTCTCCTACCATGGCTAAAACATATTCAACAAATAGAGTTGACTCCAAGCAAGACTGGTCAATTTTTGTGGAGAATAACCCTTCTCAGTGTTGGATAGTTTCAGCTCCAAGTAAAACAAAAGCGACCCGCAATGGGAAAACTGTAGACGTAAAACGATCTGAAATTCAGTTATTTGCTCTCTTTGAACCCGCACAAAAAGTTTATGGACAGATTTCTTTTACTGGTGGCTATCCTTTCAAACAAGGATCAACAGTTAGAGTATCAGTTGGTGCTTCAGAGCACATATTATCTCAAACTGATGGTGAGTGGGCGTGGCCTAAAGATATTAAGAAAAATGAAGAGCTAATCAAATCACTAAAACGTGGTGTTAAGGCATTAGTATTTGGCACTTCGAAGAAGGGAACTAGAACTCAAGATACTTTTAGCTTACTGGGTTTCTCTGCCGCTCTTGAAGAAGCACAAAAGCGTTGTGGAACATAAGAGTTAAAAGTATCACTTAATCAACAAGGACAAAGGGTAGTTTTGATAACACAAGCTCCAATTGTAAATGATTTCTTAACAGTTCCACGGAGAGACTCTGATGGCTTGAAATTGAATATCATAGGTCAGTCCAGACAAACATTGTTAGAGCAGCTTTCAATTGCGGGAATTCGTGACGAACATCTAAAAATGAGATTAGATCAGATTTGGGGATGGCTTTACCAAAAAGGTATTACTGATTTTTCCCAAATGAAAAATATCTCAAAAGAGGCTAGAGCAGTACTTGACAACTATTTTGTAATTAACATACCACAAATAGTTAAGAAAAACATCTCCCGAGACGGAACTAGAAAATACCTTCTCAAACTAAACGGAGGTCATGAAGTTGAAACAGTCTTCATCCCAGAGGTTGATCGAGGAACTTTGTGTATTTCCAGTCAAGTGGGGTGCACCCTAACTTGCTCATTCTGCCATACTGGTACTCAAAAATTAGTAAGAAACTTAACCGCTTCTGAAATTATTGGACAGATATTGCTAGCTCGGCACGATTTGGAAGATTGGCCAACCAAAGAAAAAAATTTAGCAGTACAACCTCGTAAATTAAGTAACGTGGTGCTGATGGGTATGGGCGAGCCCTTATATAATTTTGAGGCTGTAAAAGATGCTATGAATATAGCAATGGATCCGTCTGGTATATCACTCTCGCGCCGCAGAATTACTCTTTCAACAAGCGGTGTGGTTCCTGAAATTGCTAAAGTAGGTTCAGAAATTGGCTGTATGCTAGCCATCTCATTTCATGCCACTACTGATGAAGTTAGAAATAATTTAGTTCCAATTAATAAGCGTTGGAATATTTCTGAATTACTGAACGAGTTACGAAATTACCCAAGGTTATCCAATTCAGAAAGGATTACCTTTGAGTATGTTATGCTAAAAGGGATAAATGATACTGATGAAGACGCAAGACGTCTAATAAGCTTAATAAAAGGTATTCCTGCCAAAATAAACTTGATTCCCTTCAATGAATGGCCTGGAGCACCTTATAAAAGATCAAGTAATAATAGAATTAATGCATTCGCTACAATAATTCATAATGCAGGTTACTCCAGTCCAATCAGAAGGCCACGCGGTGAGGACATTATGGCCGCTTGCGGTCAATTAAAATCAGTGACAGAAAGAGAAAGAAAATCTAGGAAACAAATAATACAAGAACTTAGAAGCTAATATTTGTTTCCCAAGAAAGTTTAATGAGAATAATATGATACAAAGACGACTGCTATTAATTGGTTTCATTGGCGCTTCATTATCTTCATGTTCTTCTTGGTTTAGACCAAAAGAACTGCCTGAAGTAACACAGATTGTAGTCTTTAAGGAGTCACGTAAATTATATCTTTATAGTGGCGACAAAGCCGTCAGAAGTTATGATATTGACCTAGGCTTTTCTCCAATCGGTGATAAAAAAATTGAGGGGGATGGAAAAACACCCGAAGGTAGATATTATATTGATAGAAAGAATCCTAATAGTGCTTACCATCTCTCATTGGGAATTTCTTATCCAAGCAAAAGTGACAAGTCTGAAGCGAAGAAGTTAGGAAAACCACCAGGCAAAGATATCTTCATACATGGAAGAGTTGGTTTTTTTGGACGTCGCCCAAAAAAAGATTGGACCTGGGGGTGCGTTTCAGTGTCAAACTCGGATATCGAAGAAATATATGAATTGGTTGACATCGGTACGGTTATTGACATTAATCCTTAAATTACATCTCTGAACTTATTCAGCAAAAATTTGTGTCCACCAAATCTTTCCATCTTCGGCTTGATACCAACCTAATCCCATATAATTTGCATCTTTATCGAGAATAATCGAACGTGTATTTTCTTGCGCCATCCACGCGTTCAATGTCAATTCATCACTTTCATATGTCTCTGAAATATTCTCACCAATTAATTCACCGGTAAATCCAAATCTAGCTACTCGTTCTAAAGGTGAAGAACCATCAGATCCAAAATGCCAGGCTCGATCTTGCTCATACATATCCTGAGAGTGAGTCAAGGCAGCTAAATTAAGAGACTCATTTATCACAATTTCACTCAGGGCATTTTCCACTCTTAAAAGATTAACTGCATCTACCATTTTACCATGCATTTTTTTTGCCCTAGAGTCTGAAATCCAATAATTCTTTGAATTCGAATTTGTAAACTCAGTCGTATCCAAGCACCCCGACAAGGTGATACTTAACAAAACCATTAAAAGAAAACGAAACATGATAATAAAAGCCCCAACTGTTTGAATTTAAAGTTTAAACCTTTATGTGACATCAATCAAACACTTGCGTAAAGATATCGACGCTTTTTGCTGAGCTGATTGTTATTCGGTCACAATAATGTTAGAATTTTCTTAATTAACAAGCACGGTGCGAGTGAAATAACTAAAATGAATAGACGACAATTCACCAAATCTATAGCTAGCGGTATAGCAATTGCCACTTTTCCACAATTAGCTCAAACTCAATCCATTGAAGAAGACACAAAATTAGGTGACGGAGTTATTAGAAATATATCAAGTTTTAAAGCGCGAAACTGGAAAACATATTTTGATGATTTAGAAAATGGCGCGATTTTGTCCGATACTACTAGTCGAGCCATACATTTTTGGTCCGAGGACAATAAAATTTATAAAATTTATCCAACTAGTGTACCTATTTCAGATGAATTAACAAAATTAGGGAGAACTAAAATCACTCGAAAAGTAGTAGGGCCAAGTTGGAGACCAACACCATCCATGTTGAAAAGCAATCCCGAATGGCCAGAATTCGTACCTCCTGGTCCAGATAATCCTCTTGGAACTCACGCCCTGTATCTCAGTTGGAAATACTATCGAATACATGGAACTCATGATACTCGAAAAATTGGTCGAAGATCTTCAAATGGTTGCATTGGATTATATAATGAACATATTAAAGAGCTCTTCTCATTAGCAAAAATAGGTACTCAGGTTTTGTTAATTTAGCTGGTTTTTTTTGTTCGTTGGTAGTACTGATAATTATCGTTGCAAAAGGACCAAAATACTGGTTTAAAGAAGGCAGAGCAAGAAATTATAAAGCCATCTCAAAAAGCCAAAAAATGGCTAAAAATGGAGAACAAAATATGAGAAAAATTTTATTAGCAGCAGCATTTTCAATTACCGCAACTTCACTTCATGCGGGCTCAATGGCAACGCCAAAAATGGAAGAGCCTGTAGTATCAGCCTCATCTTCATCAGCCGGGGCTACGCTGCCAATTCTATTGATGTTAGTGTTGGGTGTACTCGTTAGTCAGTAGACTATTCAATATTTTGCAAGACCTTAAAGCCTTAAGATATTAAAATTGTGTAAAATAAACTAAGGCTTTTTATCTTCACTAGCCAATAAAGCCTTCAAACCAATTTTATAGTTTGGATATTTCAGAGCTGAAATTAGCTCTGATTTTATTTTTGAGTTATTTACCCGTTTGCACTCAGAGTAAAAACTTCTTACCATATCAGACAAATTCGCCGACAAAAAATCAACTATTGGTGGCTCTTCTTTATTTAATAATTTTGCTGCATAACTGAGAACAGCCTCGGGAGAAGCAGGCAAATCATCACAAACATTATAAATTTTTCCAATACCGGGTCGCTCCATTGATGCCAATAAAACCTCTGCTATGTCCTCGACATGAATTCTACTAAAAACCTGTCCTACTTTAATTATTCTTTTAGCAGTACCTGCTAAAACTTTAGAAAAAGGCCCTCTTCCAGGGCCATAAATTCCAGCTAGTCGAAAAATATTTACTGGACTTCCAACCTCTTTTGCCAGACTTAACCACTGTTCTTCAGCTAATACTCGATGCTTACCTCTTTCGGTAGTTGGATTTAATTTAGTATTTTCATCTACCCAATTTCCATCATGGTCTCCATATACCCCAGTTGTAGATAGATAACCAATCCATTCTAAATTTTGAGCATTTTTGATTATCTCAAAATAACTTTCAAAAACTGGGTCGCCAGATTCGATAGGAGGAATAGACAATAATATATGACTTGCACGATTAATTTCATTCTTAAGATCAGCACTTGGCCAAATAAATGCGTTAATATTTCGAGCAGTCAGTATTTCAGCTTTCTTTATATCTCTGGTTGTAGCAGAAATTTCCCAAATTTTAGGATCTAAGAATTTTTCAAATACTTGGGCTGAATAGCCGTGGCCCAAACTTAATAATTTTTTCTTCATTATTTCCTTAATCTTTCAAATGCCCAATTTGCTGCATCTCGTAACATAAGATCTTCATCCCTTAAGAACGGCCTCAAATAAGGGATCAACTCTAAATTCTTCGAATTTCCAATAGCATAAAGTACATTTCTAACAAATCGATTTCGTCCAATTCTCTTTATAGGTGACTTTTTAAAAAAACTTCTAAAGTCATTATCTGAAAGAGTTACTAACTCTCTTAATTCTGGCGCCATTAATTCTTCTCGCGAAATATAACCACTTTCGCTTGCAGTTTTTGCAAATTTGTTCCACGGACAAACTGCCAAACAATCGTCACAACCATATATTCTATTTCCAATTAATGGCCTAAGCTCTTCATCCACTGGCCCATCATGTTCAATTGTTAAATATGATATGCACCTTCTCGCATCCAAGGTATAAGGAGATGGAAACGCATTTGTAGGGCATATATCCAAGCATTTTCTACAGCTACCACAATGATCAATCTCTGGTTCATCAAAAGGCAATTCTATTGTCGTAAATATTGAACCCAAGAAAAACCAGTTTCCTAATTGCTGACTAACCAAGTTAGTATGTTTTCCCTGCCAACCGACCCCCGCCGCTTGCCCCAATGGCTTTTCCATTACAGGTGCTGTATCAACAAACACTTTGATTTCAGATTTTTCTACTTCTTTGATCAACCAACGACCTAAAGACTTCAAGCGTTTCTTAATAATTTCATGATAATCATTATTACGAGCATAAATCGAAATCGACCCCCTATTTTTCCTTTTTAATAATTCTAATGGATCAACTTCACTACCATAAGTTTGTGCCAACATGATGATTGACTTCGTTGCAGGCCAAAGAATCTTTGGATTTTTGCGCCATGATTTGTTTTTTGAAAGCCAGTCCATTTGCCCTTGATAGCCCTCCTCCAAAAACCTATCAAATTGATGAGAAACATCTAGTATAGAATTTGGAGAGCACACTCTGCAAATATCAAACCCTTCCGATGATGCTTTTTCTACAAGTTTTTCTTTTAACAAATTCAAAAATCTAAGTCTGCATAATGTGGAGGTTGCGGAAAGCCTGCTAAATGATCGGCTAATAAGGAACGAAACGCCGGTCTTGACTTAATCTTGGCATACCAATCTTTCACAAGGTTACTTCTATCCCAATCCACGTCACGGCTATAATCCAGTACAGAAAAATGTGCGGCGGCAGCAAAATCCGCTAAAGTCATTTCATTTCCAGCAAGCCACTGTCGATATTCTAGCAGACTAGACATATAATCCATGTGAAATTTAATATTATGCATACCAAGCTTAACATTCTTTGCTTCAGGGTAGCCTTCTCCTATAATTTTTTTTGTTATACGTTCATAAACAAGTTTTTGAGTAACCTCTCTATTAAACTTGTCATCAAACCAAGAAACCAATCTTCTCATCTCAGCACGGTCTTCAATATTATTCGGAAGTAATTTTGGATCAGGGAACTTTTCGTTCAAATATTCACATATCGCCGACGACTCAGCCAAAGTTATTTCACTATTTTGAAGAACAGGAACTTGGCCGAAAGGATTCAAAGTAAGAAAATCTTCTCTCTTCTCCCAATATTTTTCTTCAATTAATTCGAATTCTATTTTTTTTTCTGATAATACCAACCGAACTTTTCGACAAAACGGTGACAAGGGCGCATGAAAAAATCGAAACATTAAAAACCAATCCTATTAGCTGATATGAATTTAGCCCTAGCAACTACTGAAGATCAATCCCGAAAATATTCCCTTATGGCATAAGAATTCTTTAATATTAATTAACATTTTATTTGGTGATTCTTGTTTGAGCTTTCTCATTATTTTCAGAAATAGGAAATGGTAGATGACCTAGCATCTCTTTAGGACATATTTGTATAAACGCATTTTTTTCAATATCCCAATTTTCTAAAATATCGATTGCTTTAATACTAGCGGTTTCTTTTACATGCTCTCTAATTAAAGACTTCAACTGAGCCTCCCAATAATCTATTGTTATATTGGAAACTAGTAAACTTTCTAAATTAACTTGCTTCTTAGCTACTTTTTCTGGATCGTACAAATAAGCCATTCCACCAGTCATCCCAGCACCAAAATTTGCACCAATATTACCTAAAACCACAGCAACTCCACCTGTCATATATTCGCAGCCGTTTGTTCCACAGCCCTCCACTACAACCTCAGCTCCTGAGTTTCTTACTGCAAACCTCTCACCAGCTCTTCCAGAAGCAAACAATTTACCACTTGTTGCTCCATACAGGACAGTGTTTCCTATTATAGTATTTTTTTGTGCTATTAATGACGATTCAACACTTGGTCTTATGGAAATTAAACCTCCAGATAACCCCTTTCCAACATAATCATTTGCCTCTCCAGTAAGTTGAATCTTTATTCCAGGAACAAGAAAAGCTCCTAACGACTGTCCCGCCGACCCGTTTAACATTAAAGTTAATTGATCCTGCTGTAATTTATTCTGCATCCCAAATGTCTTAACAACATGACTTGATATTCTAGCGCCAATTGTCCTATTCGTATTTCGTACAGAATAAGATAGTTGTATTTTTTCCCCATTCTTAAAGAATCTTTCAGCATCATTTATTACTTGGTAATCTAATGTTTCATCTACTTCTGTACGCTTGCGTAATCTATCTAACTTTAACTCCTTTGCCCCATCAACCATAATTAACATTGGATTCAAATCTAAATCATCTAGATGAGCAGACCCTCTACTCACCTGATGCAAAAGATCAACTCGACCCACCACTTCCTTTAAAGAATGGGCTCCAATACCTGCCAATATTTCTCGAACCTCTTGAGCATAAAAAGTAATCAAATTAACAACCTTATCAGCTGAGCCAGAAAATTTCTCTCTCAGGTTTTCATCTTGAGTACAAACACCTACAGGGCATGTGTTAGACTGACATTGGCGAACCATGATACAGCCCATTGCAATTAAAGCCGCTGTTCCAATCCCAAATTCTTCAGCGCCCATCATCGCCGCAATTACGATATCACGTCCCGTTCGCAACCCACCATCTGTGCGTAATGTCACTCTCTCTCGCAAATTGTTCATTGACAAGACTTGATGCGCTTCGGTCAAACCCATTTCCCACGGTAGCCCTGCATACTTAATTGAAGTAGCTGGAGAGGCGCCCGTACCACCATTATGCCCAGAAATTAGAATTATATCTGCTTTAGCTTTAGCGACACCTGCAGCGATTGTACCAACTCCACTAGCGGCTACTAATTTTACCGTCACCTTACATATCGGATTTATCTGTTTAAGATCATATATTAACTGAGCCAAATCTTCGATTGAATAAATATCATGATGCGGTGGTGGAGAAATTAAGGTAACGCCCTTTGTACTATATCTTAGTCTTGCAATCAGGTCCGTAACCTTCATTCCTGGTAGTTGTCCACCTTCCCCAGGCTTTGCTCCCTGGGCAACCTTAATTTCTAGTTCTTCACATTGATTTAAATATTCTGCAGTAACCCCAAATCGACCTGAAGCAACTTGTTTTATTTTTGCTGAAGGATTGTCGCCGTTTGGATCTGGATAAAAATGTTCAGGATCCTCACCTCCCTCGCCGCTATCTGACTTTGCCCCTATCCGGTTCATTGCAATATTTAATGTTTTATGAGCCTCTGGTGAAAGAGCTCCAAGAGACATACCTGGCGTCACAAACCTCTTTCTAATTGATGTTATACTTTCAACTTCATCAACAGGAATTGCGCCCTTCAAAGATTTTATATCTAATAAATCCCGTAAATGGATCGGTGAAGCTAATCGAACTTTTTGTGAATACTTTTTCCAAAGTTCAAAGGATCCCTTTTGACAAGCCACTTGCAGCATATGCATATTCTGAGCTTCCCAAGCGTGTTTTTCACCACTTTTTCGTGATTTATAAAACCCACCTATTGGTAAAATATCTTGTTCAGCATGCCAACCCTTACTATGAATATCTGATATCTGCCCCTGAATTCCTGATATACCAATCCCGGAGATACGGCTTTGCATACCTGGAAAATATTCTGCCACCATCGATCGAGACAAACCGACAGCTTCAAAATTTAAACCTCCACGATAGGAAGAAATTACTGAAATACCCATTTTAGCCATAATTTTCAACAAACCCTGATCAATTGCTTCTTGATACCGTTTGGTATTTTCAGTGATTGTGCCAGTTAACAAATTACGGTTTATTCTATCTGCAATACTATCTTGAGCCAGATAAGCATTAACAGTTGTTGCTCCACAGCCAACCAAAACAGCAAAATAATGTGGATCAATACACTCTGCAGATTGAACATTTATAGAACAAAAAGTTCTTAGCCCACGCTTTGTTAACCAAGAATGTACAGCCGAAGTGGCCAATATCATAGGAATAGAAACTTTATCGCTATTTTGCATTTTATCTGTAAGTATTATGTGGCCAGCACCAGAACGGATCGCATCCTCGGAATCAGTTTTTATTCTTTCTAATGCCGCTGCCAGAGAATCTTCTTTTGCCTCTCTAAAAAAAGTACAATCAATGGTGGTTACATCATTTCCAAATATTTCCACCATCTTCAAAAATTTTGCATTACCTACAAATGGACTATCAAGAACTAGAATTTCAGTTTGGCTACCATCTTGATCTAATACATTCTTCAGATTCCCAAATCGAGTTTTTAAACTCATAACTCTATTCTCTCTGAGACTATCAATTGGTGGATTAGTTACTTGAGAAAAGTTTTGACGGAAATAATGTGAAAGAGGTCGGTATTGCTTAGATAATACAGCTGATGGAGTATCATCTCCCATTGAGGCAACCGCTTCCTTCCCATCTTCAGCCATAGGAGCTAAAATGATTTCGAGATCCTCGTTTGAATATCCAGCTGCAATTTGCCTTTGACGTAATTCACTACCAGTAAAGCAGCTGAATTCTTTGCCTTTAGTAACTTTTTCTAAATCTATTATTTTGCTAGCCCAGTCGTCAAATGGCGCTGATTTAGACAATTCATCTTTTAAGTCTTTATCGTGTAATAAAATAGCTCTTTTTAAATCTACTGCTATCATTTCCCCAGGACCCAAAGCTCCTTTTTCAACAATTACAGATTCATCAATTGGAATCATCCCAGCCTCAGATCCAGCAATCAGAAGGTTATCGGCTGTTACAACGTATCGCATTGGTCTTAATCCACTACGATCAAGGCCAGCAGCAACCCAACGACCATCAGTCATAGCAAGTGCAGCTGGACCATCCCAAGGTTCCATTACAGAATTACAATATGCATACATATTTTGCCACTTCTTTGGCATTTCTACCGTTAATTTTGACCAACTCTCTGGCACCATCATGGTTTTTGCCATAGGCACATTTCTTCCACCGCGAACCATCATTTCAAACACCGCATCTAACGCAGCTGAGTCTGAAGAACCACTTGGAGCTATAGGCTTAATATCTTCAGCATAATCCCCAAAGGCTGCTCCCGCCATGCGAATTTCATGGCTCTTCATCCAATTTAGATTCCCTTTGAGGGTATTTATCTCACCATTGTGAGCAAGCATTCTAAATGGTTGAGCCAACCACCATTGAGGAAAGGTATTTGTTGAATACCTTTGATGATAAATGGCAAAGGTGCTTTGAAACCTTGCATCGAGAAGATCTGGATAAAATTCTGCAACCTGTTCAGCTAACATCATTCCTTTGTAAATTACAGATCTGCAACTTAATGATGGAAGATAGAGATCTTTCATACTTATGGCTTGTTTTTCAATTCGCCTACGAATTACATAAAGTTCTCGTTCAAAGGTCTCTTCCTCAACTCCCTTCGAATTAGAAATTAGAATTTGCTCAATCTCCGGACGAGTTGAGTTAGCTTTTTCACCAAGACAAGATACATTTACTGGCACATGTCGCCAACCATAAATCGAATAACCCATCTTAAGAATTTCTGATTCAATTATGGTTCTGCAAGTTTCTTGAGCTGCAAAATCCGTCCTTGGTAAGAACACCATCCCCACCGCAACTAATTCATTCATTTTTGGTTCATGGCCAGTTCTACGAATTTGATCATAAAAAAATGGAACAGGTATTTGAATATGAATTCCAGCGCCATCACCCGTCTTTCCGTCAGCATCCACCGCTCCGCGGTGCCAAACCGCTTTTAAAGCATCAATACCATATTCAACAACTTTTCTTGAAGGTTTAGAATCTATTGAAACAACCAAACCCACACCACATGATGAGTGTTCATTTTCTTCTCTATACATACCACAATTTGAAATATATTCTCTTAAAGCTTTGTGGTTCGAAGCCCAGTTAATATCAAAATTTTTCATCATTTACTCTGCAGCGATAGTGGTTTTTCGATTTAATTTATTGACTATTTGATTAGCAGCTTCTTGACCGTCTCTAATTGCCCAAACAACCAAGGAAGCTCCTCTTGAGATGTCCCCAATAGCATAAACGTTATTTAAGTTTGTTAAATGTGTTTGAAAATCTGTCTTTACGGTTCCCCACCGTGTAAATTCTAACTCTGGACAATTCCAAAGACTTTTAATATTTTCTGGATCAAACCCAAGAGCTTTGATTACAAGATCAACCTCCTCCACGTAAGTTGAATCCTTAATTATCTCTGCAGATTGTCTGCCTGTAATATCTGGTAAGCCAAGCCGCATTTTATTGATCTTAATACCTGTAGTTAAATCATCAGCACACTCAAATCCGCTGGGTGAAGATAGCCAAATAAACTCAACTCCTTCTTCTTCTGCGTTTTGCACTTCTCTCTGTGATCCTGGCATATTTGACTTATCTCGCCGATAGAGGCATTTCACAGAGGTAGCACCCTGCCTTATTGCCGTTCTGACACAATCCATTGCCGTATCACCCCCACCAATAACAGCGATCTTTTTTCCATTTGCATCCAACTTACCAGAGTCAAATTCAGGAACTTCATCTCCGAACCCTTTTCGATTCGAAGCGGTCAAATAGTCTATTGCCCGCACTACATTTGATTTCTCACCTTTTAGATTTTCAAAATTTCGAGATTTGTAAACGCCGATTGCAATTATAGTCGAATTATAGTTTTCAGTAATTTCTTTAAAAGAAATATCCTCTCCAACATTACAATTCATATTAAATTTGACCCCACTTTCTTTTAATTGCTTTACTCTTCTTAGAACAATTTCTTTTTCGAGCTTAAAACCAGGAATACCGTAAGTTAACAAACCACCAGGCCGATCATATTTATCAAAAATTGTAACTTGAATACCATTCATTCTTAAAACCGCTGCCGCTGCTAAACCACCCGGCCCTGCTCCTATTATCGCTACACGCTCTGAAAATTCAGTGTTTGGTGATATCGGGTTGACCCATCCTTTTTCCCAAGCAGTGTCGGTAATATATTTTTCGACAGATCCAATCGTAACAGTTCCATGCCCAGACTGCTCTATAACACAATTACCCTCACATAGTCTGTCTTGGGGGCAAATTCGGCCACAAATCTCTGGGAATGCGTTTGTTCGCTGACTTAAATGATAAGCTTCTTCTAACCTTCCCTGAGTTGTTAATCTCAACCAGTCAGGGATATTATTATGTAATGGGCAGTGAGATTGACAGTATGGAACACCACACTGACTACATCGGCTAGCTTGATTTTTTATTTTGTCAGACGAGTCATCCACGTAAATTTCCCGAAAATCAGCAGAACGAACCCCGGTATCCCTCTTTTCAGGTGGACTTAGTTCAATATTCGTAAATTTTAACATTTGCTCTTTGGGCATGGCTCTACTTTTTATTATTTCAGTCTCTCTTATTATATAAAATTAGAGATAATTAAACCCTAAAAGTAAATAAGACTGACCTAATAATATAGATTTTTACTTATTTTTTTAATAATATCTACTTTTTATTATTTTTAGGTCAGTAAAATTGACATATAGTACTTCACCTATTTAAGCGTTATGATTACCATTCACGAATCTTGAAATACTGTTAAATGACTTTTTATCACTTACTCTCCATAGCTCTGATCCAAGGCATTACGGAATTTCTGCCAATTTCATCATCTGGACATTTAATTCTCTTACCAAGCCTTAGCAATCTACCTGACCAAGGGCTTTTTATAGATGTTGCAGTTCATCTTGGAACACTTCTCGCAGTGTTAATCTATTTTTGGAAAGACACGCATTCCATTCTGCTGGGTTTTTACGATCTATCAACAGGTAACGGTTCATCCAAATCAGCAAAACTGTTGAAATTTCTAATCCTTGTCACGATCCCTGTTATTGTAATTGGCACAATATTTAAAGTTACTGGTTTGATTGAAATGTTAAGAACGATAGAAGTAATCGGATGGACAATGGTTATATTTGGAGTACTTTTATATTTAGCAGATAGATACAGCACCCAGAAAAAAACCGAGTTAAATCTTAACCTTAGGCATATTATTGTTTTAGGATTGTGGCAATCCGTAGCATTAATCCCTGGAACATCTAGAGCAGGTGCTACAATTACCGCAGGCTTACTACTTGGATATAAAAGAAGAAGCGCCGTAAGAATTTCTATGCTGATGGCAATTCCAACTATCTTTGCGTCTGGTGTATATGAGAGTTACGAAATATGGCAAACCAAAAACACAGTTCCTATCAATGATGTTGCGCTCGTTACTGTTTTAACCTTTATTTTTGCTCTGCTTGCTTTGAATATTATGATGCGTTTATTAAATAAGATAAATTTCACACCTTATGTGATTTATCGAATTTTATTAGGGCTTTTGTTACTTGGTCTTGCATACAATTAATTACTATCAGCACTTTCATGGATGCTAGTATATTGTCCATACGGTCGATAACGATATAAATAGGTTTCTAAAACAGCGTCCATCGATTTTGGCCTTATTTTGAAATCTTCAAAGCTTCCAAAGTCAGTCGTGACAACATTATCAACCATCAATTGTGTGACCTGATCGCGCGTAATTATGACGTTCTTGAACATACCAAAAGTAATTATTTGCAATGCATCAAAACTGAATGACATCATTTTTGCTATAGGCATAGGTGTATTAATTACAATATTTTTACGCCTGATAACTTGTAACATTCTTGCCATAAGTACCCTAAATGTCTCTTTATCTGGACCTCCCAATTCATAGATACCACTTGGCACTGAACCCGAAGCAGCAATTAATGCAGCTTGCGCAATATCATCCACATAAACTGGTTGAAAATTTGTTTCTGCTCCAACTAAAGGGATGAACGGTGAGAGTCTTGCCATGGAAGAAAAACGGTTAAAAAAACTGTCCTCAGCTCCAAAGACTATCGAAGGCCTTAGAATTACGGCTGTTGGAAAAGCTTTTAATACGCACTCCTCTCCCTCTCCTTTACTTCTTGCAGACTTACTTTCTGACTCTATGTTAGCTCCGATTGCGGAAAGATGAATCAAGTGTTTTACTCCCTCACTTGACGACAATCTTGCAATGCGCTCAGCTCCTAAAGCGTGAACAGTGTCAAATCTTTGACGTCGATCCTCTAACAATATTCCAACACAATTTATAACGACATCAGCACATTCTATTGCCCTACGAACACTCTCTTCGTCACGGATATTTGCTAAAATAGGCTCAACCTGCCCAACATCCCCATAAGTTCTAACAAATAATGCCTCATTCGGACGCCTAACAGCAACTCTAACTCGCCAACCTTGCTTAGCCATTTTAGATGCGATGTATCGTCCAATAAATCCTGAACCACCAAAAATCGTTACGAGATTAGACATAATTAGAGCCTTTCTTATTCTAATTTTGAAATACTAGTTAGATCAGCACCACGCAAGCCCAAACATCGTGATTGGCAACATTATAAATAAAATCTACACAAAAGAACAAAACGTGAATATATTTCAAGAATGCGATTCTCTGAATTAAATATAATGTCAAATTTTACCTTTTTAAAAGGTGGATCTAGTCCTGAGGAATATGCACAATTTGCCTCACTAATTGGTTTAGATTGCATTGCTATAGCCGATGAAAATTCTGTTGCAGGCTTAGTACGTGCTCATACCGAATTGGGAGAAATTAATCGCCAAGTATGGGATCGTAAAAATTTTGAAAAAAAATATGGAACTATAGGGCCAACTAAAAAACACTCAAAAAAAAATTCATCTGCTAAAATATATAACATTGCCAGACTTATACCAGCAACTCGCTTAATACTTCGAAACCAAATAACGATTACCGCTATACCAAAAAACAAAAATGGCTGGAGCCAATTGACCAGACTTTTATCTATTGGAAACTTGCGAGCCCCAAAAGGACAATGTCATCTCGAACTCTCAGATATTATCCAAAATATTAAGAACACGTATCTTTTATTACAACCACCCAACCTAGACAAAGATTATGGTGACAATTCCAATTGGAATAGAGAGGTCAAACAACTTATATGTCATTTTGCAGAAGATATCTCTTTAATTCTTAGTCCAAAATACAATGGAATGGACTTAGATTATTTTTCAAAAATAGATAAATTATCAAAAAAATTAGGAATTCCCCTCTCAGCATCTGCCTCACCAATTATGCACAAAAGTGAGAGACGGCAATTAATGGATATATTAACAGCCATAAGAATAAAAAAGAAAGTACAGCATTTGGGTCGGGATGCGTTGACGAACGCTGAGCAAAAAATGAGAAATGCTAGAAATATGCACTCTTTATTCAAAAAATATCCTGAAGCAATAAAAAATGTGATCAAAATTGCAGAAGACTGCTCTTTTTCATTAAATGACTTAAAATATCAATACCCATACGAAGCTTCAAAGATAGAAAATGCAAAACAAAAACTACAACGCTTGGCGTATGAAGGCCTAACCTATCGATACCCAAAAGGAGCATCAGAAAAAGTACTTAAACTCTTAAAACACGAATTAAATCTTATAAATAAATTAAAATATGAGCCTTATTTTTTAACAGTACATAATATTGTAAATTTTGCTAAAAATCGTGGTATACTCTGTCAAGGGCGTGGTTCGGCTGCAAACTCTGTTGTCTGCTATTTATTAGGTATCACATCTGTTTCTCCAGAAATTGGAACAATGGTTTTTGAAAGATTTGTGTCTGAAGCGCGTGAAGAACCACCTGATATAGATGTAGATTTTGAACATGAACGTCGCGAAGAAGTCATTCAATATATTTATCAACATTATGGTCGCAATCGAGCAGGAATCTGCGCAACAGTAATACATTACCGTGGAAAACGTGCGCTTAGAGAAGTTGGGCAAGTAATGGGCCTTGATGATGGAACCATTAGTACATTATCTAAACAACTTTCAGGTTGGGGGAAAACCCCAGATAGAGAGCAAGCATTATTAAAAATTGGAATCAATATAAACAAAAAATACTTGAATAAAATTTTATTTTTAGCAAAACAAATACAAGGTTTTCCAAGGCATTTATCTCAACATGTTGGTGGCTTTATAATAACCCAAAGCTCACTGGATGAATTAGTTCCAATTGAAAACGCAACGATGAAAGATAGAACAGTCATTTGCTGGGATAAAGATGACATCCAATCACTTGGTATATTAAAAATTGATATTTTAGCACTTGGGATGCTTACGTGTATTAAAAAAGCCTTTAATTTAATAAACAAACATCACTTCATAAAATATAATTTATCAACCGTACCGCAAGAAGATATAAAAGTTTATAACATGCTCTGCAAGGCAGACAGCATTGGTGTATTTCAAGTTGAAAGTCGGGCTCAAATGAATTTTCTTCCAAGAATGCGCCCACAGTGCTTTTATGATTTAGTAATCGAAGTTGCAATCGTTAGACCAGGACCTATCCAAGGAGATATGGTTCATCCATACATAAGAAGAAGAAGTGGAAAAGAAAAAATAACTCTACCCTCAGATGCATTAGGTCAAGTTCTAAAAAAAACACTTGGGATTCCACTCTTCCAAGAGCAAGCTATGCAAATAGCAATAATTGGCGCTGACTTTACTCCTGATGAAGCAGATAGATTACGTCGCTCACTAGCTACTTTCAAAAAACATGGAAATATATCAGATTTCCGTTCAAGATTTCTTAAAGGGATGAAAAAAAATGGCTATGATAATAATTTTGCCAAAAACTGTTTTGATCAAATAGAAGGTTTTGGTTCCTATGGCTTTCCTGAAAGCCATGCTGCTAGCTTTGCTTTTTTAGTTTATGCTTCAGCGTGGTTAAAATATCATCACCCAGGGATATTTGCATGCGCTTTATTAAACTCACAGCCAATGGGATTTTATGCTCCAGCACAGATTATTGATGATGCCAGAAAACATAATGTTACGATAAAGCCTGTAGATATAAACAACAGTTTTTGGGATAACGTAATGGAAAAAAATACCACTGGTGGGTTGGATTTAAGACTTGGTTTTAGACAAATCCGTTCCATGAGAAAAATCGATAGTGAAACAATAACTAATTTGCGTGGCAACGGATATCAAACGATTGAAGATGTTTGGAGAAGAGGAGGCATTCAAGCACATATATTGCATACACTTGCTAATGCTGATGTTTTCGCAGGCTTAAACATCTCACGACGTCAAGCGATATGGCAAGCGAAAGCAATAAAAAACACAAAAATATTACCATTATTCTCTAAACACTGGCAAAACGAATTATTAAATGAGCCATCAATAAAACTACCTGAGATGACTTTAGGTGAAAATGTAGTAGAAGACTATTTTTCACTTAAATTAAGTTTGCGTATACACCCGGTTGCATTATTAAGACATAAATTGACACCTGGTTATCCAGCAATTAAAGGAGCTCCAATTTAAAATGTTAAAAACAAGCAAGTTACAAACATTATAACAGAGATTGAGAAGAAATGACCTTACCATTTATAACATTTGATGAAGTAAATCCAAAATTAAACTGGCTAGATTTAATCCAAGATTTAAAAGAAGGACACCTACTACCAAAAGCTCAAGTACAAGACGTTTTCATGAACCATACTACCAAAAATATTCTCTCAAGACATGCTTGGATTGAGGGATTAGGCATTGCCGTGAAAACGGCTACTATATTTCCAGAAAATACAAAAAATAGCAAAATAAATGGATTATTAACTCTATATTCACACTCAAATGGCCTTCCAGAAGCCCTTATTGATTTTAAATTAGTGACAAAATGGAAAACTGCAGGTGATAGTCTTCTTGCAGCTTCAAAACTAGCAAGGCCAGCAAGTAGACACATCTTAATAAACGGAGCAGGTGATGTCGCAGAATCCATGATAGAAGCTTACAGTGCATTATTTCCGAACGCCGTGTTTACTATATGTAATAGGACTAAAGAAAGAGCACAAAAACTAGTACAAAAAATGTCAAAATTATATAATGTAAAATTGGGGGATACATTAAAATACGAAGTTCCACGTGCGGACATCATCACCAGTGCCACAATGACAGAGAGCCCACTGTTTGATGGTGACTGGTTTAAGCCTGGGCAACATATAGATCTTATTGGGGCATATAAGCCAAATATGCGAGAAGTTGATGATAAAACGTTAACCAGATCTAAGATCTTTGTTGATAGTAAAGATACTACAATTGATCATATTGGAGAATTAAAAATTCCAATAAGTACTGGTTCAATAAAAAAAAGCGACATAATTGCAGATTTCTATAATGAAAGTAATGGTTATTGCAGAACTTCAGATCAAGAAATTACACTATTTAAGAATGGTGGTGGGGCACACTTAGACTTAATGACTGGTAAATATATTCTAAAAACCACTCTCTAAGTTATTTGCGAAATGACACTTCTTATAAGGGGAATACCTGTTCCCTTTTCAGACGAACATAACAATATCTCAGGATAAGCCGCTACATGATTACTTAAATTCTCTCGGACCTGTGCAAAAATACTTTCACTATCTTTTTCTTTAACTTTATCTGCCTTTGTCAGAATAAGTTGAAAAGTTACCGCAGCTTTGTCTAATAATGACATTATTTCACTATCTACAGATTTTATCCCGTGTCTTGCATCAACTAGAATAAAAGCACGTCTAAGGTTTTGCCTTCCAGCTAAGTATGCTTTCAATAATTTTTGCCACTCATTAACCACTTTGATTGGAGCGTTAGCGTAACCGTAGCCAGGAAGATCAACGAGATAATAACTATCGTTCAAATCAAAATAGTTAATTTCTTGTGTTCTACCTGGTGTATTTGATGAACGAGCGAGTCCTTTTTGATTGGTTAAAGCATTAATTAAAGAAGACTTACCAACATTTGATCGCCCAGCAAAACAAACCTCTATACGATCTGGGTTAGGCAAACCTTCCATTCCAACAACACCCTTCATAAAAGTGCAATTACTTGAAAATAATTTACGACCTTTTTCAATTAAAGCGCTCTCCATTTCCTCAACAAATGGAAAAGAATTAATCATTATAAGATCTCCAACCTATCACCTAATGTAATACTACCAGTCTTTGTTACTACTGCATAAACCCCAAAATCTTGATGCCCTCTAGAGTTTAAGGCTTTCAGGGTATCAGCATCCCTTACTCCAGTATCTGGATTTGCTGTTGTAGCCAAACATCTCTCTATCCGTTCCTTAACATGGAGCTCAACTGATCCTACTCGTAAATCCATACCAATCCAGTCAAATTCTTCCCATGGAGCCAAGCCATCAAACCATAAATTTCCTCTCCATCTCAAAGGACTCACTTCATAGCCCAAAATTTGCCCAACGGCACGATTACTACTATGATTATTGATTGAAATAGAGGCATACGGTGTATCTGTTAAACCTCTCTCCGGTAATTCATAAATACCTGAGGGCAAAGCTCGATCCTGTGGACAAATCGGCATTACCCACTCCAAGAATTTTTTTTGCCCTTCTTCACTATTAGGTTGAAATCTAACATTTCCAATCTCTGGATGGCTTAAAGTAAGCTCTTTTTTATTTTCATCAAAATTAGCGTTAATTGCCATTAAGGCAGGAGCCTTTGAACCTCTAGAAAAATTCAGACAAGACATCCAACCTTCATTATCAGTCACTTTCTTTGATGAATCATGCAAAACTGCCCAATGACGATCCCACGGCATTGCCTGAGCTACATTCAAATTAGCATGATCCAACTCTTCTCTACCATGGCTTTTTAATGGGTGGCGCCAAATATTTGATAATACTCCACTCACTTATTTTCCTTTTTCTTAACAAATTTAAGATTAGCAAAAATATTCCCAAGGACATCAGGCTTAACACCCTGTGTCCTCATTATAGTGTATTGTTGTATGAAAGTAATTGTATTGTTTGCTACCCAGTAAATTACAAGTCCACTTGCAAAACTACCTAGCATGAACATAAATATCCATGGCATCCAAGCAAAAATCATAGCTTGAGTAGCATCTGTGGGGGCTGGATTCAACTTTTGCTGTAACCACATTGTGACTCCCATTAAGATTGGAAATACGCCAATAGAAAGAAGAGCAAAAATTGAAAAGGGATCAGGTGTGCCCCATGGTAGTAATCCAAACAAATTCAACCAACTTGTGGGATCCGGAGCACTTAAATCTTTAATCCAACCAAACCAAGGCTCATGACGAAGCGCTAAAGTTACAAAAATTACCTTATATAGTGAAAAGAAAATTGGGATTTGTAATAATATCGGCAAACAACCAGCTGCAGGATTCACTTTCTTTTCTTTATAAAGCTTCATCATTTCTTTTTGCAATGAAGCCCGGTCATCACCCGCTCGCTCTTTAATTTTTTCCATTTCCGGCTGCAACTCTTTCATACGTGCCATCGAAACATGAGACTTATATGCTAGCGGAAACAAAATCGTTTTAATAATTAATGTTAGTCCCACAATGGACCATCCCATATTCCCTATAATACTATTCAACCAAAACAAGACTCGGAAAATTGGTTTAGTAAGAAAGAAAAACCAGCCCCAATCAATACTATCTACAAATTTCTCGATATTGTGAGATTTTTCGTAAGAATTTATGGCCGCCCATTCTTTAGCACCCGCAAATAAGTTTGTTTCTACTGAATAAGAAGTGGCTGGTTGTATATCTACAACTGGATATCTAAACTCCGTTTGATATGTGTCACGCTCTGCCGAATATTTAGCCGCCGTCTGAAACGAAGCTCCCTGCTTTGGAGCTAATGTGGTCATCCAGTAATGATCAGTAAACCCGATCCAACCACTAGTTTTAACATTTTTTTCTTCTACATTAGCCCGTTCATTCACAGAAAACTCAAAGTCCTCCAAGTCCGAGTAGTCTAATTCATCCAATTCCCCATCTTGAAATCTAACAATCCCCTCATGTAAGATGAAGAACCCTCTCATATCAGGCTCACCTTTTCTAGCAATTATACCGTAGGGGCGCATCCTGACTATTTTGTTAGAATTATTCTCAACAGTCTGTTTTATCGAAAATAGATAATCCTTATCAATCGAAATATCTCGTCGAAATGTCAATCCTGCCTCATTATCCCACGTTAATGAAATCGGTGTAGACTCAGTTAGTATAGAATTCCCATCCACATTCCATTTCGTGCTAGCCCCTGGCACTTCATCAAAATTCAAAGATCCGGCAGGTGCCCAACCATACATGGTAAAATATGCATTCGGCGCTCCAGCCGGTGAAAGCAACGTAACCTTCTCACTCTCATCATTTAAGCGGACATTATAATCTAAAAGTTGTAAATCATCTATTCTTCCACCGTTTAGAGATATTGACCCACGCAATCTCTTAGTCTCAATTGTAATTCTCTCTGACTTCTCAAGCGCCAACTCTCGGCTCTCTTCTTTACTAATTTCTATAGTGGGAGTAGAAACACTCTCTAAATTAGACCCGGAATTTAAGGTATTTTCGGTGCCATTATCATTATTTGAAAAGTTTTCAACTTGCGAAGATGGTGGAAATATATAAAGCCAAACAACTAAAACGACACAGCTCAATACTGTTGCTAAAATTAGATTCTTATTTTGATCATCCATAAAAATGCCTTACAATCAATTTAATCTTTCGAGCCTTGAACAACCCCAGAGCGAAAAGGTCAAGGGAATTTAAATAGCTTTATACAAAATAAACGAGCAAAAATTGTTTCATAAGCCACTCAAATTCTTATGTTAGACCAATTATCAACTTATTCTATTCCTCAAATTTATGATTGATTCTTAAATTAACAAAATCGAACAGATTAGTATCTAAAAGGTGACTTGGACGTGCATTCAGTAAACTGCGAAACATAACCTGCTTTCTACCAGGAGTGCGGCGTTCCCATTCGTTTAATAGTTGTTTAACTTGCTGTCTTTGCAAACCATCTTGGCTGCCACATAAATCACATGGAATTATAGGAAAATTTAATGCGTTAGAAAATTTCTCACAATCAATTTCTGAAACGAATGACAAAGGGCGGTATAAAAACAAATCTCCCTCTTCATTTACAAGTTTTGGTGGCATACTGGCCAAACGGCCACCATGAAACAAATTCATAAAAAAAGTTTCCAAGATATCGTCACGATGATGCCCAAGAACAATTGAAGAGCAGCCTTCTTCTCGGGCTATTCTGTACAAAATACCTCGACGCAACCGTGAACACATGGAGCAGTATGTTTTACCAGTTGGTATTTTAGATTTTACGATGGAATATGTATCTTGGTACTCAATTCGATGAGGTACAGCCATTCTCTTTAAGAATTCAGGTAGAGTACCTGAAGGAAAGCCCGGCTGCCCTTGATCAAGATTGCATGCAAGCAAATCAACAGGTAATAATCCTCTCCACTTTAATTCATACAATAGTGCTAATAAGGTGTAACTATCCTTGCCCCCAGACAAACAGACAAGCCATTTTGCACCAGGTTTTATCATGCCATAAGTTTCAATTGCCTCTCGAGTTTGCCTTATTAATCGCTTTCTCAATTTTTTAAACTCAGTTGTATTTGGAGCATTTTCAAATAAAGGATGAATTTCAGAATCATTATCGAGCATGAGTATTCTTTTCTGGCACAGGATCATAACCACACTCAGCTAGTGGATTGCACCTACTAACTCGTTTTAATCCCAGCCACGATCCTTTAAAAATCCCATAAACTCTAAGAGCTTCAATAACATATTCTGAACAAGTCGGTTGAAAACGGCAATTTTTACCAAGCCAAGGACTCACAAAAAGGCTATATGCTCTAATCGGTATTATTATAAGATATACAAGTGGATTCATTGCCAATATTTATTACGTTTGTTAATATATGAGAGTATTCTTTAATTCTTCGAATGTACCTTTGTTATCCCATTTTTTAAATCTTCAATCATTAAACTTAACTTAGTATCAACCGTTTGAGCCTGTCTGCCAATTAATACATAATTCCAACCAATTTTTCCATACTTGGGAATGACAATTTTCGCGATTTCTTTTAATCTTCGCTTGGCTTTATTTCTAGATACGGCGTTTCCAACTTTTTTTGAACAAGTAAAACCTACACCAATTTTCTTTAAAGAATCTGATCTTTCACACGCTTGTAAAACAAATGCCTTCGAATGGAAGACATTTTTTCTTGCTATATTAATAAAGTCACTACGGTTTTTTAACCTTACAACTAACTGATCTGTCATTTCGTCTTTTGAGAATTGAGATAAGGTTCGCTCATCTTCAAAAACCCACCAATTATCTATTAAAGTCAGGCCGACAATGACTTACGGCCTCGGGCTCTTCTGGCGTTAAGAATTTTTCTACCCGCTTTTGTTGCCATCCGAGAGCGAAATCCATGTCTACGTTTACGAACAAGATTACTTGGTTGAAAAGTTCTTTTCATTTTATTCTCTCCTAAAAGGACCTTTAAAAGCTTAAATTAATTGATCATCTAATTCAGAGCGCCTACTTAGGCTGACTTTTAAGCGAAGTCAATTGATTTACTAACACTACAAGACTAAATGATATATTTATTGAATGCGCTCATTAAAAAAGACTTGCAGAAGTAACTCGATTTACTCTATCGCGATCCATTAAATAGTTATATCAGAAAAATAATTAAGAGAAGGTTAAAGTTCATTGCTATCAAAACGAATTTTTTTTCCGTTAATTATTATTATCGTTGCTATCGTTGGCTTTATGTTTTTCAGAGAATTTTTATCTTTTGAGACGCTCAACCAAAATCATGCGGCTATATTGGACTTCAAAAATAACAATTATTGGATTTCAGCGCTAATTTTCTTCATCTCATACATTGTCTTGGTCACCTTTGCCTTACCTGGTTCTCCTATAGCCTCCTTAACAGGTGGATTCTTATTTGGATTAGGATTTGGGGCTTTTTTAAATGTAACTGCCGCGACATGTGGTGCAACTTTAATTTTTTTAACTGCAAAGCACGGATTTGGAAAAAAACTAACCCAGAAAATTGATACCTCAGACGGAACCATACGAAAATTTAGAGATGGTATAAGAAAAAATGAAATAAGTTATCTTTTATTAATTCGGCTGATTCCAATCATTCCTTTTGCAGTTGCAAATATAGCTCCAGCATTATTTGATGTATCACTTAAACGGTTTTTCGTGACAACATATCTTGGAATTATTCCTGGTGGATTAGTCTTTACCTGGTTGGGTGTTGGCCTAAGTGAAATATTCGCAAATAATCAGAAACCAAACTTTAATATAATATTTGAACCTTACATAATTGGTCCACTATTCGGGCTTTGCGTGTTATCTCTGATTCCTATTATTCTAAAAAGATCTGGCCTAATTGAAAATTAAATAATTAACAAAAAATCTAAAGGTTAAATCTTAATAAGCACATTAATTGTTGCAATATATCGCCAGCGCGTCTAAATCGCTCGATAGCGGACCGATAGCTCAGCTGGATAGAGTACCTGACTACGAATCAGGGGGTCGGGGGTTCGAATCCTCCTCGGTCCGCCATCTGCTTCCCCAGATAGCACACTAGCCCATAATTGCGTGAATTACCGCGTTGTTTCACTGCGATACAGACGAAGGTTTTGCGTGATGCTTCGCCTGAGGCCTTGATATCAGCGAAACTACAGCCTTTACTCACAAGCTCATTTGGCGAGGGTGGGTTTTGGTAAGAGGGAGATATTAAAACGAAGTGCTGCCTATACCTCACCTCGCATGTCTGCGAACACCGCCATTTAAGTTAAAAATAATAACTGAAATAAATAAATTGTCTTGATTATTTGATTTGTAAACTTATCTCTAAGTCATGAGACATCCTAAGACAATCAAAACTCAATGTGGTATTGATAAATACCACGTTTTGCGTAAAAAACCAGGTAAGCTAAGTAAAGTTCGCCTAGCTTGGTTTATTTTAGCTGCTACCGTCGTAGATTTATTTAAATCCAAGTCTGCATAATAGGAACAGATTTCAAATATAGTTTAAATATTGATTGCTAACTGATAGATTAAATCGTTCCGCTTCAGAATAAGCAAATCGATCGGTCATACCAGCAATATAGTCGGAAACTACCCTAGCCAAATCTATTTTGTTGCTAGCTATATTCAGACTTGTTTGCCATGCAGCCGGCATCTCCTCAGGCTTATCCAAATAGGAGTCAAATAATTTTTGAACAATCTTTTTAGCCTCCGTGCGCCTCAGCACTACCGACGGAGCACGATACATGTTAACAAATAAAAATTCCCTGATTAACTTTAAATCATCCCACATACCGATAGAAAATTTAATGACCTTTTGGTCATGATTTCTGATCTCATCAACGCTATTAAATCCGACATCAAATATATAATTTTCGCTAGTTTTTATCACATCTGTGACCATTTCGCCAAATAACAGCCGTAATGCCTCATGAGTTCCTCTATAGGAGTCAATGTTTGAGTAGTTTTTATCAATCATTTCAAAACATTTTCTTAATAGAGGAATTTCTTTCATATCCTCAACCGTAAACAAACCAGCCCTAAGCCCATCATGCAAATCATGATTATTATACGCTATATCATCCGAAATAGCAGCAACTTGAGCTTCAGCACTCGCATTGGTATGAAATTCTAAATCATGTCGTTGAGAATATTCCATCAAAGCCATTGGAATGTTTTGGATAACCGGCCCATTATGCTTAGCAAGTCCTTCTAAAGTTTCCCAAGTTAGATTTAACCCATCCCAGTTTGCATAGTGTTGCTCTAAATATGTAACCACTTTTAAAGACTGGGCATTATGATCAAAGCCACCATATGGTTTCATCAATAAATTTAATGCTTCCTCACCAGTATGGCCAAAAGGAGTATGACCAAGATCATGTGCCAAAGCTATTGCCTCAGTCAATTCATCATTTAATCTTAATTGTTTGGCTATCGTTCGTGCAACTTGGGCTACCTCAATTGAATGTGTTAATCGAGTTCGATAATAATCTCCTTCGTGCGCCACAAACACCTGAGTTTTGTGTTTTAGACGTCTAAACGCAGATGAATGAATAACCCGATCGCGATCCCGTTGAAAACAGGTTCTAAAATCTTTTCTTTCCTCAAAATATAATCTGCCTTTTGACTCTTCAGGATTACTTGCATAAAGCGCAATCATTCTTTGCACCAGTTCTTGCTGTTAACGTCAGGACAGACTATACTACTCAATGAAGCGTAACAAAACCCAAAACGGCCACAGATGGATATCACACTACCACCGCAAGTAACTGAACGAGCCTTTCAACGATTGGCGGAAATAAACTCTGATCAAGATAATCCAAAATCGCTTCGAGTAGCTGTTGAGGGTGGTGGGTGTTCTGGATTTCAATATTTGATTGAGCTTGACCATCCAAAAGATGACGATCTTATTCTAGAAAAGTTGGGAGAGAAAGTTTTAATAGACAGTATTTCCTTACCATTTTTGTCCAATGCAGTCATTGACTTTAGCGATGAGCTAATTGGTGCACGGTTCGTTATTAATAATCCGAATGCCACATCAAGCTGTGGCTGTGGCACATCGTTTTCAGTTTAGTCCATTATAAAAAAGACCATAAAAGAAAAGAAAACTATTGAGAATTGCTACTTATAATATCAATGGAATAAAGGCTCGCTTACCTCGAATTTTAGAGTGGTTAGATGAAACACAACCTGACGTTGCCCTTCTGCAAGAGATAAAATCAATTGATGAAAACTTTCCAAGAACAATTTTTGAAGACAAAGGCTACATTGTTGAAACCTTTGGTCAAAAATCATTTAATGGCGTCGCAATTTTATCAAAATTTCCATTGGAGGATGTAAAACGAGGTCTTCCTGGTAATACTGATGATGATCAATCTAGATGGATAGAAGCATCAGTAATGTCGAGCACACCAGTTAGGGTATGTTGCTTATATCTGCCAAATGGAAACCCCACACCTGGGCCTAAATATGATTATAAACTGGCTTGGATGGACCGCTTGTTTAATCGTGCAACTGAATTGATAAAACTAGAAGAGCCTGCCCTAATGGCGGGTGATTATAATGTTATACCGCAATCAGAAGATGCCAATTCACCTGATAAATGGATTAACGATGCATTACATTTACCCGAGTCTAGAAATGAGTTTCAAAAACTTCTCAATCTCGGCTTCACTGATGCGTTTAGATGTCAAAATAGTGAGCCCATGAATTACACTTTTTGGGATTTTCAAGCAGGAGCTTGGAATAAAAATGACGGCATCCGAATTGATCATTTCTTGCTAAACCCAAACTGTGCTGATCTGCTAGAAGATTGCCAAATTGATAGATATATGAGAGGCCGTGAAAAACCGTCTGATCATGTGCCTATTTGGGTAGACTTAAAAATTTAATCACCCCGACTAACGTCAACACCGTACAACCAATCATACTTACTTTGTATAAAACTAGGTTTTAACCGATATGAGGCCTTCATACCTATATTAATTAAATTTGCTCGGACTCCAACAGCGTGATAGATATCCCCATTTGATGAAGAAGCTGAAGCAACTTTAGTAATTCGCCTATATCTACGAGCTTGAAACCTTTTGAAAGCATCTAAAACATTATTTGAATTATCTAATTCTTCGGCTAAGACCCACGCATCTTCTATAGCCATATTTGCTCCTTGTCCGAGAAAAGGAACCATTGGATGGCACGCATCCCCAATTAATACGGCCAGATCGGAATGCCATTTGTGAGGAAGCTCGTGAACAAAAAGACCCCATAGTTTAATATTTTCTGCTACACTTAATAACTTTCGAACAGTCGTCGGCCAATGCTGAAAAGATTTCTCCAAATTTGCTCTATTGTCAGGCAGATCCCAACCCTCAGCCGTCCATTCCTCTCGCTTCTCCACTGCCACCAAATTTATGAGTTTACCATCCCTTATGGGATAAGTCACAATATGGCGATTTGGGCCAAACCTGATAGTTGCTTCATTTGGGATGTCATTTAATGGAATAAATTTACTTTCTATGAGAGCTCGCCAAGCAACTTTACCAGTAAACTTTGGCTTTTCATCACATCCAATGAACTTTCTTGTTAAAGAATGTATCCCATCAGCCCCAACTAGAATTTGGCATTCATGAAATGTCTCATCACTAAATTTAATTTTTACCGATTCACTAGCATTTGTAATATCAGTAGCTTGTTTATTAAATAATATTTTAACTCCCAATTTCATGGCAGTTTTCATTAAAATATTTGTTAAATCAAATCTATGAATGGCCATGTGTGGGTGGACATTACCATGAGTTACGTTTCTCAGATCCACTCTAGCAGAGAACGAGGGTTTCTTGTAATTCTGCACATTTATATATTCTAGCACACTGCCCTTAGAAGCTAATGCCTCTTTCAAACCCAATGCACTCATGACCCCAAAACCATTCGGACTAATTTGAATACCAGCACCAGTATTCAGGTTTTTTTTGGCTCCCTCAAAAATAGTAACATTGGACCCAAGGCGCGCCATAGCGATTGCAGAAGTCAGACCACTTATTCCAGCGCCTAAAATACTAACACTTTTATTTCTTAAGGCCATATCTCTAACAGCACTAATGAATAGCTAATCGTCCCGATGAACTTTCTCTTTTCTTTCATGTTTGGCCTGAGCCTCCAAACTCATGGTAGCAATTGGACGTGCATTTAATCTTTTCAGGCTAATTTGCTCACCAGTCACGTCACAATAGCCATATTCACCATTCTCAATTCGTCTCAAAGCACCATCTATCTTAGAAATCAATTTTCGTTGACGATCGCGGGTTCGTAACTCTAATGCTCTATCCGTTTCCTCAGATGCTCGATCAGCTGCATCTGGTATATTTCGAGTGCCCGTCTGCATGCCTTTTATTGTATCTTGAGCACCATCTAAAATTTCTGATTTCCAGTCGAGTAACTTCTTACGAAAGTATTCTAATTGTTTATCACTCATGAAGGGCTCTTCTTCGTTTGGAATATAATTCTTCTCCAATACTATTTTTTTATTCATCAAATTCCTCAGTTTTCTCAAATTCAAAATTCGCAAAGTTTCCGACGAGCCATACCCCAATCAAACACTATTGTCACCCCACGTAATTCCAGATCTTGAAGGTTTATTTTGGTCTGATAAACTTGTAGACAAACAAAAAATAAAAGATGGAACAAAAATGAAATTTTCTGGAACCGATGCATACGTAGCTACTGACGATTTGAAAATTGCAGTGAATGCTTCAATAACTCTAGAGCGCCCACTGCTAGTAAAGGGCGAACCTGGAACAGGCAAAACTGAGCTTGCTAAGCAGATTGCACAATCTCTAAATCTCAATATCATTGAGTGGAACATAAAATCGACCACCAAAGCTCAACAAGGTTTATATGAATACGATGCAGTAACTAGATTACGGGACAGCCAGCTTGGAGACAAACGTGTTAAAGACGTCAAAAATTATATAAAAAAAGGAAAGCTCTGGGAAGCTTTTGAAGCACAAGAAAAGGTGGTTCTGTTAATAGACGAAATTGACAAAGCCGACATAGAGTTTCCAAATGACTTATTACAAGAAATAGATAAAATGGAATTTCATGTTTACGAAACTAATGAAGTTATAAAGGCAGAAAATCGACCAATTGTTATAATAACATCTAACAATGAAAAAGAACTTCCAGATGCATTTTTAAGACGATGTTTTTTCCATTACATTCGGTTTCCTGAGGATGATGTCATGCGCAAGATTATTGATGTTCACTTTCCAAAAATAAAATCCCAGTTAGTCACACAAGCTTTAACACAATTCTACGAAATAAGAGAAACGCCAGGATTAAAGAAAAAGCCCTCTACTTCAGAAGTCTTGGACTGGTTAAAACTTTTACTGGCTGAAGATTTAAGCCCTGAAGATCTCAAACGCGATGGTAAGGATTCTCTACCAAAATTACATGGAGCATTATTAAAAAATGAACAAGACGTACACATGTTTGAACGTCTTGCATTCCTGGCAAGAGGACAACGATAGAATTCGCATAGGCTATATTAACAAAGGTAAGACACATTGCTCATTATTTCGTTAGCAATTTTTGGAATGGTATTCGGTGCATATACTGCCAAAAAAAAAGGTGGTAATACATCAGATATAATTCAGTATGCTGTAGTTTTTTTGATAATTGGTTTAATTGTTGGAATTTTTTCTACTATAGCCATAGAGTGGTTGTGAATAAAAAATGTTTATCCCATTTTTTGAAAATCTACGAGTAGCAAAAATACCAGTATCACTGCGAGAGTATCTAAGTTTTTTAGAAGCAACCAAAGCAGGATTAGTATTATACGACATCGAAGGGTTTTACTTCCTCGCGCGGACGTCAATGGTCAAGGACGAAAGAAACTTAGACAAATTTGATCAAGTCTTCTCAACCACCTTCAAGGGATTAGAAAGTATTTCAATAGAGGACGTTGTTGAGGCCATGGACCTTCCAGAGGACTGGTTAAATAAAATGGCTGAAAAACACCTTACCAAAGAAGAGATGGCAGAAATTGATGCTTTGGGAGGATTTGAAAAACTGATGGAAACGTTAAAAGAAAGATTAAAGGAACAACAAGCCAGGCATCAAGGTGGAAATAAATGGATAGGAACAGCAGGCACATCACCATTCGGAGCATATGGATACAATCCTGAAGGGGTCCGCATTGGACAAAAAGAAAGTCGACATGGAAGAGCAGTAAAGGTTTGGGACAAAAGAGATTTTAAGAATTTAGATGACAATATAGAACTTGGAACACGGAATATAAAGGTTGCATTAAAGAGAGTTCGAAAATGGGCTAGAGATGGAGCTCCGGAAGAATTAGATTTAAATAACACCATCCGGTCAACAGCTGAAAATGGTTATTTAGATGTAAAAATGCGGCCTGAGCGCAGGAACGCTGTTAAAGTTTTATTATTCTTAGATGTTGGAGGATCAATGGATCCTCACATTAAAACAGTAGAAGAGCTTTTTTCAGCAGCTAAAAGTGAATTTAAACATATGGAATACTTTTATTTTCACAATTGCCTTTATGAAGGCGTTTGGAAAGATAACAGAAGACGCTGGACAGAACAAACACCTACCCATGAAATTTTACGAACCTACGGGAACGATTATAAATGTATATTTGTCGGAGATGCATCTATGTCACCTTATGAAGTTGCCTATCCAGGAGGTGCATCCGAGCATTGGAATGCCGAAGCTGGAGATGTCTGGTTAAAACGAGCTATTGATAAATGGCCTGCAAGTATTTGGATTAACCCGTTATCAAAAAAATACTGGCAATACACTCATTCTGTCGGAATGATACAAGAGGTTTTCATGCAAAGAATGTATCCAATGACCTTAAAAGGTATTGAAGAAGGTATGAAAGAACTCGGAAAATAATATTCCCAAAACAGTATCTTGTTAATTAAACCTAGTTCGTTAGTATCAACGCAATTTTGAGCAAAAAAAATTATGTCTAACGCACCATATGTCAATATTAATTTAAAAGATTTTGATAAGGATCCCTATCCTTGGCTAAAAGAAATGCAAAAACATAATCCCATATGTTACGTGCCAGAACTTGACGCAACACTACTTACCAAAAGAGATGATATATTTATAAACGAAAAAAAAACTGAGATATTCTCTTCTTTGCAACCAGATGGGTTGATGACCCAATTGATGGGTGAAAATATGATGCGAAAAGATGGTCAAGCACACTTAACTGAGCGTAAGGCAATTTTTCCATCAATTTCACCAAAAACTGTAAAAAATTTTTGGAAAGAAAAATTTAGCAAAAATGCGACTAATTTACTCGAGGCATTAAGAGGAAATAAAAAAGCAAATTTAATGACTGAAATAGCCATGCCAACGTCAGCTTATATGTTAAAGGTAATAACTGGCTTAACAAATATGACTGAAGAGGAGATGGATAGAACAAGCCAAGGTATGATCGATGGCTGTTCAAATTATATTAGCGATCCTTTGGTAACTGAAAATTGCAACAATTGCACTGAATCAATCGATACCCATATAACAGATAGAATAAATCGAGGCTTAGAAGATGGCGACTTATCATTATTGGCTGTTCAATTAAGAGCTGGTTTATCTATTTCACAAACAAGAGCTAATATAAAACTGGCTATTTCTGGCGGTCAAAACGAACCACGGGATGCTATCTCTGGTGCTATAGCTACTATTTTAAAACACCCCAAACAATTGGAAATGGTTTTAAATGCGCAATGCACTTGGATGCAAGTCTTTGAAGAATATTTAAGATGGATGTCTCCAATTGGAATGTCTCCCCGAAGAATTGCCGAAAAATATTTATATTCAAACATTACTTTTGATGTTGATGACCGCATATTTTTTATGTTTGGAGCCGCAAATCGGGATCCAAACATATTTTCTGATCCTGATAAATTTGATATTACTAGAGACTGTTCGAAATCAATAGCGTTTGGCGCTGGACCCCATTTTTGTGCAGGCGCTTGGGCGTCTAAAGCATTAATAACAGAGGTAGTTTTACCTTTGGTTTTCGAAATGCTACCAAATCTGAGACTTGATCCCGAATACTCCGTAGAATACGCAGGATGGGCCTTCAGAGGCCCTTTAGCAGTTAATGTCCTCTGGGACTAAATATAAAATAGTCATTTTTGAAAGTTTAAAATATTCCAATGTTAAAATTTGCTCCAATTCTAATAGCTTTGATTTATGGTTATACGATGTACCGTTTTTCAGCATGGAGAACAAAATCTAATTTAGATCAAAATTCAACATTACTAGATGATAAACCATTAAAATATCTAACGGATAAAATGGCAAAATCATTAGATTTATCTGAAATAAAAGTAAATGTATACGAAACTGAAGCCATAAATGGTCTAGCTGCACCAGATGGGCGTATTTTTATTACTAGAGGTTTTCTTAATAAATATAAAATCAACGAGGTAACCGCCGAAGAATTAGCCAGTGTAGTTGCACACGAGCTTGGTCATGTGGCGCTTGGCCATTCGCGAAAAAGAATGATTGATTTTTCTGGACAAAACGCAATGCGGGTAGCTTTAATGATGATCCTAAATAGATTTTTGCCAGGTTTTGGCGCAATTATAGCTAACTTTCTAACGACACTACTAGCTGCAAAACTTTCGAGAAAAGATGAATATGAGGCGGACGCCTACGCCAGCGCTTTGCTGACAAAATCAAATATTGGTGTAAAAGGACAAAAAGATTTACTGAGCAAGTTAGATAAGATTTCAAACTCTGGAGGGGCAATGCCAGTATGGTTACTAAGTCATCCTAAAGCGAAAGAACGAATTAATGCGATAGAGACATTAGAAAAAAAATGGTCGAAATAATTAATAATCAACTCAGTATTTTCGATAGTTTTGGCAATTGCGCTTTTTTCAACAAGCTTTTAAGTTTTAGAGGCTCCCTTAAAGTTCCGTTTAACTTTTCAAGCTCTTGATTACAGATTTCAGAAACCAAATCCGGTTTATTACTGTATATGCTCGTAATAAATTGATCTGGCGTAATACTAAATAGGTTATGATAATTTAAGATTTTATTTGGAAAATCCTTTTTATTAAAAGTTATTATTCCTTCTGATGCTGTTTGAATCGCAAGTGCAAGAACATGAATATCGTTGAAATCTGGTAACCAGTATTCCTCTGCTTCAAAATTTTTTAAAGTCTGCATAGAATTTGGAAAACGCAGATTAACTTGCATTATTTCTATTTTAGCAGACTCCTGACTGATATATCCCTGCTTTATGCTTGAACATAACCATTCATCTAGAATTTTTTCAGACCAAACTGCCTGATATTCATTTGCGAAAGCCAAATTCAACAAAATATTGCGAACTATGGTCGGGAATAGAACACATGTGTCAAGTACAAACACTAGCTCAACAGTCTAAAAAAAATAGATTTTAAATAACCGAACTGTTCTAACTGAGAATTTATTGGATGATCAGGACCTGCTCCACCCCAAGAAATAATTTGTACTTGTCGGCCAGCTCTTGTGATCCCTCTAACACAAGCATTTCTAAATTTACTTAAATCTACGGCATGGCTGCAAGAACATAAGACTAGATATCCATTCGGTTTCACCAATCTAGAGGAATGCAATGCAACTCTTTCGTACGCCCTTAAACCAGTATTCAATGTCTTTTTAGAAGGCGAAAATGCCGGTGGATCACAAACTACCATATCAAAATATCGATTAGACTGAAAAAACTCCTTCATTGCATCAAAAGCATCTGAATTAATAGTTTCAAACTTTTCACTGACACCAGACTCTTCCGCTCCTTTAACCGCTAAACTTAATGCTGGCGCAGAACTATCTACCGCAAAAACCTTTCTTGCTCCAGAAACTAAAGCGGCTAAACCAAAACCCCCTACATGTGAGAATACATCTAAGACGTCTTTACCTTTACTAAGTTTTGCAGCTAATTCATGATTAAACCTCTGGTCAAAGAAAATACCAGTTTTCTGACCATGTAAAACATCAGCAAAATAGACTGCTTTATTCATTTTCACTTTTATCGGCTCAGTCACTGCTCCCTGAATAACGGTCAGTCCCTCATTTAAGCCTTCTAATCTCCTTGATCTACTCATGCAGTTAAGAACAATATTTGAAATACCAAATTCCATTATACTTTCAGTTATTTTTTCTTTATTAAGGTCCGCCCAAGCGGAATTTGGCTGAAGAACCACCGTATCACCAAAACGGTCAATAATGACTCCAGGTAGATTATCAACTTCACCATGAACAAGCCTATAAAACGACTCTTTGAATAAATTTTTTCTCAAATCTAATGCTAATTTTAGTTGTTTTCTTATCCAATTATTGTCAATTACTGCTTCGTGATTAACGTCCAGCAAACGCGCAGCTATCTTAGAATTTGGATTGAACGCAAACACCCCAAGTTTACCAAGATTACTGTCTTGGATTTTAACTATTTCGCCTGCTTTTATATTTTTTGTTCTTCTATCAAATACAATCTCATCAAGATAATACCAAGGAAATCCTTTTCTTCGAAGATTAGTTTTTGTCTTTTTCAACTTTACGGTTTGGTATAAAGAAACATTGCTCATTTAACTTCCTAAAAAACTTAACAACCAAATTTATAAAAAGACCGTCAATGAATCAGTAGCTCATTAATTAATCTATATACCTTGGAAGGCTATTTGGTGCAGATGCTACCTTTAACCAATTGAATATAAACTCTGTGACCGATCTAAAGCAAACTAATTCTACTTCAGTATTCTTAACCATCCAAAATGCAACCGGTAATTGTCCCAATCTGGATCGTCTAGCATCGTCTATCTTTATTGTTTCCATATTGACGGGAGTACCCTTAGACAAGACTTCCCGAACACCTTTTCCTTTTAAATTAAATATTGCTCTGGCATCAGACACATTAGCCAATAGATAATGCTCCCCTTTTAGATTTTTTTCCAATAGTTCTATGTATTTTTCAACCTTTTTGAAATCTACCAAAATCAAAAGTTCATCAGGAGCCATCCATGAAATCTGGACACCATCTTTTCTTGAAATCGTCCTAACTTTTGGCATTGGCAATTCTAAAGTTTTAATAACACCTGCGTTAATATTGCTTCTCTCTAAGTCACCTTTCAACGTTATCATCCCCTTTGGTTTAGACAACTCCACTGTGATCTCACCTTTGTAAAAAAAAGTCTCAATACTGTTATTATAATCAGACATTCTGATTTTTTCCTTCTTTGTCAAAAAATACAGGATCACAAATAGCTGCTTTTGTGACGCTCCCATCTAAGTTTGGAAAATTAAGAATTTCGTTCATACGGTCAGGACCATTTTCGACTAAGGCCAATGCAATTGACCTTTCCAATGTTGGGGAAAAATAACTCGACGTAACACGGCCAATCATATTCTTATGGCCGTAACTATTGCTTTCACCATCTACTGCATAACAACCATCTGGTAAAACTACTGACGGGTCAATCGTCTTTAGGCCGACTAATTTCCATCTATTCTCTGATTTCATGAAGGATCTCATCTGTGCTCGTTTACCAATAAAATCTTCCTTCTTTTTTGAAATAGCCCAATCCAAACCTAAATCTTGTGGAATTACAGTACCGTCTGTTTCATCACCAATCATAATAAAACCTTTTTCAGCGCGCATCACATGTAAAGCCTCGGTGCCATAAGGCATAACTTCAAATTCTTCACCTGAAATCAGAGCTAAGTCCCAGAACTCTTGAGCTTTCAGTGCTGGCACAGCAATTTCATAAGAAAGCTCACCTGAGAAAGAAATTCTGAATATTCTGACACTTATTCCCGCTATAAAACCTTCACTGAAACCCATAAATGGCAAACCTTCTGGGCTTAAATCCAAACCGTCTACACCCATTTTTTCTATAAGTTGCCTAGCTTTTGGACCTACTATAGCAATCTGGGAGAATTGCTCTGTTAAGTTTAACGTATAAACCTTCCAGTCCCACCATTCTGTCTGTAACCACTCTTCCATATGAGCATGTATTCTATCAGAGCCCCCAGAAGTTGTATGACATAGATATGAATCATCAGATAATCTTGCAACGACTCCATCATCTGATAAAAACCCATTTTCGCTGCACATCAAACCATAGCGGCATTTGCCAACCTTCAAGTTAGACATCACATTGGTATAAATCATATCCAAGAATCGAGCGGCATCTGGCCCTTTAACTAATATTTTACCCAAGGTTGAAGCATCTAAAATACCACAATTCGTTCTAGTATTTACTATTTCTCTCTCAACCGCTTCCTTTATACTTTCACCATTGCGCTGGAAACAAAAAGGTCTTCGCCAATCAGCTACCGGTTCCCAAACACCCCCATTTGCATTAATCCAATTATGTATTGATGTTTTTCTAATCGGTTTAAATAACTCGTGTCGTGCCTCGCCGGCAATTGCACCGAGCGAAATTGGTTGGAAAGGTGGTCGAAAGGTGGTTGTCCCAACATCTGGTATTGAAACGTTAAGGCTATTAGATAAGACAGCCAAGCCGTTTATATTTGATAATTTTCCTTGATCTGTTGCCATACCCAAAGTTGTATATCTTTTGGTATGCTCTACGCTTTCAAAACCTTCTTGTGCAGCCAACTCGACATCAGACACCTTCACGTCATTTTGAAAATCTAACCATGTCTTTGATTTTAATTTTCTAGTTGCGCCTTGTGGCATAAACCAAACAGGGAGAATTTCACTTTCATCTCCCGAATGTGCTTTTTCCATGGATATTTTAGGCACCTTACCGGTCAGAGCTTTTATTATTTCCTTACTTTTTGTGTAACCATCTGACAAAACATCTCGTGAGATTAAAAAGCCATTTGCCGTTCCCGCAACTGTTAACATTCCTTCACCGTTTGCCCCCAAAGGGGCTGATGTCAGATCAGGTTTAAACATATAGTTCTTTTTATCCCACTCTAACTTACCACCGCAGTGGGACCAAAGATGTACGACAGGAGACCAACCACCTGACATTGCAACACAATCGCACGCCACAGTCTCTAAAACCTCTCCACTACCTGCATGTGAACAAATTGCAACACCTTCAACCCGTTTTGATCCTGTAACTGTTGAAACTGCTTTTCCCGTCAATATTTTAATGCCTAATGATTGAACTTGCTTAGACAAACTTTCCGAAACACTCGGTCGAGCATCTATAATACATGGCACTTCCAGACCGGCATTCTTCATGAGAATTGCAGTCCTGTAAGCATCATCATTATTTGTTACAATTACCGTACGATCTCCACACGAAACTCCAAAATTTACTAAATAATCCCGAACTGCCGATGCAAGCATAACCCCAGGCAAGTCATTTCCTGCAAAAGCCAAAGGTCGCTCTATTGCGCCAGTTGCTACAATTGTTTGCTTGGCGCGAACTCGCCATAACCTTTGTCGCAATTCCATTTTTTTATTAGAGCCATCGGTAAGTGTTTCGTGTAATAGAACATATCCATGATCATACACTCCCGCCGCCATCATATTTAATCTTAAATTAACATTTTTTTCATTAGATAAGCTCTTAACTTGTTGGTAAATCCAATCTGATCCCGAACCATTTTCAATATTGATCTCATCGACGATAGCCCTACCACCCCAATAATCATTTTGCTCAACGATCAAAACTTTTAAACCACTTTTAACAGCAGAACTAGCAGCTGCTAAACCTGCAATACCACCACCAATTATCAACAAATCAACATGCGCATAAAAATACTCGTAGGTATCACAATCTTTTTCTTTTGGCGCATTTCCAAGCCCGGCCGCTTTTCGGATAATTGGTTCAAACAAATATTTCCAGGCGAATCTTGGGTGAATAAATGTCTTATAATAAAACCCCGCGGGGAAAAACTTTGAAAAAGTTGAGTTTATCGCCCCAAGGTCAAATTCCAAAGTTGGCCAATGATTTTGACTTTTAACTCTCATACCATCGAACAATTTAGTAGTTGTTGCTCTTTGATTTGGCTCTAATTTTGAACCAGATCCAGTTTCCATTAATGCGTTTGGCTCCTCAGATCCAGAAGCTACAATTCCACGAGGCCTGTGGTATTTGAATGAACGCCCAACCATGACTTGATCGTTAGCTAAAAGGGCTGAAGCTAAAGTGTCTCCTTCGAAACCTTTCAATCTTCTTCCATTAAACATAAATTCTTTAGACAAGCTTCTATCTATAAGCTTTCCACCGGTTGAAAGGCGTGAACTCATTTACCTTCTCCCCATTCAGGTCGCTTCTTCTTAATCATAGAAATCAGTTTCTTTGGCGGTTTTGAAGTTTGAGCTGGATAGGTTCCAAATATTTCCATGGTCATTGAACATCTCGCTGCGTGAAACCATTTTCCACACCCATATGTGTGGTGCCATCTTTCAAAAGTGATACCTTTCTCGTTTTTTCTCATAAATAGATAATTTTCAAACTCACTGTCCGAAGAACTTGGACCAAACCTTTCTAAATGAGCTTCGCCACCCGCTGTCAGTTCGGTCTCTTCTGCTTCAACTCCACAATAAGGGCATAAAATAACTAACATTAACCTATCCTAAACTATTCAAAACTATCAATGGGCCACTCCCGCAGCCACGCTTTCATCGATAAACCGACCTTCCCTAAACCGATCCAAACTAAATGCAGAAGCTAGCTGGCTGGGACTACCATTCGCCATAGTTTCCGCCATTGCCCAACCTGAACCTGGTATTGCTTTGAAACCTCCTGTGCCCCAACCACAATTTATAAAACAACCTTCTAGCGGTGTTTTAGAAATAATTGGGGATCTATCACCTGTTACATCAACAACCCCACCCCACTGACGCAACATCTTTAGTCGCGATATAATTGGAAAGGTTTCAATCAAAGCCCGCACTGTCTCTTCTATATGATGGAAGCTCCCTCGTTGGGTGTAATTATTAAATCCATCAGTGCCACCGCCAATGACCATTTCGCCTTTATCTGATTGACTCATGTAACCATGAACTGTGTTGGCCATTACCACCACATCCATACAAGGTTTCACTGGCTCTGAAACCAAAGCTTGCAAAGACACACTCTCAATCGGAAGTCTAAAGCCCGCTTTTTCAGCCAAAATACTTGAATTTCCTGCAACAATAATTCCCAAATTATGTGTTTTTATAACCCCTTTTGTAGTTTCGACTCCCACCACTTTTCCATTTGATTTAAGAATATCAGTTACCTCACATTTTTGGATAATATCCATTCCCATATCTGAGCATGCGCGCGCATAACCCCAAGCGACCGCATCATGACGAGCCGTACCACCGCGTGGTTGCCATAAAGCACCAAGAACTGGAAATCTGGGGCCCGACAACTCAATTATTGGACACAGTTTTTTTACTGTCTTTGGATCAATAAATTCGGTTTCTACACCTTGAAGATTATTGGCGTGAGCAGTTCTCCTATAACCTCGAATTTCATGCTCAGTTTGTGCGAGCATCATCACCCCTCGAGGTGAGAACATAACGTTATAATTCAATTCTTGAGAAAGTGTTTCATAGAGTGAGCGAGCCTTTTCATAGATTGCTGCAGAAGAATCCTGCAAGTAGTTAGATCTTATAATCGTAGTATTACGACCAGTATTGCCACCTCCTAGCCAACCCTTTTCTATTATCGCAACATTTTTTATACCATGGTTTTTACCTAAATAATATGCAGTTGCTAAGCCGTGACCACCAGCACCAATTATGACAGCGTCATACTGTTTTTTTGGCTCAGGAGACCGCCATGCCCTCTCCCATCCAGCATTATATCTCAAAGCCTCCCTTACTATTGCGGCTACTGAATATTTTCTCATAATTTCTATTTTCCTATTTTAACTAAGTTCGATATAGAGGTTTAAGAGCTAATTGAAGGACTAAATGCGCCCTAATTCTAAAATTTCCAATAGGTAAATCGGCTTGTTAAGACTAATTTACGACAAATTTTGAAATTATACTTTGACTACTTTTTAATCTAGACGTATCGCACTAACAAATAATTTAAAAACATGCAAGATTACCGAAGATATTGGAGTCAAAAATAAATGCTTGAAACGCTATCATTTCTAATATTTTCAGTTGGTATTATTCTTATTTTCTGCGGAATCCTTTCTTTCTATTTAATGAAAAAAGAAAAACAAACTGACATTAGGCAACTAGAACTTGAGATCTACAAACAACAACTTGAAGAAGTATCTAAAGATCACCAAGGGGGGATGCTTTCTGTTTCAGAAGAAGCGATTGCTAAAAAAGAAATCAAAAAAAGAATCCTAATAAGCGACAATGTCCCTAAAATAAATTTCTACCACTCATCGAGAAATACAAATGTTATCTTTACAATTTTTATGTTAACTTTTTTTGTTGTTTCGTGTTCTCTTATATATTCAATCCTTGGATCGTATGGTCAAACTGATCAGCCGATAAAGACAAGATTATATGAAATAAATGAGTTCAAAAAAAATAGACTTTCTCAAAAAGATGCTGAGCAAGAAATCAGCAGCACAGACCAAAAATTAGAATATGATAAAACCTACCTCGATCTAATCCAAAAGCTTCGGGAAGCTGTCAAGCAAAACGGTTACGACATCGTTGGCTTACGACTGCTAGTAAAATACGAAATTAGCATTGAACAATTCGTAGATGCTCATATTGCACAAAAGAAGCTATTAGAAAAATTAGGAAATAAAGCCACATCAGAAGACTATACCGATTATGCCCAAATATTAATTAACGCTGCAAATGGATATATTTCCCCGGCGGCGGAACTGAGTTTAAAAAAAGCACTTACGCTAGACCAAAATAACCGAAAAGCCAGATATTTGATTGGATTGCTGATGGCACAAACAAAAAGACCTGATTTAGCGCTAAATATTTGGAATAAAATGCTAACCGACATAAAAAATGACGACATATGGTCATCAAGAATTAGAATTAGAATCGTGGACGTAGAAAGGCGAGCTGGTCTAAGGAATGATTGATTGAGATTAAAACAAGTTAAAGATATATTTATGTGAAAGACTAATTATATGATTGTACAGATAACATGAGTATTTTTTTATCCTTTGAGGATTTCTGTAAAGATATTTCCAATAATAATGCACTAATTGGAATAGATTTAGGCGAAAAAACCATAGGGATCGCAGTCAGTGATAAGTTATTGTCTATCGCTAGCCCACTCAAAACTCTTAAGCGAAAAAAATTTAAAGAGAATTCTTTAGAACTATTAGAATTAATAAATTTAAGAGAAATTGAAGGTTTAGTTCTCGGCTTACCAATAAATATGGATGGTAGTGAAGGGCCACGATGCCAATCAACACGGGCATTTGCCTACAATTTTAGTAAACTAACTGATTTATCAATAACATTTTGGGATGAAAGACTGTCAACTGTTGCAGCTGAAAGAATCTTATTAGAGGCTGACACATCAAGACGAAGACGCCGTGAAGTAATTGACCACGTTGCTGCAGGTTATATTTTGCAAGGGGCTTTAGACAGAATTAAGAATTTTAAGGCTAGACAATGATAGACGAAATCTGGAAACGCCAAGAAATTGATAGTCCTTGTATCAAGCTTTGTGTTTTACATTCAAAAGAAAGAATATGTGTTGGCTGTTACAGAACAGCCGAAGAGATCACAAACTGGACTAATTATTCAGCTGAGCAAAGAACTGAAATAAGAGCTGAATTAACAAATCGAAGTAAAACTCTTACGAAAAGACGAGGTGGCAGACATAGACACAGAAAAACCAAATAATGTCTTCAAGGTTTGGTCAACCAACTCGAGGGCTCCAAATCCATCTCTGGCCTAAAATAGATAATCACCCGACCTTCTTTTGAAGACCTAGCTCGGCCATCCCAAGGCGCAACACCATGTAGTGCCATGCGATGAACTATATAAGACTCTCCGGGAGTTGCGTGAATTTCAACTCTTTTACAACTATCAAAGATTTCATTTCTTGCATTATGATAAACCTTTGTAAAATCATATTCTTTCCAGGCTTGTGGATCAATTTTAGCAAATACTTTTTTAAAATAATATTTCATAATTTTATGACTTCCCTCCCATACAACTAAAGGTGAGGCTTTTCTACTGAAAGTAGTTACCGGAATGCCTAGTATAAAGGCATGCCGTTCTCGCAACATTCGATTCCTATTCTTACCAACTGGGTGTAAACCATCAACATGTGCGGCATCTTTTTTTAATCGATAATTAAAAGATGACTTACTTTCATCTATTCCAGGCCTAGGATATCCTGGGTAACATACAGATATCTGCGCCGGGTCCCAACTTATTTGCTTAACTCCTAACATCTTAAAAGCCCACCGAGAAGAATCAAAATCTAATTTTGCTCCTCCTTTAACCGATCCATGAATATCATTTGGCAAAGCCCTTACCCCTGCAAACCAAGTACCTTGACATCTCAACCACTCATTTTGGTTCTCTTTATCGTGTATTGCATTAAAAGTCGGTTGCGCAATTGACTTCAACCAATGATCCAATTTCGGATCAAACGAAAATTTTATCCAACCATTTTTATTATAATAATCCATTAATTTCAAATTGCTTTTCTCAATATATTCAAAGCCATAACTAAAACAAAAATCCCAAAAATTCTCTTAAGTGGTTTTGGATCCATTGAGTGGGCGATCTTTACACCAATTGGTGTTGTTAGAAATGTCATAAAAACAATTACCGAAAATGCTAGCAGATTTATCGAACCAATCATCAATGGTGGTCTGGCCTCAATGGGGATCCTTAGAAATAAAAATCCTATGACTGATGGCAGGGCTATAGCGAAACCAAAAGCAGAAGCAGTCGCGATGGCTCGATGTATGGGGACATTAAACAAAGTCATCATTGGCACACCGAATGAACCTCCACCAATACCCATCAAAACTGACCCAAACCCAAGAATAATAGCCAGTAATATTCGCTTAAACCCCTTTGGCATCTCATCAGAGATTCTCCAATCAACCTTTCCAAAGCTCAAATATAACCCCACACAAATACCTAAAACTCCAAATATTATCATTAAAGCGCTTGAACTTAATCTGGCTGCAAAAATAACCCCTACAATAGCTCCTAAACTTATACTCACAGTCCATTTTTTTATTATCGACCAATCTACTGCATTTTTTCTATGGTGAGCCTGAACAGAACGAATTGAAGTAATTATTATGGTTGCTAAAGATGTAGCCAAACAAATTTGCATTAAATAGATCGATTCATAACCCAAATATTCAAAAGCAAAGTAAAAGGCTGGTACTAATATTATACCTCCACCCACACCCAGTAGGCCCGCAATTACTCCAGCAATCCCCCCAATTATTAATAATAAAACCAGCATCATAAGAAGCTCTGATGTCTCAATCATTATAATTATAACTCCCAAAACCGTTCATCGCCGAGCCAAAAACTTAATCCTTATCAAAAGTATCTGTAGCTTTAATCTCTTGTTGCAACATCAATACTCGCTTGCAAGCTTGTATTAATATCTTGGACCCTGCATTCTGTTTGTGCGCGTATTTAGAAATCTCTTGCCGCCAAGTTTTTGCACCAGGTTGACCAGAAAAAATTCCAAGCATATGGCGACTGACTTGATTTAATTTCCCACCATTTTGAATATGACGATCTATGTAAGGAAGCATCTCATCAATGATTTCGAAGCTATTTTTTTTATAATCATGATCAAAAATTTCAGAATCAATATTTTGCAAAAGTAACATAGGATTATGATATGCTGCTCGCCCAATCATGACCCCATCCATCCCATTTTCAAGATGTTTTTTAATTTCAACATTAGTTTTAATGCCACCATTTATTGTGATGTGTAAATTTGGAAACATTTTCTTAATTTTATATATTAATTGATAATCCAGTGGTGGTAAATTTCTATTTTGTTTAGGGCTAATACCCTGCAACCAAGCCTTTCGTGCGTGAATTGTTAATCGCGTCACCCCAGCTAAATGCATCTTTTCGATGAACTCCGGCAGAATTTTATAAGGGTCATCCTCATCTACACCAATTCTGCATTTAATCGTAATCTCAGCACTCTCACTAACATCTAACATTGCCTTCACACAATCAGATACCAGCTCAGGTGATCGCATCAAAACAACCCCAAAAGATCCAGACTTTACCCTATCAGACGGACATCCAATATTTAAATTTACCTCATCATAATTCCATTTTTCCCCAATTTTTACGGCTTTAGCTAATAATTTTGGCTCCGAACCACCTAACTGTAGAGCAACAGGATGCTCACAATCATCATAGGCTAAAAGCCTACTCTCATCACCATTTATAACGGCGGAGGCCGTAAGCATCTCAGTATACAAAAGTACTTTTTCAGAAATTTTACGATGTAGATAACGGCAGTGCCTATCGGTCCAATCCATCATAGGCGCTACAGAAACAGTGGCAGATTTTCTTAAAGAACACGTTTTATTTTTCACTAAATTAACTTTACGAATTAAATTTCAACATAAACAGTTATAGAGAACATTTTTAATTTGTCTCCGAAATACATCAATCCCAATCAAAATTGATATGAAGTGTTGCAGTAATCTAATATTTGTTTAAACGCACCATGAGAACAGTTAGACCATCGCGATATCGAAATAATAATTTAAATACTCTGTTTAAGAAAAATCAATTATTTAAAGATTAAAACAAGACTAATTTCTAACATCTAGACATATTTTTGATAGGACTATATGACCAAATTTACCGACCTTGATTTAGAAGCTAACGTATTAGCAGCAATTTCTGATGCTGGATATACAAGCCCAACACCAATCCAGGCTCAAGCAATACCAGAGGCCCTTAATGGGAAAGACATATTGGGTATCGCACAAACAGGGACTGGTAAAACAGCAAGTTTCACATTACCTCTTATAACCATTCTTTCAAAAGGAAGAGCTCGTGCTCGAATGCCCCGATCTTTAGTATTGGCGCCAACTCGAGAATTAGCTGCACAGGTAGCAGAGAATTTTGACATTTATGCAAAAAACACAAAACTTACTAAAGCACTACTAATTGGAGGCGTCAGTTTTAAAGAACAAGACTTACTGATCGATCGAGGAGTAGATGTACTGATAGCAACTCCAGGAAGATTAATTGATCATTTTGAGAGAGGGAAACTCTTACTCAATGGTGTAAAAATAATGGTGGTAGATGAAGCCGACCGAATGCTTGACATGGGGTTCATACCAGACATCGAAAGAATATTTAAACTTACCCCCTTCACAAGACAAACTTTATTCTTTTCAGCGACGATGGCTCCAGAGATTACTCGAATTACAAAAGAATTTCTTTCTGCCCCCGTGAGAATTGAGATCGCTCAACAAGCAACTATTTCGAACACCATCAAACAAGGCTTAGTGTCCTTCAAACCATCCCGAAAAGACCGTACTTTCAAAGAAAAAAGGGAACTTTTAAGAGAAATAATAAATGCTGAAAAAGAAAACTGTAAAAATGGTATAATTTTTTGCAATCGAAAAGTAGATGTAGATATATTAATGAAATCAATGAAAAAACATGGGTTTAGTGTAGGAGCAATACATGGCGACCTTGATCAATCAATTCGGATGCAGGTTTTGGATGGCTTTAAAGAAGGATCAATAAGGTTTTTAATTGCTTCCGACGTCGCTGCCCGAGGCTTAGATATCCCAGATGTTAGTCATGTGTTTAATTTCGATGTACCCTCCCACTCAGAAGATTACGTTCATCGAATAGGACGAACCGGTCGAGCTGGTCGGCAAGGATCTACAATAATGATTTCAACTCCAGCTGAAGAGAAGTCAGTGATAGCTATAGAGAAATTAACTAATATTAAAATCCCTCACGTGGATTATCGCTCAGAGCCAATTGCAGAAATAAAATCAAACAAGAGACATACAAAAAAAGAGTCACTTAAGAAAAATACTGACAGAGACGATATAAGTGACGAAGGTACCAAAAAAACAAACTTGAAGACAAAAAATTTATCTAAAAAAGATCTCAAATATGCAGAAGATCTAAAAAATGCCCAACAAATTATTGGTTTAGGAGACCATGTTCCAGCATTTCTAACAATAAATTTTCGTAATTAATTCTATGAATTGATCTTTTTCTCGAATTACTATTATACATAAGAAACTAATCTATTGATCAAAACAGTTACTTCTGGTTTTTTATTAATCAACTCTAAAACTATTCCCCTTACTGATCTAACAATTACTTTTTCTAGCTTTTCATCATCTAATATAGTTTCATCTTCCAATAACTTTAGAGAGCTTAAGACTGTCTCTTCGATCAATACATCTAATGAACCTTCTACGACATTTTTTGACAATCCATGAGATTGAACCCATACCTCATCTAACAGTTCATCATCTTCGTCCACGATTATATTTATAGAAACATGACCAGAAAAGGACATCCTTAATCGGTCACGAACTACCCCCGAATTAGCGCCAACTAAAATACGACCATCTAAGTAAACTCTACCTGATTCTATTTGAGCTAAAGTACTCGCCTTATCCTTTGAAATATCAATAAGTGATCCATTTGCAGCTAATATCGACTCAAATCCATTTTCTATGGCAAGCAATTGATGCGCACGTAAGTGCCTTGCCTCTCCATGCATAGGAATAATTATACGAGGCTTAAGTAAGTTGTGAACATCTGTTATTTCTGAACGACTAGCGTGACCGGAAACATGATAAAGACCATCCTCACTCTCAACAACATTCACCTTTTTTTCAGTTAAATTATTGATAATCTTATTAACACTTACCTCGTTTCCAGGAATTGTCTTCGACGAGAATAAGAAGGTATCCCCTTCGGACAATACAATTCCTTGATATTTGCCATTAGATAATTGTGCAGAAGCTGCTCGTCTCTCTCCTTGACTACCTGTACTCAAAATAAATACATGGGAGCGTGGTAATTCTAAAGCCTGTTTAGGCGTAATAACATTAGGAAAATTTTTAATTATACCACTTTCAAGGGCCAATTCCATCATCCGACGCATAGCCCGACCCAACAGTACTATAGATCGATCAGATAATATTGCTGCATCTGCTAATGTTTTTAGGCGAGCAAGATTAGATGCGAATGTTGTAGCGACCACCATACCATTTTGAGCCTTGATCAGCTTGACTAAATCTTTTTTTAAGGATTTTTCTGATTTAGCTGCCGCTTTCACAGAAACATTCGTGCTATCACAAACCAGTATGTCTAAGTTTTCACATGCCGCTTTCCATAATTTTGGATCGTAAGGGTCCCCTAAAACTGGTGTTTTATCAAGTTTGAAGTCTCCTGTATGAAAAACTTTACCGGTGTTTGTTTGAATAATTAGACCCGATGACTCTGGTATCGAGTGCGAAACTGGTAGAAAAGAAATCTCAAAGGGACCTAATGTAATAGAGTTAGGATAAGGATCAATAATATGAACGATCTCTTCATCACCACCTCGATCTAACAATTTTCTCTTTACATTTGCAGCTGTGAAGGGGCGTGCATATATAGGTATTTTTGATAGTTCTGGGAACAAACCGACAGCACCAATATGATCCTCATGAGCGTGAGTTAGAAATATTCCTTTAATTTGGTCTCTTCTTTGAATAAGCCAATCAAGATTTGGCAATATTAAATCGACGCCAGGAGTAGTCTCTGAATCAGGAAATGCAACACCACAGTCCACGACTATCAGGCTTTCTTTGCCCTTTTCACCAAAACCATAAACATAACAATTCATACCAATTTCGCCAGCACCACCTAGTGGGAGGTAAAAGAATTGATCTTTTCTCATTTTTTCACTTTCGGTTAAATTCATCGATTAAAAATAATCCATGAGTAGTTAAATTACTGTCAATAATTTCAAAAGTATTTGGGACCTTGGAAAATAGAGGGGCCAGACCACCAGTACCTATAACTTTCATTTTTGATTTGTGCTCTCTCATAATTTGAGCACAAATTTCTTTTATTAATCCAATGCATCCCCAAAAAACACCTGCTTGCATGCAGTCAATTGTATTTGTTCCAATACTTGTTTTTGGTTTTATTATTTCTATATGTGGCAAAGCTGCTGCTGCTTGATGCAAAGCCCTTGTGCTTAAGTTTACCCCGGGCGCAATAGCACCACCGATATATGCACCATCAAGATCTACAACATCAAAGGTAGTAGCCGTACCAAAATCAACAACTATTAAGTTACCCCCATATCGATCAAATGCGGCAACCGTATTAACAATTCTGTCAGCACCAACATTAACCCCTTCATCAACTCTGACTTTCACAGGTAATTTACAAAGAGAATGACCAACAACCAGCGCTTCCGTGGAAAAATATTTTTTCCCCATAAGCTTTAAATTAAAAACCACTTGTGGCACAACTGAACAAACAATCATTTTTGAAATCAGGATGTTTTTATTTTGGAAATCAATTAAGGCTTTTAGCCAAACATAATATTCATCAGCAGTTCTTGAAACTAAGGTAGAACAGCGCCATTCCATTAATAATTCATTTCCATTATATATGGCAAAAACGGTATTTGTGTTGCCAACATCAATTGCTAAAAGCATTTTTGTCCTCTCCGAAATAAACATCAGCTGCTGCTATTTCCTGTTTACCTTCCGAACTTTCTATAATTAAAGAACCATCGTCAGAAATATCACGAAAAATACCTCTTATTTCTTTCAATCCAACACGAGCGATCACTTCTTCATTTAACTTTGCTGCATGCTTTAACCATTCCGTCTTTATTCCTTTAAAGCCAGTATTTTTAATTTCATCCTCATAGTATTTAAAGCTGCGGGCTAATGTATATAAAAAATCATTAGGAGAAATCTGCAACCCTAATAGCTTCTTGACACTCACAGGAGATCCGCTACTTAAATCGACCTCATTTCTTGGAGGAGCACTTGCTAAATTAGCTCCAATGCCTATTATCAAACTATCAATAAACTTACCCTTACCACTACTCTCCAGTAGAATTCCCGCAACTTTTCCACCATTTAGAAGCACATCATTTGGCCATTTTAACTTAAAACTCTCTTCATTTTTGCAATGTCTAACAAATGTGTAACGAAGTGCTAATGAAGCCACAAAAGATCTAAGGGCAGCTTCCTTTAATGAAATTTTTGTTCTTAATACCAACGTAGCTGCAAAATTATCGCGGTCCATCAACCAAGGTCTTCCTCGGCGACCCCTACCAGAAGTCTGTAATTCCGCTATAATCCAGGTCGATTTTTCTAAAAAATAACTTCTTCTTATCGCTTCTGCATTAGTGCTATCAATTTGCTTTAGAAAAATTCGATCATATTCAGGTGGCCAAGATGTCATTTAGTTTAAAAGTGTAGAAGCAGCAGATAAAGCTATTCTTTCTATTCCAAACAAATTCACCACACCCACGATCATTACTATCGCAGATACCATCAAAGTCATCCAACCAAATGTAGACATTGAACCATCTAATTTTTCGGTCTCTTCCCCAAAATACATCAAATATATAATTCTTAGATAATAAAAAGCACCAATAACTGAAGCAATCACACCCATTATAGCCAACCAAGCCATGCCCGCATCAACCGCTGCCTTTAACACGTAAAACTTTCCAAAGAATCCTAACATTGGGGGAATTCCCGCAAGAGAAAACATCAAGATCATCAACGCTAATGCTCGCAATGGCTCAATCTTTGAATACATATTCAATGCAATTATGTTATTTATTGATTTTCCTTCTCGTTCCATTGAGAGAATAAATGCAAATGTACCAATATTCATAACAACATAAATTGCTATGTATATTAATAATGACTGTATTCCAGCGAGTGAACCGCTGGCTAAACCTACCAAGGCAAAGCCCATGTGAGCAATAGAAGAATATGCCATCAATCTTTTTATATCCTTCTGACCAATTGCAGCAATCGACCCCAAGAACATGGAAGCAACAGCTAAAAAAGAGACAATTTGTTGCCAATCAGTTATTATTTCTCCAAACGCATCAAACACTATTCTAGTAAATAAAATCATTGCAGCAACTTTAGGCGCCGTAGCGAAAAAGGCTGTGACTGGAGTTGGAGCTCCTTCATATACATCCGGTGTCCACATATGAAACGGCGCCGCTGAAATCTTAAAAGCCAACCCACTTATTAAAAATACTAACCCAACCAGTAGCCCAAGAGGTGTGGGACCTTGACCTAGAGCAAGAGCAATATCACTAAACTTAGTTGTACCCGAAAAACCATAAATGAGCGATACACCATATAACAACAAGCCTGACGAAAGCGCTCCAAGTACAAAGTATTTCAAACCTGCTTCTGTCGATCGAACACTATCTCGATTAAAAGCAGCAATAACGTATAGCGATAAAGCTTGTAACTCAATCCCCATATATAACGATAATAAATCTCCAGCAGAAACCATCATCATCATTCCTACTACGGATATCGCTACTAATATTGGATATTCAAATTTCAAAAGAAGGTTTTTAGTTAGATAATCCCTACTCAGTATCAATATTATAGCAGACGACCATAATATAATTACCTTTCCATATCTGGCAAATTCGTCATCTATAAATGCTCCATTAAAAGCGGTACTTTCACCAGAACCAAAAAATACAATCAAACCACCCAAAGCAACCATAACTGCTGAAGTTAACCATATTAACTTTGAGGTTAATTCGTCTTTCTTGGTGTATACAGCGTACATTAAAGCACCCAACACATATACAATCAGAGCAATTTCTGAAAAAATAATTGTTAAGGCATTTGATGACATATTTATAATTCCCTAATTATCAACAAGTTGATTAACTTGAAAAGTCTCAAGACTTTCAACCAAAGTGGATACAGATGGACCAATTATATCCAGTATGAAATTTGGATAGACCCCCAAAATAACAGTCGCTAAAATAAGAGGCGTAAACAATAATCGTTCTCGTCTATCTAAGTCATTTATACTTTTTAAACTAACTTTAATTAAATCTCCAAATACTACCCGCCGATATAACCACAATGCATATGCAGCTGATAAAACAACACCAAACGTTGCGAATAAAGCCACCCATATATTAACTTGAAAGACTCCAATTAATGTAAGCAATTCTCCAACAAAGCCACTCGTTCCAGGAAGACCTACGTTTGCCATTGTAAATAGCATAAAGATCAAGGCGTAGGCGGGCATGCGATTTACCAATCCACCATAAGCATTAATTTCTCTAGTATGAATTCTATCGTAAATCACACCAACAATTAAGAATAATGCACCAGAAATGAAGCCATGACTAATCATTTGAAAGATGGCTCCATCGATACCTTGTTGGTTTAGTGAGAAAACTCCCATTGTAACATAACCCATGTGGGCCACCGAGGAGTAAGCAATTAACTTCTTCATGTCTTCTTGAACCATGGCAACCAATGAAGTGTATATAATCGCTATGACAGATAACCATAGAACAAAGTCAGCCATTAAACTGGAAGCAATTGGAAACATAGGTAAACTAAACCTAAGAAATCCATAACCACCCATCTTTAATAATATAGCCGCTAAAACTACCGAACCAGCTGTTGGGGCTTGGACGTGTGCATCAGGCAACCAAGTATGAACTGGCCACATTGGCATTTTTACAGCAAAAGAAGCGAAGAAAGCCACCCACAATATAGTCTGTGCACCACCAGATATTTCAAATCCCAAAAGATCAAATGAAGTTGCAGAGAATTTAAAATTCAATAACTCTACGATGTCAGTGGTGCCCGCAACAATCCACATGTACAAGATAGCAATTAACATCAACACTGAGCCTAAAAGAGTATATAAGAAGAATTTAAACGCAGCATAGATTCTATTTTTTCCACCCCAAATCCCAACAATCAAAAACATTGGTATGAGACCACCTTCAAAAAATAAGTAAAAAAGAACTAAATCTAATGCACAAAAAACACCAAGCATTAAAGTTTCAAGAATTAAAAATGCCATCATGTATTCTTTGATTCTATGTTCAACATTCCAGCAAGCACCAATGACGATTGGCATCAGAACAGTTGTCAACATAACAAACAATATACTAATGCCGTCCACACCCATTTTGTAATTAATTCCAAGAAGCCAATTGTGTTCTTCAACAAATTGGAAACCGGTATTATTAGGATCAAAACCAAAAATTATAGCAATGGAGACCAGCAAAGTAGCCAATGTTGCAGTTAAGGCGAGCCATTTTGCATTTTCCTGGGCTGATTTATCATCACCCCTCAAAAGTAAACCCATTATTATTGCCGCCACTAATGGTATAAATGTTGCTATTGAGAGGATGTTTTCCATTAATTCACACCCTTGATTACAAACCAACTAAGCAAAACTCCAAGACCAATAAACATCGCGAAAGCATAATGATACATGAAACCTGACTGCATTTTACCTGACAATTTTGTTAAATAAGGAATAAGACGCAAGGCTAATCCATTTAATCCACCATCAATAATCCAACCATCACCAATTCGCCAAAAAACTCTTCCCAAGGCATTTGATCCTTTTATAAAAATAAAATCATAAGCCTCATCAAAATAATATTTGTTATATAGTAAAGAATGTAAGGGCTGAAAGGTATTAGCTAATCGAGACGGCCAGCTCGGATATCTTATATAAAACACCCAACTTAACACTAACCCAAAGGTCATCGCTAGAAATGGTGACAATTTTACCCAATTATCTAAATGGTGAGCATGTTCAATCACATGGTTCTCTGGGCTTAAATATACTGATGAACCAAAAAATTCGTTGTAATGATGACCAAAAAAATCTTCAAACCAAATCATACCTGAAAAGATCGAACCAATTGCTAAGACGATAAGAGGTATTACCATGGAAAAAGGACTTTCATGTGCATGATTGTGCTTTTCAATATCCCCTCGAGGAGATCCATAAAAAGTTAAGAATATTAATCGCCACGAATAAAAACTGGTCATTGCAGCTGCACCAACTAAAAGCCAGAATGCGTAACTTCCAACCAGACTATGAGCCGCATAAGTACTTTCAATTACTGCATCTTTTGATAAAAATCCCGCGAACCCAATATGAGTTAGAGGCACTCCAACGCCTGTTATGGCCAAAGTGCCTATTAACATCGCAACAAACGTATAAGGAATTTTTTTCCTTAAAGCTCCATAATTTCGCATATCTTGCTCATGATGCATTGCATGAATAACAGAACCAGCCCCAAGAAATAACATTGCCTTAAAAAAGGCATGTGTAAATAAGTGGAACATAGCTGCTTGATATGCTCCAACGCCTGCTGCAGCAAACATATAACCAAGTTGTGACATGGTAGAATAAGCTATAACTCTTTTTATATCATTTTGAACTAAACCTATAGTCGCCGCTATAAAAGCGGACGTGGCGCCAATGACTGTTACGAAGGCTAACGTATTTGGAGCATATTCAAATAGAGGTGACATTCGACACACTAAAAATACTCCAGCGGTAACCATAGTAGCCGCATGAATTAATGCGGAAACTGGTGTTGGACCTTCCATCGCATCTGGTAACCAGGTATGTAAAAAGAGTTGGGCCGACTTTCCCATTGCTCCAATAAATAAAAGAAAAGTTAACAATTCAATTGCTGACCATTCCATCCAAAGAAATTCAATATTTTCTGACTTCAGAGATGGACCAGCAGCAAAAATATCATTGAAATTAATACTTCCAGTAAAATAAAACAGCCCAAAAATTCCCAAAGCAAAACCAAAATCTCCAACACGATTGACAATAAAAGCCTTCATTGCTGCGGAATTTGCACTCGACTTGCGCCAGTAAAAACCAATTAATAAATACGAGGCGACACCAACTCCCTCCCAACCAAAAAACATTTGTAATAAATTGTCAGATGTTACCAACATCAACATTGCAAAAGTAAAAAAGCTTAAATATGCGAAAAATCTTGGCTTGTAACTTTCTCCATCTTTCCAATTTGGATCATCACTCATATATCCAAAGGAATAAAAATGAACGAGAGCAGACACTGTTGTAACAACAATCAACATAATCGAAGTTAAACGATCTAATCTAATTGCCCAAAACGAAGATAGCTCCCCACTCTCTATCCAACGCATGATATAAATTTGCTCAGTAGGGCCATGAAAATTAATAAAAATGACCCAACTAAGAATTGCTGCAATAAATAGAAGCCCGGTTGCAAACGCAGTAGCTGCGAATTCACCTACATATTTGTACCCAAATCCACAAATAATAGATCCAATTAAAGGAAGGAATAGTACTAACTGTTCCATCAACTACCCCTTCATAGAGTTGATTTCTTCAACGGCGATAGTACCTCGCACCCTGAAGAAGCAAACAAGAATTGCTAGACCAATAGCTGCTTCAGCAGCCGCAACAGTCAAAATAAATAGAGAAAACACTTGCCCTACGAGATCATTAAGAAATGAAGAGAATGCTACTAGATTTATATTAACTGCTAGCAACATCAATTCAATTGACATCAAAATAACAATTACGTTTTTTCTATTTAAGAATATTCCAAAAATACCAATAACAAATAAAACAGAAGCAACTGTAAGATAATGTTCCAAGGTAATCATATTATATTCCCTTCCCCGATTCCACTTCTTTTAATTCCAATGCACTAGAGGGATCTCTACTCATTTGCTCCATAACATTCTGTCTTTTTATATTTGTTCTATGTCGCATGGTTAAAACAATGGCACCTATCATCGCGACTAATAAAATTAAACCTGCTGCTTGAAATAAATAAATAAAGTCATCATAAATCAACAAACCAAGCGCTTGGGTATTATGAATATCTTCTATCGGAGGAGTTATAGCAGCCCGCAATTCTAATGAATTGCTTGCAAAATTCCAATCTCCAAAAACAAGGCCTAACTCAATTAAAATAATTATGCCCATCAAAAGGCCAATTGGTAAAAATTTTGCCATGTCTGCTTTTAATGCTGCGAAGTCGACATTTAACATCATCACAACAAACAGAAATAAAACCGCAACAGCCCCAACATATATAATAATCAAAAGCATTGCTAAAAACTCTGCGCCCAAAAGAACAAACAAACCAGCCGAGCTAATAAAGGCTAATATTAACCAAAGTACTGAGTGTACCGGATGCCGAGACAAGGTCACAAAAACTGCAGAAATAATTGCTATTACTGCAAAGAAATAAAATGCTAATGCTGCTATCTCCATAAATGTCTCCTTCCTGTTTTTTTTGTAGGTTCAATTATCATCTATATGGCGCATCTAACTCTAAATTACGCGCTATCTCAGCCTCCCAGCGGTCACCATTTTCAAGCAATTTAGTTTTGTCATAAAACAATTCCTCACGCGTCTCAGTAGAAAATTCAAAATTAGGACCTTCAACAATTGCATCAACTGGACATGCCTCCTGACAAAATCCACAGTAAATACATTTCGTCATATCAATATCATATCGCGTAGTGCGTCTACTGCCATCTTCACGGGGCTCTGCATCAATAGTTATTGCTTGAGCTGGGCAAACAGCCTCACACAACTTGCATGCAATACACCGTTCCTCACCATTAGGATATCTTCTTAGAGCATGCTCACCACGAAACCTAGATGAAAGATAACCTTTTTCATGAGGATAATTTAATGTGCTTTTTGGTGCAAAAAAATACTTAAAGCCCAACTTAAAGCCTTTCAAAAAATCAAGAAGTAAAAAATATTTTGCGGCTCGACCGTAATCAATTTTTGACATATTCAACCCCCGACAGTCCAACGTGCATATGCACCAGCAAATAATCCATATTGAGCAAATAACCCAACTATAACTACCCAAGCCAAAGAAAGTGGAAGAAATATTTTCCACCCTATTCTCATTAACTGATCGTATCGATACCTCGGGACAATGGCTTTAACCATCGCAAACATAAAAAACACCATAAACATTTTGACCAAGAACCACAAAATTCCATCACTTATCCCCGGTATTGGTGACAACCAACCTCCAAAAAATAATAGGGTCATCAATGCACACATTAGCCACACAGCCATTAACTCACCTATCATGAATAATAAAAAAGGTGTGGAGGAATACTCTACTTGATACCCAGCAACCAACTCAGCCTCAGCTTCTGGTAAATCAAATGGTGGCCTATTTGTCTCTGCTAAAGCCGATATAAAAAATAGAAAAACCATAGGAAAATGTGGCAGCCAATACCAATTAAACAAACCAAAATTTCCATCTTGAGCTCTCACAATATCGCCAAAGTTCATTGAGCCTGTCGATAAAATTATTCCGACAATTATGAAGCCAATAGACACTTCATATGAAATCATTTGTGCTGCTGATCTCAGAGAGCCCAAAAACGGGTATTTTGAATTGGATGCCCAGCCACCCATTATAACCCCATAAACTTCCAAAGAACCAATCGCAAATACATATAAAATTGCAACATTAAGGTTTGAAATCACCCAACCATCGTTGAACGGAATCACAGCCCAAGAAATAACCGGTAAGATGAAAGCCAATAACGGCGCGAGAAGAAAAACTGGCTTATCTGCACCTGCAGGTATTACCACCTCTTTAACAATATATTTCAAAAAATCAGCAAAACTTTGCAACAAGCCAAATGCACCTACGACGTTTGGTCCTTTTCGCATTTGAACGGCAGCCCAAATTTTTCTATCAGCATACATTAAGAAAGCCAGGCTTATCAAAACGCATACCGTTACAGCCAAGCACTGTCCTAATATAAAGAGAAATATACCGAAATATGTGTTAGTAAAAAATTCGTACATTGTATTCCCATATTAACGCCTCACCAAGAAAAAATTATTTAACTTAGTAGCAATTATTTATATAGACCCCGACCTTGGTTGTGGATTTTATTATATGCTATAAATAGCATATGAGTTACGAATGCCACAGTTTTTATTAGTTTTCTCTTAATTATTTCTCTAATCATTGCTTACAATTTAAATTGTAAAATTTTTACTCCGCTGCAACATTAATTTCCTTAGACCTTGTACCTGAAGAAAGCTCTGCCATTACCTCAGATGCACGTGCAATTGGATTTGTTAAATAAAAATCATTTATTATGTTCTTAAAATCATTGTTATTTAATTTTACCTTGCTAACAGTCCCAAATGATTTGTCTGCTATCAAACCAATATGCCTTAGATGATCAAATTTTCCAAAGAGGGCCTCTCTTAATTCGGTCAAATTATCGTATGGTAGTTTTTTATCCAACTCATTTGATAAAGCTCGCAAGATTGCCCAGTTCTCTTTTGCATCACCTGGCGCGAAATTTGCTCGATGTGCCAATTGAACTCTTCCTTCAAGATTCACAAATAAACCAGATTCTTCAGTGTAAGAGGCTGACGGTAAGATAAGATCCGCACGATGCGCTCCACAATCGCCATGACTTCCTTGATAGATGACAAACGGCCCAGCCTCGATATTTATCTCATCTGCTCCCAAGTTATACACCACGTCAGAGTTCTTTACAGCTTCAATCCAATCACCATCATGTACAAAACCAATATCCATAGCACCAACCCGGCTTGCAGCCGTATGCATAATCAAGATTTTACTGTCCGAAGAGTCTGCAATTTCACTAATTAAAGATAAAACGCCATAACCATCTTCCTCGTTTATAGCTCCTATCCCAACAACGATTACACTTTTTTTATCTTTAATTTTGTTATTCAAAGGCCGTTTCAATAACTTTGTTAACGCCGCTCGATTTTTCCCTACATGTTCATAATCATAAGTAAGATCAGATGCTGGCCCAACTAATTCAATGTTTGCCCCACCTGCCCAGGCCTTTCTAATTCTAGCATTTAAAACTGGAGCCTCATCTCTTGGATTGCTTCCAATAATCATAATGTGCTCTGCTTCATCTAAATCTTCAATGACCGCAGTTCCCGCATAAGCGCCGCGAAAGTCATTTGGCAATTTAGCGCCATCTAACCTACATTCAAAACCTCCATTTAATTCAACAATTAATTGCTTCAATGCAAAAATTGACTCCACAGAGGCCAAATCTCCTGCTAACCCAAACACCTTACCGCCTTGCAACTTTGATTTAGCCAATTGAAGAGCTTCAGGCCAGGTAGATTCTCTTAACTTTCCATTCTCTCGTAGATATGGCCTATCTAAGCGTTGTCGTCTTAATCCATCCCAAACAAAGCGAGTTTTATCTGAGATCCACTCTTCATTCACGGCATCATGATTTATCGGTAAAATTCTCATCACCTCTCTGCCCTTTGTATCAACTCTAATTGCTGACCCCATGGCATCCATTACATCAATGGTTTCTGTTTTCTTTAGTTCCCAGGGCCTGGCGGTGAAAGAATATGGTTTGGATGTTAATGCCCCAACGGGACACAGATCAATGATATTACCTTGAAGATTAGAATTTAATGTCTCTCCCAAATAGCTTGTTATTTCGGCATCCTCCCCGCGCCCAGTTTGGCCCATCTGAGTAATACCCGCTACCTCTGTTGTGAATCTGACGCACCGTGTACAAGATATACATCGTGTCATATGTGTTTCAACCAACGGCCCAAGGTTTAAATCTTCTGTTGCTCTCTTTGCCTCCCTAAATCGACTGAAATCCACGCCATAAGCCATTGCCTGATCTTGTAAATCACACTCACCACCTTGATCACAAATAGGACAATCTAAAGGATGATTTATTAACAAAAATTCCATAACACCTTCACGGGCCTTCTTTACCATTTCGGATTTTGTTTTAACCATCGGAGGCTCACCATTTGGTCCAGGTCGAAGATCACGGACTTGCATCGCGCATGAAGCGGTTGGCTTTGGTGGTCCACCAACCACTTCCACCAAACACATTCTACAATTTCCCGCTATTGATAACCTTTCGTGATAACAAAATCTTGGCACTTCAATTGAAGCAACCTCACAAGCTTGAAGTAGGGTCATCGCCGAATCCACTTCAAGTTCTTGGTTATCAATTATAATCGTTTTCATATCAGTCATTTAATTTTTAATCCTCAACAATGAACCAATTGGTGTCATTTCATCAATTTCATTCATACCGAATTCACAAATAGCGTCAGAGTGCTCCAAATTAACGCCATTATCTTCCAAAAATTTATCAGTTTGTTTTGATAATCTATCTCTGTTATCTTCACTGTTTACAAATTCCCCGATTTCCTCACTAGTATATCCCAAGTTTTTAGCAACATTTTTAACTTCAAGAAGCGCCATTAAACCTTTTATTTTCCTCGCATCGATTGACTCACAATCCTCACTTAGTTTGTTAGCCACGCTTATTTCTAACAAGCTACTCCAAATCTCTGCATTATTAATCAGTAAAGTTTTGGCATTTACAGAATAAACGCCATAAAAACATAAAAGAGAAATTGCAATCAATACTCTCAAATCAAACCACCAATAAACACCTTTCTATCTATCCATTATCAAAAATTATTCCGCCGCAATGCCGCTAGACAAACTATCCTTTGCTTTTATTCGATCTTCTATTTCATCACGGAAATTTCTAATTAAGCCTTGAATAGGCCAGGCGGCAGCATCTCCTAATGCACATATAGTATGACCCTCAACTTGTTTTGTTACGTCTAATAACATATCTATCTCTTCAACTTTAGCACTTCCATTAACCAATCGTTCCATTACGCGCATCATCCAACCAGTACCCTCACGGCAAGGGGTACATTGTCCACAGCTTTCATGTTTATAAAATTTAGACAAACGCCAAATAGCTTTTATAATATCGGTTGATTGATCCATAACAATCACTGCGGCGGTTCCCAAGCCAGAACGCTGATCTCTTAAGTAATCAAAATCCATAATAACATCTTCACAGTTTTCACCACTTAAGCACGGAACCGATGAACCTCCAGGAATAACCGCTTTCAAGTTTTTCCAACCACCTCTTACTCCTCCGCAATGTCTATCTAGTAATTCCCTTAAAGGGATCGACATAGCTTCCTCCACCACGCAAGGATTATTAACATGTCCCGATATTGCGAACAGCTTGGTTCCAGCATTATTTTCTCGACCAAAGGATTTAAACCAGCCGCTACCTCGACGCAAAATTGTGGGTACAACCGCTATAGACTCAACATTGTTAACCGTGGTGGGACAACCATAAAGTCCAGCACCAGCAGGAAATGGTGGTTTCATTCTGGGCATACCTTTTTTGCCCTCCAAACTCTCTAACAACGCAGTTTCTTCACCACAAATGTAAGCTCCTGCTCCATGGTGCAAATATAAATCAAAATCCCAACCAGACTTAGCCGCATTATTTCCTAACAATCCCGCCTCATACGCCTCATCTATCGCATTTTGCAGTGTTTCTCTTTCACGAATAAATTCACCACGGATATATATATACCCGGAATTAGCCCCCATTGCGAATGCTGCCATTAAACATCCTTCGATCAACGTATGCGGATCATGGCGCATTATCTCTCTATCTTTGCATGTTCCCGGTTCAGATTCATCCGCATTAATAACCAAATAAGACGGTCTACCGTCGCTTTCTTTAGGCATAAATGACCATTTGAGGCCAGTTGGAAACCCTGCGCCGCCCCTGCCTCTCAGGCCCGATGCCTTTATTTCGTCGATTATCCAATCACGTCCTTTTTTCATAAGCCGGCCAGTTTCATCCCAATGCCCTCGACGCTGTGCACCTTTCAAAGACCTATCGTTCATACCATAAAGATTGGTGAATATTCTATCGTTATCACTTAGCATTAATTTTCCTCTAAACGGTTTCTATTTAGCCAAACTCTAAAAATCACGACAAGAGCCCAAACAAACGCAGCTATCGCACAAAAATCAAAAAGAAATGCAAATTTTGGTGCCCAATTTAATTGGCTTCCTAAAAAATTAAACAACATCCATCCCACGATGGTAGATATAATAACGACACTTGCTATTCTCATTTGTGATTTAGCTTTTTTATTCAAAATGAACCTATAAATAAACTTAATTAATAAATATTTTAATTTTCCTGCTTCTTTGACTTTGACTTCGACTTTGACACTCCAAGCCAGGTTACCGTATCTTTTAACGTAACCGCTAAATCCACAGACGCATTATTTCGTAGCTTTTCGTTCTTAAATTCTTTTAATGTTGTTAAGCCAGAGGCTGGTTCAGCGGCAAAACGTTCATTCTGAGGCCCAGGTGGTGGAATCCTCCCATTTTCAAATTCTTCCAAAATATTCAATAATTTTGAAGGATTTAAATCTTCATAATAATCCTTACCAATTTGAACCATTGGAGCATTTGAACAAGCACCTAAACACTCGACCTCTTCCCAACTAAACTTACCGTTTTCAGAAAGCTCAAGCTGATTGGGAGAGATATATTTTTTGCAAATCTCTGCCAGCTCTTCCGAACCGCATATCATGCAAGAAGTCGTGCCACATACCTGAACATGAGCAACTCCACCTACAGGCTGCAATTGAAACATAAAATAAAATGACGCAACCTCCAGCGCCCTTATAAAAGCCATATCTAACATTTGGGAAACGTATTCTATCGCAGGTCGAGTAAGCCAACCTTCCTGCTCTTGTGCTCTCCATAATAATGGAATAATTGCACTGGCTTCGCGACCCTTAGGATATTTCTTTATCTGATTTTTGGCCCAAGTCAGGTTTTCTTTAGTAAAAGAAAATGAATCGGGCTGATCATGGTGTAATCGCCTTAACATTATTCTTCACTCCACTCTTTTATTTTTTTTGTATTTAAATTATTGGAATTTTTATAACTTATCACCTATCAACCTCCCCAAACACTATATCTAGAGATCCTAATATAGCAGACACATCCGCAAGCTGATGTCCTCTGCAAAGATAATCCATAGCGGCTAAATGAGGAAAACCAGGGGCTCTTAATTTAACTCTATATGGCTTGTTTGATCCGTCTGACACTAGGTACACTCCAAATTCACCTTTAGGAGCCTCAACTGGCGCATAAACTTCTCCATGCGGTACGTGGAATCCTTCAGTATATAATTTGAAATGATGGATCAGAGCTTCCATCGACTTCTTCATTTCAACGCGAGGAGGAGGTGTTACTTTTCCACGAGATAATACATCTCCTTTTGTATCTTTTAACTTTTCAATAGCTTGCTGAATTATTTTATTACTTTCCCGCATCTCAGCAACCCTGCATAAATATCTGTCGTAACAATCACCATTTTTGCCTATCGGTATTTTGAAATCAAATTCATCATAACACTCATATGGCTGTGATTTTCGCAAATCCCAAGCAAAGCCGGAACCTCTAACCATAACTCCCGAAAAACCCCAATCTTGTATGTCCTTTTCGCTAACAATACCAATGTCAACATTTCTTTGTTTAAATATCCGATTTTCCGTAAGTAAACTTTCGATATCGTCTAGGGCCTTTGGAAAACCTAAACTCCATATCATAATATCATCCAGTAATTCCGGTGGTAAATCTTGGTGAACGCCACCTGGTCTAAAATATGCCGCATGCAATCTTGCCCCACAAGCACGCTCATAAAAAATCATTAATTTTTCCCGCTCTTCAAAGCCCCAGAGAGGTGGGGTTAAAGCTCCTACATCCATAGCCTGAGTGGTCACATTCAATAAATGATTTAATATTCGACCTATCTCGCAATATAACACACGTATCAATGATGCGCGCTTAGGAACTTCGGTCTCCGTCAATTTTTCTATCGCCAAACACCAGCTATGCTCCTGATTCATTGGCGCAACATAATCTAATCTATCAAAATACGGTAAATTTTGAAGATATGTTCGGCTCTCCATAAGTTTTTCTGTGCCGCGGTGAAGCAATCCAATATGTGGATCACATCTTTCCACGATTTCACCATCAAGTTCCAACACCAGTCTTAAAACACCATGAGCTGCTGGATGCTGAGGACCAAAATTTATGTTGAAATTGCGGACTTGATCCTCTGCTTTTTCACCATTCATTATTTCATGAGACATTTGTTAAGTCCGTATGATAATTGTTTAAAAAACTTTTTGTATAACCCAAAATCTTTACCCAGTTTATATTACCGTATTAAATTAATTTAAATTTAAGGATCAATTTCTTCACTATCTTCTGTCTTAATATATTCGGCACCTTCCCAAGGTGACATAAAATCAAATTGTCGATATTCTTGAGTTAAATTTACTGGTTCGTAAATCACAGCTTTCTGTGTTTCATCATATCTAACCTCTGAATAACCTGTTGTTGGAAAATCTTTTCTTAAAGGATGACCCTGAAACCCATAGTCCGTTAGTAATCGGCGCAGATCGGGGTGCTCCGCAAATTTAATTCCGTACATGTCAAATACTTCGCGCTCATACCAATCAGCCGCTTTGTGAATAACACTAATTGTAGGAACTAGATCGTTATCGTTAATAGACACTTTTACTCTAATTCTTAAATTCTGATACATTGACAACAAATGATAAACGACATCAAATCGTTTTTCCCGCTCCGGATAATCAACGGCAGTTACATCAATTAAAGTAGAAAATTGTAAATTTGGATTCATCCTTAAAAAATCTATTAAATTGACGATTTTGCTTGGAATTGCTTCTATTACCAACTCATTATTACTAACTTGCGAAGATAAGACAGAATCTTCTTGTTTAGATTCTATCAAACTTCCTAATTCACTAATCATCTCACTCATTAACAACCCTTACCTAACAATTGTTCCAGTTCGACGAATTTTTCTCTGCAGTTGCATTATTCCGTATAATAGAGCTTCTGCAGTTGGTGGGCAGCCCGGGACATAAATATCGACAGGAACAATCCTGTCACATCCTCTAACTACTGAGTAACTGTAATGATAATAACCACCACCATTTGCACAGGAACCCATACTGATAACATATCTCGGTTCTGGCATCTGATCATAAACTTTCCTCAAAGCTGGTGCCATTTTATTTGTCAGGGTGCCCGCAACAATCATTAAATCAGATTGACGTGGGCTTGCCCTGGGTGCAGTTCCAAGCCTTTCAAGGTCATAACGTGGCATAGAAGTATGCATCATCTCGACAGCACAACACGCCAATCCAAAAGTCATCCAATGTAAAGAGCCAGTCCGTGCCCAATTAATAATATCTTCTGTGGAGGTTACAATAAAGCCCTTATCCTGCAAATCTCTACCCAAAGCATTTACTGCTATTTCTTTATCAGCCCCTGCTGTATTTGAGGCAGTTTTTAATCCCATTCTAAAGCCCCTTTCTTCCACTCATAAGCAAAACCGATAGTAAGAACTCCTAGGAAAACCATCATAGACCAAAAACCTACCATGCCAATGTCCTTAAAACTTACTGCCCAGGGAAACAAAAAGGCTACTTCTAAATCAAAAATTATAAATAGAATAGCTACTAAATAAAACCTAACATCAAATTTCATTCTAGCATCGTCGAAAGCGTTGAACCCGCATTCATAAGCTGATGTTTTTTCGGAGTCCGGGTTACTGACTGCAACAATAATCGCTGCTAAAATCAAAATCAAACCAAGTGCAATCGCTAACCCCAAAAATATGAGTATGGGTAAATACTGCATCAAAAGCTCGCTCAATGAAAAATCTCCCCGTTTTATATCCTGTTCATGTAGAACGCGGTTTAACCCTGACAATAGATAACGTCAACAGAACATCATTCAAATTAAGGACATAAAATATCCTAATTAGATAAATTTAGATTAGAAAAAATACTAATTAATTTTTTACAGGATCATTAGTTTGATACTTAATTGGCAGTCTTAATGGACTCGTATTACCAGTATCGGGCAACAAAGCTACTTTTCCATTCAATGAGACATCTTTTATTGTTTTTACCAACGCCTTCAAAGCAATAATTGAATCCGTTTTAGCCATAAAATGCCCAACGCAATGATGAGCTCCACCACCAAACCCAAAATGTTTCTTACGTCGCTTACTAATATTAAATTCTTGTTGATCATCAATGAGTGGATCACGAGCTGAAGAATGTACTAATAAATGCACCGTAGTGCCCTTTTTAATTTGTACCCCCGAAAACTCAAAGTCCATAATTGCCTCACGAGTGACCCAAGTTGTAGTTGGTCGCTCCCTTATTAATTCGTTAAAAGCATTTTCAGCCAGAGAGCCGTCTTTTTCTAATTTAATCCATTCTTTTGGATATTTGATAAAAGTAAGCAATCCCAATCCAAGTTGAGACCGAGTAGTATCAACACCACCAAATATTGAAATTACAATAAGATCAGACAGTTCTAAATTAGTAAAACCTTCAAAGTTATTTGCCTGCTCAAGAAGCTTCGCGACAAAGCTTGTCTTATCTCGGCCTAATTGGACTTTTTCTATTAAATCATTCGATAACTTCACTAGGCGTTCATATGCTTTATCGAAGACAACCTCATTCGCTTTGCAATCTACGCCCATAGCTAAGCCTAGATCAGAAGCATCCTGGGAGATCATCTCCCATTGTCTGCCCTCTAAGCCAAGCAAAAGACTCATGGCCTGCCCGGCAAAGGGCTTTGCAAATTCAGTCATAAATTCACATGACTTTTTTGTTCTTAGTTTAGCACATAGATTCATAGCTATTTCTTCAAATTCTGGTATAAGTGAATTTATATATTCTTGAGACAAGGCCGGGACCAAAACGTCCCTTAATTTTCGATGGTACTCTCCCTCTTGCCCTATGATACTTCGCTTCCAAAATTTTCCAAATGAACCCCTAAGATTATTTTTATCTGGCCATGCATGGCTTCCTTGTCTTAATCTACGATCACGCAAGAGTTGACCCACCTCCTTATACCGTAAAATAGCGAGCCCGTATGGAGTGGTGGCAAAAAAAGCTTTTTCCCGAGCCTCTTTTATTTCAAAACCCCTGGTTGAAAATGATAAATCTTCTAAATTTAGATGACAGCAATCCATTTTACAGTGAACCATATGAGTTAAAAATTTAAGTTATCCATTATAATAAATTTATATGAAATTAATCTTCTTGTAGTCAAACAAACCATTTTCAAATATTACATGCCTAATAGTAAATTAAATAAAGGTACCGGTAATGGAAACCCTAGATTTTATTTTTGATTTTGGCAGCCCAAATGCATATTTAGTACACAAGGTTCTCCCAGAATTTAAACTAGTCAATAGGATTAAAATTAACTACATACCATGTTTGCTTGGAGGAATATTTAAGCAAACAAATAACCGTTCTCCAATGGAAGCATTTGCCAATATTCTTGGGAAAAGTGATTATGAGAATTTAGAGTTGAAACGATTTATTGAGAAACATAAAATAAATAATTATAAACCAAACCCTTTTTTTCCTGTTAACACATTGATCTTGATGCGTGGGGCGATTGTGGCACATCGAGAAGATTGGTTAGATAATTATATCGAAGCTGGTTTCCATCATATGTGGGAAGACCCGAAAGATATGGGCGACCAGGAGGTTTACAAAAATGCCATGCTAAGTTCTGGATTTAATATCTCAGATTTACTAACGAAGATTCAAGCTAATGAAGTTAAAGAGCAGCTAATAACCAATACTAAAAGAGCCGTAGAAAAGGGGGTATTTGGAGTTCCAACCTTCTTTTTGGGAAACCAAATGTTCTTCGGAAAAGAACGCTTGATGCAAATTGAAGCTATCCTATCAGATTAACCCTTTCCTCGCCAAGGGATCGTCCGACTTATGATTAATCTCATTAAAAGATCAAACGCCAGACCCAGTAAACCCATAATTAAAATTGTTACCCAAATTAATTCATAATCTGAAACTGTTCTTGCAACATTTTCTATAAAGCCAATTCCAGTAGTTCCGGCGAGCATTTCAGCAGCCACTAACGTTCCCCAACACACGCCAATTGCAATTCTAATTCCTGTTAAAATTTCTGGTAAAGCATTGGGCAAGATAACATAGCGCAAGATCTGACGATTAGACGCTCCTAAAGAGTGGGACGCACGAATTTTTGATAATTGCGTACCTGAAGCTCCCGTTCGGGCAGAAATCACCATTATGGCAAAAGCAACCATAAAAAGCAAAAAAATCTTACCATCATCCTGAATACCGAAAATTGTTAGAATCAAAGGTGCCCAAGCTAAGGGAGGTACTGGTCTGTACAATTCTATTATAGGATCAAAAAAGGATTTAAAAAACCTAGATATTCCCATGTAGATTCCCAAAGGCACACCCAAAAATATCCCTAAAGCAAGAGCCACTAAAACTCTGAACAAAGAATCCCATATATGACCATCGAGCATAGGTATGACACCAAGATAAACATCCCCTTGGGCGAATGCTTGTAATTTATCTTTGTAATTAGGTACAAATAGCCCTTGTTCGGAATGAACTCCGTAATCACCAGGAAGTAAATCAATTAAGAAATCTGGGATTAAAAATGAAACAAGATCCGCAATTTCTATCCAATCCCACCAAAAGAGGGTAGTTCCTTTATATCCCCCTCCGTTCTCTAGATTTGGATTAGCGAGAAGAAGAAATTTAGCCACCACGTCTGTCGGTTTTGGCAACCAACGCCCAGAGCCCTGCTCAGTACATTGAGTTTTTGATTTAACAACCCCCGCACCCGGAATAAAAAACGCTTGCACAAGCCGTAAATTTCCTTTGGCACCTTCTATCGCTCTTAAGAAATCCTTTATTGAGTCATTTAATTCATCTAACGCCTGAGGAGGAAAGATTGTTCCATCATCCAATCTTCTAAAAATGCGCTCAACTGCTTTAATATAGTGTTTTCTCTCCTTCAGGACCTCATCTGAACGATCTGCTGCCTCATTAGACAACTTTAGTCTTTTAATTTGCTGCTTAGTCGCCTCAATAATACTATTTGCTGCAGCTGAATTATTCCGTAATTTCAAGAATTTCTGAGACAATACTTCTGCATGTTTACTAATATCGTCAAAAAGCACACCTTTCGGAGTGATTGGAAGTAATGGCAATTCGATGCGAGTAGTGCCCCAATTGGGCTGTAATAAGCCTTCGCTAGAAGGATTGAATTTAGTATAATCCTTGCTAAGTTTATCAGTTAACTCATCTAAATCTTGACTTATATCGCGTATTGCCAGTTTAGATTCTAAGCTTTGATTGTCTTGATCTGAAAAAATCCCAATAATCTTCCTCGAACTAACTATAATATTCAGTAGTTCCTCTTTTTCTGTTTCGCTAAAAACACCTTCAGGAAAATTAGATTCCAGAACATCTAATTGCTCAGTATTTCGAACTATCAATTCAGTCGACTTAAAATAACGGGAATCAATAGGTAAAGCAGCTTTAATAGGAGCGATAGCAGTTTCAACTTTTGCCACCTGACACATTTCATTCCCAGCTTCAGGAAAGAAAGCTCTTCCAACCCCCCAAGAAAAATAGAACCAAAGTAATAAAATTGCTGACACGCCCGAAAGCGTCCAATACCAACCGCCTAGCGTTCTTTCAGGATCACCAAAAACCTGATCTTTAGCTCGATAAGTTGCCTGTCTGAGTCCAACAAGTATCGACCATAATAATGTTATTAATAAAATAACAATTATAACAGATGCAATAAAAGCTCTTTCTTGGGACAACCAATCAAGCACCTCCCATAATCTCCTCTTCCATATCCCAGATCATCGATAAGATCTCTTCTCGTACTTCAGAAAATTGAGGACTTTGTTTAATATCGCGAAGGGGCGTTTGTAGGCCCTGTTCGGCGAATGGTAATTTATATTCCTTATGTATTCTTCCAGGCCTTGGAGCCATTACAAACAATCTTTCTCCTAACAACAATGCTTCCTCAACTGAGTGAGTGATAATTAATATCGTTTTTCCAGTTTCTTTCCATAGTTCCAAAATTAACGACTGCATCTTTTCTCTAGTTAATGCATCTAGCGCTCCCAAAGGTTCATCCATTAAGATGACATCAGGATCATTTACCAAACAACGTGCCAATGCAACTCGCTGCTGCATACCTCCAGACAACTGATAAGTGGGAGTATTCCCAAACCCCTGCAAACCAACTATTTCAAGCCACTTTTCTACTAAAGAATCGCTCTCACCCTGAGAAGTTTTTTTCATTCTCAACCCAAAATCAACATTCTTAGAAACGGTAAGCCATTCGAATAAAGCACCTTGTTGAAAAACCATACCTCTTTCAACACTTGGGCCATCAATTTTCGTTGAATTTAATGTCATGGAGCCTGATGTTGGATTTAAGAATCCAGCAATCATATTTAATAAAGTAGTTTTGCCACAACCTGACGGACCTAACACGGACAGTAATTCGCCCTTTTTCAGGGTGAAATTGATGTCTTTCAATGCCTCGACCTTCACTCCAGTTTGCGCATTTGAAAAAGTCATACACAAGTTTTTACAAATAAGATCAGACATACTATTTTTCGAATTATTAAAGGAAAGTAAGGCTCACACTTGAGCCTTACTTAAAGTATTTAAAAACTATTTTTTAGTCAAAAAACGAACTATCAATTGTTTTTGCAATCGCCGCCCCATCAGATGAGTCCGAGAAAACAACTCCTAATGCTGCGGCAGCACTTGCTGCCACTCCATCAGGTCCGAAATATTTATCCATCTGTTGTTTTTCAGTCATAAAAATCATGCCAGCCATTTGTCTACGAGTGTCTTCAACACTCATACCTGCATCTGCCGCTACTTTAGCTAATTGTGCATCTGTAGCTTCCCATGCCAAATTTGCTTCATCAGTCACATCCAAGAATGTTCTTAAAAGATCTGGATTTTCTGTTGCGAATTTTTCAGTTACTGAAATCACATCAAATGAACCGATACCTGCATCAATTTTCTGCTGAGAGGTCATTATGGGTGTTCCCACTTCTCCCGCAGCTTTTGATGAATTTCCACCAAAAATACATGCCATATCCACATTACCATCAGCAAGTGACTTAGCTCCATCTGCAGGAGCTTGATCCACAATGGTCATTGTAGAAGTATCAACGTTTAGGCTAGACATATAACTTCTAAATGCAAAATCTGCCATTGTATTCAGTGGAACAGCAACAGTTTTTCCCTCTAACTCCGATGCATTTGAAGAATCTATCCCAAGTCCATTCCTTATAAAACAATCATTTGCTTCATATTCCATAGCTATAGCGACCATTTTCAATGGATGCCCTTGCTGAATAGCGGTAACAAATGGTGAAAGACCTTGCGAATAAGAGATATCAATATCTCCTGCCAACATTGCTTCTGTCATTTGAACACCAGTTGAAAAATCAGTCCAGTTAACATCTACGCCCATAGCTTCATCGTAAACCTTGTCTACTTTTGATATTTGGTTTGGAGAGGCCCACTCCAAAAAAAACGCCACATTAACACTATCAGCCGCATTGCTTACAGAAGCAGCCGACAGAGCTATTATGCTTCCAGCAATTGCTGTGCTCTTTACTAATAAATTTCTCATATTTTCCCCTTTAGTTTAGAAATTGAATTAAAGTGTAATTAAATTGTCTTCATTCTATTTTTTTTTAGAATTTAACCAATATCATTAAAAAAAATAATTTGCGAGATTAAACTTATTTTGTTGTGTAATTCATAAAATTGAATGAATTGTAAAAAAATATAATTTTAATTATTAAATTCATAAAACAAGTGGTTGTATACTCAACTACGCATGATTAAAGGGAAGTTATGAGAATTTGGATACCTTTTAAGAAAAAACCACCTATTGTAAGCGTAATTCGATTTAGTGGCACTATTGCTGCGGATGGTAGGTTTGGCTCATCAGCTATTAGTGACCAGTCAACAAAAAAAATAATTGAAAAAGCATTTGCTCAAAAAAATATTTCTGCCGTAGCAATAGCAATTAACTCTCCCGGTGGAAGCCCCGTGCAATCTAGCCTTATCGCGGCTAGAATTAGACGGCTGGCAGATGAAAGAAAAATTCCAGTTTATGCTTTTATTGAAGATGTAGCAGCTTCAGGAGGGTACTGGCTAGCAACTGCGGCAGATCACATCTATGCTGATTTCAGCTCAATAGTTGGATCCATTGGCGTTATCTACTCAGGCTTTGGATTCCAGGACCTTATAAAATCATATGGGATTGAGCGAAGAATTCACACAGCGGGGCAAGATAAGAGTTTCTTGGATCCATTTCGACCCGAGAACCCTGAAGATATTGATAAATTACTGAATCTCCAAAAAGAAATTCATGAAGCTTTTGTACAGCAAGTAAAAAAGAGTCGTGGCAAAAAATTACAAAGTGAGGATATCTTCACAGGAGAATTTTGGATCGGGAAAAGTGCTAAAGCTTTAGGTTTAATTGATGATATCGGTCACCTAGTACCAATAATGAAAAGCAAATTTGGTGAAAAAACACAATTTTCGTTACAGGAAAAAAAGAGAGGTTTTTTATCCCGATTTGGGATCCAAATTGCCAACGAAACTTTAGGTGAAATTGAGAACCACATAAATTGGTCAAGGTTTGGATTATAAGATGATTATCAAAATAATCTCTCTGTTTCTTATCGGTATGGTTATTTTAGCTATCTTTGGTCGACTAAGGTTACCAAAATTTAAACTTGGCCCTCAAAAAAAATGCACTAAGTGTGGAGCACCAATAGTAAACAGCTCTAAGTGCGTTTGTGAAGATTAAGCAATACTCTGCACGAAGATTTAATGGAGTAACTTAATGAAAAGAAGGGCAGTAATCACTGGTGGTGCTAAAAGATTAGGAAGAGCAATGGCACTAGAATTGGCTGAGCAAGGCATCGATATTGTCATCCACTTCAATAGCTCGTCAGAAGAAGCAGAAGAAACTCGTGATATAGCAAGAAAAATTGGTGTGAATGCAGAATTATTAAAAGCAGACCTTCTAGAAATGGACGAAACTAAAGGATTGGTCAAGAAAGCAAGAACACTGATAGGAGGCCCACTAGATATATTGATAAACAATGCCTCTATTTTTGAGTATGATAACTTAAAATCCGCTGATCTCGCTAGTTGGGACCGACATCTAGACTCTAACTTAAGATCTGCGGTTTTCCTAACACAGGAATTTTCTGAACAAGCACCAAAAATGACTAACAAAAATAATGAACTTCCTTTTGCCACATCCAATGTTATAAATATAATTGATCAACGCGTAAGAAAAATAACTCCAGATTTTATGTCATATACGACAGCAAAGATAGGTTTGTGGGGCTTTACACAGTCATCAGCTCAATTCTTGGCACCTAATATTAGAGTGAATGCCATTGGTCCTGGACCAACCTTGCAAGGCGCTAGACAAAGTAAAGAAAATTTTGAACATCAACGCCTGGCCACTCCTTTAATGAGAGGAGCGAATGAGTCAGATATTACAAATGCGATGAATTATATTTTAAATGCTTACTCCTTAACCGGGCAATTGATATGTCTGGATGGAGGTCAACATCTTGCTTGGAAAACAGCGGATGTGGCAGAAATTGAGTAAGAAAAACAATGTCATAGCGTATTTCTCCTACGTTAGTTGTCCACTTAAAATAATAAATTTAAAAACAAATCAAAAAAAAGCTAATGAATTCAAGAATTTGCCACATTTAATTAATTTTATCTATTAATTTCAACAACTTAAACGCATGCCTAAAAAATAGGCAATCAGTTAAATTGTCAATAAATTAAGGGAAAATAGAGATATTAAGAAAGTTATATTCAGACTTATCCACAGATAGAGTGGAGAAAATGCAGATGATATGCCAATTTAAAGATCAGATTAATAGAATCATATAAAAATTTAAAATGAGAAATGTTAGTACAACACATAATCCAAAGTTTTCTGGCTACAAAGTAATCGGGAAATACCTTAAAGATCTTCCTGAGAAACCAGGTGTCTATCGTATGTTGGATCGCGATGGAGAAGTCTTGTATGTTGGTAAAGCGGTCAATTTAAAGAAAAGAGTGACAAACTATTCTAAATTTTCTGGGCATTCATTAAGAACAGTAAAGATGATTGAGCAAACTTGTTCTATGATGTTTTTAACTACTCGAACTGAAACAGAAGCTCTGCTTTTAGAACAAAATCTCATAAAACAACTAAAACCAAAATATAATGTTCTCTTACGTGATGATAAAAGTTTTCCAAATATTTTAGTTTCAAAGACTCATGCTTTTTCACAAATCAAAAAACATAGAGGTAAACGATCTGAAAAGGGCAATTATTATGGGCCATTTGCATCAGCTGGAGCAGTCAATAGGACCCTAAACCAACTGCAAAAGATATTTATGCTTCGTAATTGCACCGATTCACAATTTAAAAATCGGAGCCGCCCTTGTCTGTTATTTCAAATAAAGAAATGCTCTGGACCATGTGTTGGAAAAATAACTGAAAATAAATATAGCGCTGCTGTTAAAGATGCAGAGGAGTTTTTAAAAGGAAGGAATAGCTCCATACAAGAAAAATTAGCACTGCAAATGCATCAAGCAAGCCTAAAATTAGATTTTGAAAATGCTGCAATAATACGTGACAAAATCCATGCACTCACACAAATCCAACAACATCAAGGCATTAATCCTAAGGGAGTGCTTGAGGCAGATATTATAGCGATACACCAAGATGGAAGCTCTGCTTGCGTTCAAGTATTTTTTATTCGCGGGCACCAAAATTGGGGGAATAAAGCATATTTTCCACAAACAGGAAATGGTGCAGAGGTTCAAGAGATTTTAGAAGCATTTATCGTACAATTTTATGGAAATAAGACTCCACCCAAAAGAATTCTACTATCTAGTAAGTTAGAAAATACTGAGTTAGTTGAGCACTTATTGTCAAAAAAATCATCTCATAAGACAAAAATCTCCTACCCTCAATTTGGAGAAAAAGCCATACTAGTTGAAAATGCGAGAAGAAATGCTGAAGAGGCCTTGGCACGAAAGAATTCTGAACACGCAAATCAAACAAAGTTATTAAAAAATTTAGCAACAGCACTGAAGATAAAAACCACGTTAAAACGGGTCGAAGTTTATGACAACTCTCACATACAGGGTACCAATGCAATTGGTGGCATGATTGTTTCAGGCCCAGACGGATTCATTAAAAATGCGTACAGAAAATTCAATATTTCGACATCAATCGCGCAAACTGGCGATGACTTAGCTATGATGAAAGAAGTAATCTATCGAAGATTTTCTAAGCTCAGCTCGATTGATCCAACAAGATCCAAGGAAGCTTGGCCAGATTTAATGATTATCGATGGCGGGGCTGGTCAAGTATCAGCAGTAGCAGAAATTTTATCAGATCTTGGACTCAATGATTTAAATTTTATTGGAATAGCAAAAGGTGAGGAACGAAACGCTGGAAAAGAATTATTTTACAAATTAAAAGAAAAACCTTTCAGCCTTCGCCACACCGACCCAACTCTATATTTTGTGCAGCGATTACGAGATGAGGCTCATAGATTCGCAATTGGCGCTCATCGCGCTAAAAGAAAAAAATCAAACTTCAGATCCCCGCTAGACGAAATAAAAGGTGTTGGCCAATTCCGCAAACGATCTTTGCTTTCCCACTTTGGTTCAGTGAAAGCTATTTCACGAGCAGATCTAAGAGATCTTCAATCTGTAGAAGGAATTTCAAATAAATTAGCTAAAAACCTGCATGACTTCTTCCATGAGGCCAAATAAAAGTTTATAAATCATTTATGAACTGGACGATCCCAAATATTCTAACCGCGCTAAGATTGATAGCTGCACCAGCAGTTGTCATAGCCACTCTAGCATTTCAAGATCCACTCTCATATTGGATAGCTTTAATAATTTTCGTAATTGCTGGGTTAACTGACTTTGTTGACGGCTATCTTGCACGACTATGGAAACAAGAAACAGCATTTGGCAAAATGATGGATCCGATAGCAGATAAAACCATTGTGATAATGACATTAATAGCGCTGCTAGTACCCTTTGGTTTCAGTGCATTAATAATGATTCCCACACTAGTAATTATATTTCGAGAAATCCTAGTTTCAGGATTGCGTGAATTTTTAGGAAATAAATCGAATTTGCTTTCGGTCACTAGGTTGGCAAAGTGGAAAACTTCATTTCAGATAATAGCAATCTGCAGCCTTTATATCGCGCTTTTACTAAACTCTTATCAAATGTCGCCAAACGATAATGTTAAAGGCACTCAGCTCAGTATAATCTTAAACCCCTCCCCCAGAAACCAATCATCAATACTTCTAATTGGAAGCATTTGCTTACTTTGGATAGCTACAATTCTAACGTTTCTTAGTGGTTATGAATATCTTTTAAAGGCAATTAAGTTTATCAGTGAGAAAAACAAAAATGATTAAAATACTATACTTTTCATGGGTTAGAGAAAAACTGGGAATCTCTGAAGAACTACTGAAGACAAAAGCAAATAATATAAAGGAATTAATTGATGAATTACGGTCAAAGGATGAAAAATACAAATTAGCTTTTGCTGATTTAGACATAATACGAATTGCGGCAGATCAAAAATTAGTTGATATTGAGTATCCTTTAAAAAATGTTTCAGAAGTTGCTTTTTTTCCGCCGATGACTGGGGGATAAAATGAAAGTGATATTACAGCGAGAAGTATTTGATCCTGGGCAAATAATCAATAAGTTTCAATGTGATCTGAAAAATGTGGGCGCAGTTGTCAATTTTACAGGTATCGTCAGAAACAACAAAGAATTAAATCTAAAAAAACTACATATTGAGCATTATCCTGAAATGACAAGGCATTCTCTTGCAGAAGTACAGCTTTCCTCAAAAAAACGCTGGAACCTTCAAGATAGCTTGATTATCCATAGATTTGGTGATCTTGAAATAAATGAGCCAATCATGATGGTTATGACTGCTGCAAAACATAGGCACGAAGCCTTTAATGCCGCAGAATTTCTGATGGACTATTTGAAAAGTAGAGCACCTTTTTGGAAAAAAGAGTTTACAAATGATGGAAGTGAATGGGTTTTAAGTACTGAAGACGATGAAAATAGTTTAAGTCGTTGGTAATTCTTTAGTGCTCATGCGTCAGCTTTTTTCTTAATTCAGACGCTTCACGTCGAGCTGCTCCCAATCCATCCATGGCAGCATTTAATTCTGCCTTAACTTGCCCAAGTTGATTAGTTAATTCTTTTTCTCGGCTCTTTACATATGCAATTGTTTGGTCTCTTTCCTCTTCAGCATCCAACAAATCACCGTTAAGTTCGTTTATTTCATTCTCATCTAAGTTCTTAATCTGATTGATATTTTGAAATATTCGAGAAGAGACCCATCCAATTACAAAAAACATAAGCAATGCCAATGCTGCTAGTATCGTAAGTTCAATTTTTGGCATATTCTTTCTTTCTTTTCATTAAATATTAATTCTCATTATTTATTAAAGTAAATTCAATTCTACGGTTTCTATTTCTTCCCTCAACAGTATTATTGTCCGCAATGGGAGTGCTTTCTCCAAAACCTTTTGCCGATAGATTTCCAGTCAAAATATCATAACTTAAGAGAGCGTCCATAACTGCTTCAGCTCTGGCTTGGCTGATTGAAAGATTTAAACTCTTTCGTCCTTGGCTATCAGTATGACCACCAATTTCCATAGGAACAACATAACATTTCCTCATAATCTCAGCCATTTTTTCAATTGTTTTATCAGACGATGGCTGCAGAATGATTTCACCTGGTGCAAATTCAACACCCAATGTTTTAATTACATTATTGATATCACTGACACATTTTACAGGATCTACACCTTCTGGTTTGGGTATTAAATTCGGATTATATTCTAATTCTAATTTATAAAAGATATCCTTTTCTATTTTTTTTGCAAAGAGTTGTTGCGCTATATTTTTTATATCTGGATCTGCTGATTGGCCTTTGATCGCAAGTGATTTCGGATCAATTTTTAGACTTCCATATTTCAAAAGTCCCATAACTTCTAATCCAGCTAACGCTTGAATAGACAAATCCACTAGCGGATTTTCAGTCAAAGTTATTGCATCTCGGACATTTTCAGATCTGAATAATGATCTTGCATAGCTTATAATTGCTATTTTAGCACTCTTGTTGGGTAAATAACCTTTTAAGTGAACGAGGCCTTCAGAATTTTTAGTAACAATAAAATTCTGTAACTCCATCTCTGTTGCCTCCGTTCCAGACTGAAATGACGTTTCAATTAAAAATTCATTTGGGACACTTTCCCGTAATTTTTTTTCAAACTTTAGAAATTGCTTATCTCCAGTACCATCAAAGATTTCAATAAAGATTTCTCTATTCTTGAAGGTTAACGAGAATTGCTTAAATTCTTTTATGTAATTCAGAACAACAAGTACAACTTCAGTCCAATCACTGGAGGGAGCACCAATACCAATTTCACAATTATTTTTTTCTTTTATACCAAATTGACGAACAGCTCCCAAGATAAGTGCTCTTGAATACTCGTCACTAGCAGAACAATTAATCAACTCTACCTTATCTCCATCCCGGTTTAATCGAAACAGGAATGGTTGAATCAAAGGTCTTGGCGATTCAATATCCAACGCTAACTCAAAGAAACCAGGATTTGATGAGTTTAATTTTTTCCTTAATACTTCTCCTTGCTCAAAACTATCACTGAGTGCGGTAATTAGAATTTTATTTTCTTGTAATGTAATCTTAGAATTAGGTAACATTCGTAGACTATCAACTGCAAAATTTAATGTTTTTTTCCAACCAGGCGCGGTTGAATATTCTATAGTCTCAGACAGATTATTTATCGAGGTGCTGTCAGAAATAGCTCTTAAATCATATAATAATTCTTCAATTTTTACGGCTTTTGGAACAAATCCAACTAAAGTAATATCATCATCATCCCGTAAGAATTCTAAAGTATAATTTAATTTTGGTAAAATTATGTCTTTTTTTATCTCGATTCTGTCAGTTATTAATGCAGAGTTTATTACTGATGAAATTATAGTAATTGCTTTAAATCTGCTAGCTTCATCTGGAGCGATACCGTCAACAAGAACACTAGTTCCATCAATTGTTATGTTTAACCAACTTAGTTCACTATCTGAGGTTTCTTTTTTAAGTAGTCTCAACGTTTTTGCTTCATAAAAGCTAACAAGAGCAAAAGAAGATACTATTAAGGAAACTGACAAGATCAGACCAAAAAAAATATATTTCATAGCAAACGATCTATTCATAGGACTTCGTATCAAAATGTACTTCCACTTTTAATCAAAACAGCAATGCAAAGTGCAACGATAAATATTATTCCAGTATCTCTATTAGAACGAAATAGAATTAAACAATTTTCTGGATTATGGATATCAAGTTTCCGAATTTGAAAAAATAAATGCAATCCCATTGCAAAAGTACCTAAACAACAAATTATAAAAGCCACAACACTATCAATTTTTAAAAAAACCTGCCAGAGGGATAGTAAATTAAATACTATAACGCCAAAAAGAAATAAATATAACCAAGACTTGGTCTGTTCACCCAAACGCAAGGCGGTGGACTTTATTCCAACCATCATATCATCTTGCTTATCTTGATGAGCATAAATTGTGTCATAAAATAATGTCCAACATATACCGGAAACATATAAGAATATTGGGATCAAATTCAAACTACCAATGTATGCCCCCCAACTTAACAAAATACCCCAATTAAATGCTAAGCCTAAGAATATTTGAGGCCACCAAGTAAACCTTTTAGCAAAGGGATAAATTACTACTAATAATAGTGAAAAAATCCCAACTCCAATCGCAAACCAACTCAAAGTAACTAACAACATCCCAGATAAAATTAATTGGAAAATAAGCCACATTACTGAAGCTCGCAAAGAAACTAATCCTGAAGCTAGTGGTCTAGACCTAGACCGAGCCACCTGAGCGTCTAAATCTTTATCAGTTATGTCATTCCACGTACATCCAGCACCTCTCATCAAAACTGAACCCGCCAAACAAACAAATGCTATCCAAAAAGTATCAAACGATAATAACGAGCCATCACTATATAATAAGGCGATTAACAAACCCCACCAGCAAGGAATCAGCAATAACCAAGTTCCAATTGGCCTATCCACTCTGGACAATCTTAAAAATGGCCTAGACCATAAGGGGCAATAGTTATCCACCCAATTATTAATTGTTGCATCAGAAACTTTCCCTTCAGCATATAAAGAATGTTTCTCTGGATTTTGATTGGCTGGCATCATAGATACTTGTTATGTCTTTAAAAAATTCAAAAATCAGGCTTTACTTCAACGCTTCTATAGCAAAAGACGATGATATAGTCTTCAACAAAGATCAAACACATTATCTTTC
>JAQWNW010000040.1 GCA_029246285.1 Paracoccaceae bacterium | reverse complement strand
AAGGCCCTTTATTAAAACATATCTTTTATCACCTGATCTAACACGTATTGGAAGAATATTTTCACCCTCTAATATTCCTTCAGCGACTTTTGTTACTTTTAAAGGATCTAATTCCTTCATTTTTTTGACTGGAACATAGATTTCATTTATTTTAAATTTTTGTTTTTGTAACATTTTACACCTCTTACCTTGGAGAGTGTTCTCAATTATTAATTAATGCAACCAAGTTTTATCGGGTTGATTATATGCTATACAGATCACTGAGCGGCTAAATGAACTGATTTTTCCTTAATTGGAAGGTGAATAAGTGCTGCGAAAATGGCTAAGGCTATGTCAATCAACCACACCGTCGTGTATTCACCTGTTATCTGGAAAAAATACCCACCAAGATAAGCGCCTAGAAATGCTCCAATATTATGAGAGAACAAAGTAATTCCAAATAATGTTGCTAAATATTTTGGTCCAAACATTTTGCCAACTAATGCGGCAGTTGCCGGTACAGTTGAGAGATAAGTAAAGCCAAGCGCTGCAGAAAAAATTAAGACAGAAATTACATCCATGGGGCTGAGCAGGAAAACAATTACGATTATTGCGCGAGAGCCGTAAATATAAGACAAAAGTATTTTCATACTTCGATGAGTGATGTACCAACCAGCAAATAGGCTCCCAAGTATATTAAAAAACCCAATAATGGCTAAAGACCAGCCTGTTACCCCGACACTTAGCCCACAGGCAATTATAACTCCGGGCATATGAGTAATTATAAATGCTACATGGAAGCCACAAACAAAAAATCCAGAGATTAGCAATATGTAACTAGGAGTGGAAAAAGCTAAAGATAAAGTTCTTGAAAAGGTAAGATTTTCGCCAAATTGTTTTTTTGCTTTTTGAAATGGTTGAGACCTTAACATCCAACATAATGGAATTGTTAAAACTAATAGAGCGCAAATTAGAAAGATGCTAGCTTGCCAACCAAAATTTACGATCATTAAACCTGCGAGTGGTGCGAACAAGAATTGCCCAATTGATCCTCCAGCGTTAACTATACCAAATGCAATACCAGACTTTTCCGGAGGAACTAATTTGTTAACAGCAGACATTATGACTGGAAGACCTGCGATACCTGCCCCGCCAGCTGATAAAACTCCAATTGAGATTACCAGCATAAAGCGGGTTGTTGAGAATGGTATCAATAGACATCCCAATATAGAAATTAATATTCCTACTAGGAGTGTTCTACCTGAGCCATACCTGTCAGAAATTGCGCCACCCAAAGGTGTAACTATACCAGTTATTAGCTGGCCAACCGCAAAGGCGAAGCTAATTTCAAGGTAATTAATAGTTGAAGCGAGATTAATTCCATCTATTGACAATGGTATGGTCTGGCGACCACCGAAAACAATCGATTGGATTACGCCAGCGGCGAATAATATGTAAAAATATTTTTTCATTAAATATCCACTCTTTAGTGGTTCTCGTCCTTGCAGACTTGATCTGCAAGAGGAAAATTTGATTGCATGACATTTAATATTATGAGAAGTCATAGGGACTATGAATTTGTTTGATAAAGTACCATCTCCTAAGGCCCCAAAAATCTTGCAATTATTACAAGATTTTTCTAATGACCCGAGGCAAGACAAGATTGATCTTGGTATAGGTGTTTACAAGGATGAGACGGGAATTACACCCGTTCTTGAAACAGTAAAAGCAGCAGAAAAAATATTACTTTCTGAACAGAAAACAAAAGCTTACATCGGTTTAGCAGGTGATCCAGTTTTTTGTGATTTAGCATCAAATTTAGTACTTGGTGATAAATTAGATTTAAAACGGGTAAACGTAATACAAACGCCTGGTGGAAGTAGCGCATTAAGGGTTCTTTATGATTTGGTTTTCGATGTTTCGCCCCATTCAAAAATTTGGCTACCTGCTCCGACTTGGGACAATCATCCCCCAACAATAAAAGCTGCCGGTTTAGAATTTAATTACTATCGGTATTTTGATCTAAATACTCAGTCGATAAATTTTGAACAAACAATGGAAGATTTAAAAAATGTTGCACCTGGTGATGTGGTTTTGCTTCACGGTTGCTGCCATAATCCAACTGGAGTTAATTTTTCGAACGCCCAGTGGGATATAGTTGCTAAGGTGGCTTTAGAGGTTGGGTTTCTACCTTTGGTTGATATTGCTTATCAGGGTTTTGGGGATGGACTTGATGAAGATGCTTACGGTGTTAGAAAGCTTATTGATAACCTTCCTGAACTATTAATTGCGTCGTCTAGTTCAAAGAATTTTGCAATTTACCGTGATAGGGCTGGCGTCGCTATTACTTTGTCTAAGAATGAAAAGGTCAGTAAAGCGTTAGGCGGAAGGTTAAGAAATTTGGCTGGAACTAACTACTCAATGCCACCTGATCATGGGGCGGCCGTCGTAAAAACTATCTTATCCAGTAAGACTTTAAAGTTGAAATGGTTAAGTGAGCTGCAGGAAATGCGGGAGCGAGTTCATAAGATTAGAGAGAACCTTAGTATAGAATTAAGAAATCAGACAAATTCATCTAGATTTGATTTTTTAGCCGAGCAGTCTGGTATGTTTTCACTTATTGGTCTTTCAAGCTCCGAAATACGCCGCTTGAAGGATGAGAAAGCAATTTATATTGTCGATGATGGCAGGATTAATCTTGCAGGCTTGAGGTCTGCAGATATTAAGCGATTTGCAGTCGCCGTTCGTGAGATTATTTCTTAATAAAAGAGAGTACCATGCCTTATACTGTTGGTGAAATCGCTGTAAAATCTTTGATCGCTAATAAAATTGATCAATTGTATTGCCTTCCAGGGGTTCAAAATGATGATTTTTTTGATGTTTTGTATGATAATAGTCATTCGGTGACACCAATTCATACTAGACATGAACAGGGCGCTGCTTATATGGCGCTTGGTGCTGCAATGGCGACTGGAAAAACACAAGCTTTTTCAGTTGTCCCAGGGCCGGGTTTTTTAAACTCTACGGCTGCATTGTCTACGGCTTATGCTGTGAATGCTCCCGTTGTTGCATTAATTGGTCAAATCCCTCTGGGAGCAATTGGGAAGGGGTTTGGGCTTCTTCATGAAATTCCAGATCAGTTATCTGTTTTAAGGAGTTTAACGAAATATGCGGACAGAATTGATGACGCTAATAATGCTGTCTCAATATTTAAAAATGCATTTTCAAAGGTACGATCTGGAAGGCCGCGACCTGTTGGTGTTGAGGTTCCAGTTAATATGTGGAACTCCAAGGTAGACAATATTAACGTCGATTTGATTGGGCATCCAGAAGATCAACCTTGCGTTGATACTGATAAATTAGAAAGAGCGCTATCTATTTTAAATCAATCTTCTAATCCGATAATAATCATTGGAGGTGGTGCGCAAGACCATGGTAATGAAATAAAACAAATTTCTGAGGGTCTATCCGCGCCGGTTGTAATATTTAGGAATGGTCAAGGTGTAATTGATGGATCTAATGATCTCAGTGTAACATTACCAGCGGGGCGGGAACTCTGGGGTAAATGTGACGTGGTACTAGCCTTGGGAACACGATGTCAGACTGCACAGATGCAGTGGGGTGTTGATGACAAAATGCAAATTATTCATATAGATATTGATGAAGAAGAGATTGGAAGGATAACAGAACCTGCATTAGGCATTAATGCTGATTTAAAAGATGTATTGCCCCTGTTATGGAAAGGTATTGAAGGAAAAGAAAAAAATCGGAACGATTGGCTGAAAGTTGTAAAAAATACAAAAGATAAATATTCTAAGTTGTTTGAAGAGAAATTATCACCCCAGCTGGCCTGGTTAAATGCTATTCGTGCCGAATTACCCAAAGATGGTATTTTTGTGGATGAATTAACTCAAGTTGGATACGTTTCCAGATTTGCTTTTCAGAGTTACCTACCTAGAACATTTCTTTCCACTGGGTATCAGGGAACATTAGGGTGGGGTTTTGCAACAGCTCTAGGTGCTGCACATGCTCGACGTGATGTGCCCGTGGTTTCTATATCGGGGGATGGTGGGGCTCTTTATACAATTAGTGAATTAGCTACAGCAGCCCGTCATAATATTCCAATTACTGCAGTAATATTTAATGATAATGCCTTTGGAAATGTTAGGCGGTTTCAAATAGAAAAATACAATAATCGTCCAATAGCTTCTGATCTGAAAAGCCCTGATTTTGCATCATTGGCTGAAAGCTTCGGCGTTAAGGGGATGCGGGCCAAAACTCCTGATGAATTAAGAGTTTGTTTGAGAAATAGTTTTAAGGCGTGTGAACCAACAGTTATTGAAGTTCCTGTTGGGGATTTTCCATCTCCGTGGGATTTTATATTGATGCCTAAGATTAGAGGCTAGAAATAGTAAAAAGGCTGGATTTATGAAAAAAATAAAATTGCTGGCAATATCAGGATCTTTACGTAAAGCATCTAAAAATACTAATCTCTTGAAAGAGGCAATAAATTTATTTGGTGAATGCGATTATGAGTTTGGTGATTTAAATATACCGCTTTATAATGGAGATTTGGAAGACAAAATTGGCCTGCCTAAAGAAGTGATAAAATTAGTAAACCAAATAAAGATTTGTGATGCTTTGTTAATAGCGACCCCAGAATATAATAAAATGATCCCCGGTGTTTTGAAAAATGCTCTAGATTGGGTTAGTCGTCACAAACCACAGCCACTGGCAGGAAAGCCTTTAGCTTTAGTTTCCACGGCTGGGCGTTCAGGTGGTGAGGTTTCTCAGATTACGATGAAGCATGCTTTAGGTAGCTTTAATACAAGGTTTTTGCAGGGTGGAGCTTTTATTGTGCCATTTGCTGATAAAGCATTTGATAAAAATGGCAAATTGATTGACGAAAATCAACAAGAGAGTCTTAAATTGCTTATGGATCGGTTGCGAAAAGAAATATCGTTTGTAAACCAATGATCTCTTGAGGTGGTCTAAACTATATTGGAATAGGAGCTAATTGATGAACTTTGATGCTGTTATTATCGGGGCTGGAGTTATAGGTGCTGCATTAGCTTTGGAGCTTTCAAAAGCTGGCTTTAAGACACTTAATGTAGATAAAAACCATGATGCGGGGATGGGGTCAACATCGGGTTCATGTGCTATTATTCGGGTGCATTATTCAACATTAGACGGTTCTGCTTTGGCTTATGAAGGTTATTTTGATTGGAAAAATTGGAGTGATTATCTGGGAGTAGAGGATGCTCTTGGAAACGCAAAATTCTTAGAGTGTGGTTGTCTTGTGATGAAGACTGAGCAAAACGGATTTATGAAAAAGCATAAGTCTATTTGTGATGAGTTGAGGATTCCATATGAGGAATGGGATAGTAAGCTAATTAAGGAAAAATTACCTATTTATAGTCAGGATAGTTATTCACCAACAAAAAGAATTGATGATGAGGATTTTGGCAAATCAAATGGCTCGTTGGTCAATTCGGGAATTTTTTTCCCTACTGCCGGTTATGTTACAGATCCACAGTTGTCTGCACATAATTTAAAAGTAGCAGCTGAAAAACTTGGTGCAAGATTTAAATTTGACACAGAAGTTACTAATATAAATAAGAAAAATGATAGAGTAATAGGTATAACATGCTCTAATGGTGACGTAGTAAACGCTCCAATTGTAATAAATGTGGCGGGTCCAGCAAGCTTCAAAATAAACAAGATGGCAGGTGTGGAGAATGAGATGAATATCAAAACTCGGCCACTTAGGCAGGAAGTTGTTCACGTTCCCCAACCAAAGGGTTTTGATTTTGAAAATAATGGCTTTGTAGTGTCTGATAGTGACATCTCATGTTATGTCAGACCAGAGCATGGTGGAAATATTTTGATTGGCTCAGAAGATCCAGAATGTGATATAAGAGAATTTGTTGATGATGATGATTTTAACAGAGAATTTACTGAACAATGGGATAATCAGGTTTTAAGGTATGCCCAAAGGGTGCCCAGTTTGGGAATTCCATCCAGGAAGCGGGGTGTGGTTGAGTTATATGATGCGTCAGATGACTGGATACCCATTTATGATAAATCAAGTTTAAATGGCTTTTATATGGCGTGTGGAACTAGTGGAAACCAATATAAGAATGCGACTGTTGCTGCAAGAATGATGGTCGGCTTGATACAGTATTGTGAGTCTGGAAATGATCATGATGAAAAGCCATTTAAGTACCATTTGACTAAATTAGATAGAGAATTAAATGTGGGGTTCTTTTCGCGTCTAAGAAAAATCAACCCAGAGAGTTCAAATTCCGTACTTGGTTGAAATAATATTCCTTGAAAGTTTTGATATTTGATCTGAGTCTAAGTTAACTGTTATTTTAAAATTGACAGTTTTAGTATAAGTTTGGTTAGTTTTAATATTGATTATTAATCAGTTTAGGAGACAGAATGGCTAATAAAAACGCCCCACTATTTTATGAAATTATTGAGCAAAGAAGAAGTACCAGAAAATTTGAACCTGGTAGAAAAGTATCAAAGGCTGCCATAAATAGAATAATAGAATGTGGAAGATGGGCCCCCTCTGGGGCTAATGTCCAGTGCTGGGATTTTATCGTTGTTAACGAACCGAACATGATTAAGAAAGTAACCGAAGTATTTTTAAGACAAGCGCAGAGATTAGTAGATCATGCAAAGGGTTTTCCAGCTGTCAAAAAGACTTATTTAGCAAATACTGTGGCGATTGTAATTGTATTGGGTGATCCAAGGTGGAAAGTATGCTTTCCTCAGTCAACCAATGATGAATGGGTTGAGGAATATACTGATAATAATGAGGCAATATTTTTATGTTCATTGGGTGCAGCTATTCAAAATATTCAACTAGGGGTAACTGCTGAGGGACTTACCTCATCTTGGTTGTCTGGTGGGGGTGAAAGCACAACTAATAAGGAGTTGTCTAAACTATTGAATTACCCGGATTGGATGACTGCTTATGGTACTATCCCAATTGGTTATCCCATTGCGAGCCAAGATAGAAGATATCGTCGTCCTTTGGAGCAACTTATTCATTGGAATGGTTATAATTCTTTAAAATATCGCAAGAACAGTCAAATTGACTTTTATGAGAGTACATTGAGACCATTTGCCATGTACAGAGATAATGAGCTAATGACAGATTGGAAGGATATGAATGAAAAGCTTGGGGTTTGGGCTGAGGCGTTTACCGGCAAGGAAACAAATCCTTCTGGTAAATTAGAGCCAAAAGCTGACTTTTCAAAACCTAGGGCGATTGGTCCGGCGACTAAAAGAAGAAAAAAGGATTTATAATAACCTTTAAGATATTGAATTAAATTACAAAATCAAAATGTTTTAAGACTGGAGAGAGTATTTCCCAGGTCCCTTTGAAGTTTGATTCAACTACAAAACTATCGCCGGTTTTAACGATTTTTGATGGACTTCCATCGTCTGGAGTGATCTTAATCTTTCCTTTTATCATGTGAACAAATTCATAAGAGCTATAAGTCGCGTGATAAGTACCGGGAGTTGCCTCCCAAATCCCAGAAATCATTTTATTTTCTCTATTTGTATGAAGAATTTGAGTTTTCATAGTTGGATTTCCTGAAATTGGAACCCATCCTTCTAAGTCATTCGTGTCTACTTCCGAATTTTTCATTTCATTAAATAGAGTAATCATTATTTAACCTTTCGAGTTATAGATACAGCAAATAGCTATATTTGCACTTTAAATGCTTGTCACCAGCAAAATAAAGAAATGATGATTAATCATACAATATTTTCTTATTGTTTTAAATCCTGTTATCGTTATCACTCTCATATTATTATTTTTATCAGGTTAAGTGTTTGGAACATTATGATTACGTGATAGTTGGTGCTGGATCTGCCGGGTCAGTATTGGCAAATCGACTATCCGAAAATAAGCAAAATAAAGTCTTAATTCTTGAAGCAGGAGGCAATGACTCAAGTTTTTGGATTAGAATGCCCATAGGTTATGGTAAAATATATTATGACGCTCGTTTTAATTGGAAGTTTGAAACTGAGCCTGAGCAGAATTTAGACTCAAATAGAATGTATTGGCCTAGAGGAAAAGTGCTTGGCGGTTCAAGCTCCATTAATGCGATGGTATATGTCAGAGGACATCCAAATGATTATAATGATTGGGCAAAAACTAGTCCTGGATGGGATTGGGAGAATATGGCGCCAATTTTTAAAAAAATGGAAGACTGGACAGGAGTAAAGCACCATTTGCGAGGCCAAGGAGGGCCTTTAACCGTTAGAGATATATCAAAGGATGTTCACCCTATTTGTCAAACATACCTAGATGCTGCTGGTCAGGCTGGGCTACCTTTTAATTCCGACTATAATGCTGAGGATATGGAGGGAGCGGCACTTTATCAAATTACTACCAAGAATGGGTTTAGAGCGTCGGCATCAAGAGCATATCTTCATCCTGTTAAAAAACGCAGTAACCTTACTTTAAGTATGAAAAGTCACGTCACGAAAGTTCTATTTGATGGGAAGCGAGCTGTTGGTATCGAGTATATTAAAGGCAACAAAAAATTTAATGTTAAAATCTCGTCGGAGGTTATTTTGTGTGGTGGAGCAATTAATTCGCCACAGTTGTTGCAATTGTCGGGTGTCGGGCCTCAGGCTCTCCTTAAGAATTTTGACATTCCTGTAATCTCTGACTCAGCTAATGTAGGCGAAAATTTGCAAGACCATATGGGTGCAAGCATTTATTACAAATCAAAAGTCCCAACTTTAAATCAATCTTTGGGAAGTTTTTGGGGTAAATTAAATGTTGGAATTAATTATATTTTAAGAAGAAAAGGACCATTATCATTAAGTGTAAATCAGGGCGGAGGTTTTGTAAGAGCACAAAAAGGCTCTTTGTTTCCAGATACTCAGATTTATTTCTCACCAGTTAGCTATACTCGTGCTCCTTCGGGAACTAGACCTTTGATGAGTCCAGATCCATTCCAAGGTTTTCTTTTAGGGTTTAACCCATGTAAGCCTACGAGTAGGGGATTTGTTAAGCTTAAATCAAAAGATCCTCTAGAAGCTCCAATGATGTATGGAAATTATTTATCTACTAATCATGATCGCTTATTAATGCGAGATGGCATGAAATTAATGAGAAAGATAGGACAGACACCAGCATTACAATCAATTGTTGAATCCGAATTATCACCTGGTAGTGATATTAAGACTGATGAAGATTTTGATGAATTCGTTCGGGCCAATTCTTGGACTGTTTATCATCAATGCGGAACATGTCGGATGGGTACTGATCCAAAAAAATCTGTCGTAAATGAAAGGTTAAAGGTTCATGGGATAATTGGCTTAAGGGTAGTTGACGCATCAATATTTCCTTCTGTTCCAACTGGTAATACTAATGGTCCCACAATTGCTGTGGCTGAAAAAGCAGCTAGTATGATACTTGAAGATGCAACAGCTTTGGAGAAAGTTAATGAAAATTAAAAAATTAGAAACTTTTTCAAATAATTTTGTTGGATTTGTTAAGTTAACGGTGGAAGACGGCTCATTTGGATGGGGCCAGTTATCCACTTATCATTCTGATATAACTGCAAAAATCTTTCATCGACAGGTTGCTCCGTGGGCTATTGGAAAGGGTATTGATGACTTGGATAGATTACTGGATGTAATCACTGAAAGGGAGCATAAATTTCCGGGATCTTACCTTCGTAGAGCAATGTCGGGATTAGATACTTCAATCTGGGATCTAAGAGGTCGCATGGCTTCTAAGCCCGTGGTTGAATTATTAGGTGGTTCACCTGGAAAATTGAGAGCTTATGCGTCTTCAATGAAACGGGATATTACTCCTAAGGAAGAGGCTCGAAGATTAAAGATATTAAGAGACGAGAAAGGGTTTGATGCTTTTAAGGTTCGTGCTGGGGCTGAGGTTGGGCGAGATTTTGATGAGTGGCCGGGCCGAACTGAAGAGATAATCCCTACAATTAGGAAAGAATTGGGTCCTGATGTGGATTTATTGATTGATGCAAATAGTTGTTATTCTCCAAAAAGAGCAATTGAAATTGGTCATATTCTTGAGGATCATAATTTTTGCCATTTTGAAGAGCCATGTCCTTACTGGGAATTAGAGCAGACGAAAAAGGTAACGGATGCTCTTGATCTTGATGTTACTGGTGGTGAGCAAGATTGTGATCTACCAACCTGGCGCCGAATGATTGAAATGAGAGCTGTAGACATCGTTCAGCCTGATATTTTATATATTGGTGGAATAAATAGAACTTTAAGGGTTGTAGAAATGGCCAATAATGCAAATATTCCAGTTACCCCACATTGTGCCAATTTGTCCTTAGTCACGTTATTCACAATGCATTTATTGAGAGCAATAAAAGGTGGTGGAAAATATTTAGAATTTTCGATTGAGGGAGCTGATTATTACCCTTGGCAAGAAAATTTATTTTTGAATAATCCATTTAATATTGAAGATGGGAAGGTGGAAGTCTTTGACTCACCAGGGTGGGGGGTTGAAATTAATCCATATTGGCTTGAAAATTCTGATTACGAAAAGAGTGAGATATGACGGTGGGTATGTTAAAGATGTTTTGGACTTTATTTTAAGATATTTTGAAAGGCGTTAACGATTTGAGTTTAATGCTTATTTGAGGATAAAAAAATGTATGCAACAATATTGATAAAAAAATCAGGCGGCTGGTTAGATATTTGCTTAAATCGTCCAACTTTCAGAAATGCATTATCAACTGAAATGGTTAAAGAGTTACTTGAGGTTTTGGAAACAACAAAAAAAGAAAGTAGTATTCGAGGTATAACCTTACGTGGTAAAGACAATGTTTTTTGTGCCGGTGGCGATTTAAAAGGTTTTAAAACTGTTTTTCAGAACCCAAATACAGATCGAAGTGAGATTGAAAATGCAAGTATTGAAATTGGAGAATTACTTCATGTTTTAAACACTATGCCTCAAGTCGTAGTAACTTTTGTCGAAGGAGCAGCGGTGGCTGGAGGAATGGGTTTAATGAGTTGTGGGGACGTAGTAATTTCAACCAAAAAAGCTTTATTCTCATTAACTGAGACGACTTTGGGTATTCCTCCGGCGCAAATAGCACCTTTTGTAATGGCACGGATTGGTCTTTCTGCGTGTAGAAGATTAATGCTTACTGCTGCTCGTTTTGATGGTGAAGAGGCACTTCGTTTAGGCTTAGCTGATTTTTTGGTTGAAAATGAATCTGAGTTTGAAGGCTTTCTAAACGATTTGAAAAAAAATATTTTCAAAGCTGCGCCCAAAGCAAATGCTAAAACAAAAAAATTGCTCTTTGATTCAATTCATTTAAGTGTGCAGGATTTCCGAACTCATGGAGCGCAAGTGTTTACAGATTGTATGTTGGATGAGGAAGGCCTCGAGGGCATTGCTAGTTTCATAGAAAAACGTAAGCCACGGTGGTCCACTTAGGATGAAATCCTCTCTAACTCTCATACTAAATGTTCCAAAAGCTTTATCGGGATTTAATTAATGCAACAGGCATTTGATTTTAAGCTTGAGTGTGAATGTTTATTTGATGTTTTGAAGAATTTAAATGACCATGACTTTAAACAAACAACCCAATTTAAGAATTGGACAATTGAAGATATTTTGGGCCATTTACATCTTTTTAATGTCGCAGCTGACATTACGCTTGAGTGCGGTCAAAAATTCGATGCGTTTTTTGCGAATATCACCAAAGAACTTAATAGCGGGAAATCATTGCTTCAGGCGCAATACCCATGGCTTGATGGATTGTCTGGAAGAGCGTTATATGAAACCTGGATAGAAGGATCATATCAAACTGCAAAAAAATATTCTAAGGTAGATCCAAAAAAGAGAGTAAAATGGGTGGGCCCTGATATGTCTGCTCGCTCATCGATTACTGCACGTCAAATGGAAACATGGGCGCACGGGCACGAGATATTTGATGTTTTGGGAGTTGAACGAACTGAAACTGACCGGATCAAAAATATTGTGTTCTTAGGAGTAAATACTTTTGGTTGGAGCTATGTTGTAAATAAAAAAGTTGTGCCAGAGAATATGCCTTACCTATTACTAACAGCTCCATCAGGAGATTTGTGGGAGTTTGGGGATAAGAATAACGAAGAAATAATATCTGGGGAAGCAGTGAGCTTTGCCCAGGTAGTCACTCAAACAAGATCATTTTATGATGTAAATTTAAAAGTTAAGGGGCAGGTGGCTGCTGAATGGATGAACATAGCGCAGTGCTTTGCGGGAAGTCCGGAGAAACCACCGTTGGCAGGAACGAGATTTATTCAGTGACTCACAGCTATTAAGAAATATTGATCATTTAAAAGCGACTTAAATGTCGCTAAAGGACGAGAAAGATTTCTAAATATAAGAACTCTGTTATCTCTTATCAAATCATCAGGTATTTATGAAAAATAGTGATACTCATCCTAAAAGTTCGTCAGGTTTAGATCTTGTCAGCTCGAATATTACTTGTCTCGTAGCTGTTGCTCTCTTTGCCTTTACCTTCCCTGCTTCAGATCTTTTACTAGAAGATTGGGGAGTATTATCAGTGATTGTATTTAGAAATATTTCTGCCTTTCTACTTTTACTTCTTATGTGGATTGTTAGTGAAGGATTTAAGCCGTTAAAGAGTGCAGATTGGCTTAAAGGTCTATGGGTTGGTGGAATTGGATTTGGAATAGGCTCTGTATTAATGATAATGACAATCTACTTCACTTCACCGGTGATTGCAGCCCTAACCGCTGCCATGATGCCCGTTGCAGGCGTAATATTGGAAGTTTTATTTGACGGTAGAAAATTAAAACGATGGTTTTTAGTTGGGTTTTTTCTTGTACTTATTGGTGGTTTTTTCGCGACTGGGGTGAATTTTACTGAAGCTAGATTTGGATTTGGAGCATTGATAGGAATCTTGGGCGCAATTCTATACGCTTGGGGTTCAAGGGCTACTGTAAAAAGCTTACCACTTCTTACTTCATTGGGCCAGACGACAGTAACAAGTTTTGGGATGACGTTATTTGGTATCGGATTTTATTTAATTGCATTATTATTTGGTCTACCTGGGACTATTATACCAGAGGTAACGAATAACCATGTTATTTTAATTCTTATAACT
>JAQWNW010000084.1 GCA_029246285.1 Paracoccaceae bacterium | reverse complement strand
AATGGATCGTTATTTTGTTATGGAGATGATGAAAACAGCTCCCTCAATTTTTAATATTACACCAAGAAATACTGAAAGAATGATTCCCTTAGGTGGTAAGAATCTTGCCTTTTTAAATGTTAGCTCACCTCCAAATATGTGGGATTTAGAAAGAGGTAAAAGGCCTGGAGATTTTGAAGGCTTCAAAGATCTGGTGAAATTAACGCAATATTTTAATTGTTTACACGGATGTGCAGGATATCCTGTCGAACCAATTGATATTCACCCATCAGTAAGACATTTAGACTGTCTTTACGAAAAATTAACATTAACCGATAAGGTAGTCCACGCATACTCTCTCGGAAAAGATCGTGTTGAGGATGTTATGGAAATGGTGAGAATTTCGGCCGGCTTAACAGATGACGAGTTTAACGCCAAACCCAGAATGTATACAAATATTAATTCTGTATCTCCACTTAAACATGATTTTCCAATGTTAGAGGGAGCTATGATACACGCGAGACGAAATCAAGCAGTAGTGGTAACACCCTTTACTCTAGCGGGTGCAATGGCGCCCGTAACGATGTCTGGAGCAGTCACTCTTTCAATTGCTGAAGGATTGGCAGCTTTGGCTTTGCTTCAAGTTATAAATCCTGGCTGTCCGGTTGTAATAGGGACATTCACATCGAATGTTGACATGAAAACAGGCGCCCCTGCTTTTGGCACTCCTGAGTATATGAGGGCCACTCAAATGACTGGCCAGATGGCGAGGTTCTATAAAATACCTATGAGATCATCAGGAGTATGCACAGCTAATATTCCAGATGGACAAGCGATGTGGGAAACTTCAAATTCCTTATGGTCCGCTGTTCATTCGGGAACAAACCTAGTATATCATGCTGCTGGGTGGCTTGAAGGAGGTTTGATTGCATCGCCTGAGAAACTTGTAATGGATTGCGAGTTAATACAAATGATACAACGTTATTGTGATAAAGAGATTACGAAAACAAGGCCAGAGGATATTGCTATAGATGCAATAAAATCAGTGGGTCCTGATGGGCATTATTTTGGAGTTGACCACACTCAGGAACGGTATGAAACGGCATTTTACAATCCGATTGCGAGTGATTGGAGCAATTATGAGGCATGGGATCTTAACGGCGCTGTCTGGACGGCTCAAAGGGCCCACAAGATTTACAAAAATATTATAAATGAGTTCACACCTCCTCATATGGATGAAGCTATCAAAGAAGAATTAAAAGATTTTGTTAAAAAAAGAAAATATGAAGGCGGTGTTGCTACAGATTTCTAATATATCACAATTTGTTATCTAATCCGTACAATTCAAATGCCCTTTTTTCAAATGCACCTACAATCTTAAGCATAGCATCGTTAAAAACGATACCGATTAACGCTTGCAGTATTTTAGACTTAAATTCAAAATCGACAAGGAATGTAGCTGTACACTCACCATTCTTTTCTTCCGTGAATTGCCAACTATTTATTAAATATTTAAATGGTCCATCTACATAATTTACCAGAATTTTATTGGAATTCCTGTCCAAAGTCACTTCGGAAGTAAACTGCTCTCTAAATGCCTTAAATGATATTATTAAATCCGCTATTATTACGTATTTGTTACCTGTATCATATTCCCGTTTAATTCTTGCCCCAGAACACCATGGTAAAAATTCTGGATAACTCTCTATATCTGATACTAAATCAAACATTTTTGAGGCGCTGTAAGGTACTTTTCTATTTTCAGAATGTTTTGGCATAAATATTACTTTAATTATATTTTTTTTGTGACATTTCATTTGCTTTTTTCTAAACTAAGTAAAGAATGCAAGGGGGAATTATGAATCATTCAAATTACATAATTGAACAGCTGATATCTGCGAAATCAATTGCAGCGCGGGTTGAAGGCTTAGCTTTAGAAATTTCGTCAGCATTTAAAGGAACAGATAAGCTCATCGTAATAGGACTGTTGAGAGGTTCGTTTGTATTTATAGCTGATGTAGTGAGAGAGTTAGATCTCCCTGTAGAAGTCGATTTCCTAGAAGCATCAAGTTATGGAAATTCGACTGAAAGTTCTAAAGAAGTTAGGATTTTGAAGGATCTACGTGGTGAAATAGAAGGAAAAGATGTGTTGGTAGTTGAAGATATCGTGGATACCGGACACACTCTTAAACATGTATTAAAGCTCTTAGGGACTCGTAGCCCCAAAAGAGTTGAAGTTTGTGCTCTATTGGACAAGCCTTCTAGAAGAGAGGTGGATATAAAAGCTACATGGACAGGATTTGAAATTCCTGATGAATTCGTCGTAGGCTACGGCATTGATTACGCCCAAAGAAATAGAAACCTACCTTTCATTGGAAAAGTGAAATTTAATGATTAAGTGAAGTACTCAACCTTTTGAGTCGTGCAACTTTTAACTTCTTAAAGTCTTCACCGGCGTGGTAACTTGAACGAGTTAACGGGCTTGAAGATACCATAAGAAATCCTTTGCCTAGAGCATATTTATAATAATCGCTAAACTCTTTGGGATTGACGAAACGGTCTAAAGGATGATGTTTATTACTTGGTTGTAAGTATTGCCCGATAGTCAAAAAATCAATATTAGCTGAGCGCATATCATCAATAACCTGATGAACTTCAATCTTCTTCTCTCCTAAACCCACCATAATACCAGATTTAGTAAAAATTCTGGGGTCTATTTCTTTTGCTCTTTGTAGTAGTCGTAGCGAATGAAAATAACGCGCCCCTGGCCTAACATTAGGATAAAGAGAAGGTACTGTCTCAAGATTGTGATTAAAAACATCTGGCTTTGCCTCGATTATATTTATTAAAGCATGTTCATCACATTTTAAAAAGTCAGGAGTTAGTATCTCTATTGTTGTATTAGGAGATCTTTTTCTTATAGCTCTAATTGTTTTTACAAAGTGATCAGCCCCTCCATCCACCAAATCATCCCTATCAACTGACGTAATAACCACATGTTTCAAATCTAACTTAGAGACGGCGAGTGCTACCCTGCCAGGCTCAAAAACATCTAATGCATTTGGTTTGCCAGTAGAAATATTACAAAAGGAGCATCCGCGGGTGCAAATATCACCCATTATCATCATTGTTGCATGCCCCTGAGACCAACATTCTCCAACGTTAGGACAGTTTGCCTCCTCACAAACAGTTACAAGCTCGTTTTCTTTTATTATTGCTTTGGTATTTCGATACCCTGCTGAAATAGGAGCTTTTACTCTAATCCAAGCTGGTTTACGTGAAATTGGCGAGCTTGGCTTGTTAACCTTTTCAGGGTGCCTAACAACATCTTTTTGAACTTTACTCATACAAATAATATATTCCTAATATAAAGATACGACAAGCAATAGATTATGTACTTTAATAAAGTCAGATAACATATTATATTTTATCGATTATTTTATTGAAAGTATCACTTGGCCGCATTACACGACTAACTTTAGCTGGATCTGGATGAAAATAACCGGATAAATCCACTTCTGTTCCAGAGCCGGAAAATAATTCACTTAATATTATAGCTTCATTTGATTTAAGATCTTTGAATAAATTTATATAATATATGGATAAAATAGGATCTTTTATATTTTTAGACAAATATTGCGCCCAATATAAAGCAAAATAAAAATGACTACTTCTATTATCGGGTTGGCCAACTTTGCGCATTGGGGATTTGTCATTATCTAAAATCGATTGAGTCGCAACCTCAACACCTTCACCTAAAATATTAGCAATTTCATTTGAAGCCTTACTTGCAAAATATTTTAAAGATTCACCTAAAGCACAAAACTCACCTAAAGAGTCCCATCTTAGATGATTTTCCTGGTTTAACTGATGCACATGCTTTGGAGCAGAACCTCCAGCACCTGTTTCAAAAAGACCACCACCGTTCATCAATTTAACAATGGACAGCATCTTTGCAGATGTTCCCAACTCCAAAATAGGAAAGAGATCCGTCAGATAATCTCTTAAAACGTTACCAGAAATCGCAATAATATTCTCACCATTTCCAATTATCTCCAAAGTAAAACGAGTTGCTTGACGAGGTGACATAACTTCAAATTTACCCTCCAACCTTCTGTTTTTTAATTTATTTTTAACATAACTTATCAGCTCAACATCATGAGCACGAGTATCATCCAGCCAAAAAACTGCTTTTGATCCAGTAATTGCCTGTCTCTCAATAGCGAGCTCGATCCAATCTCCAATAGGTGCTTTCTTGGTTGTTGAAGATCGCCATATATCTCCCTTTTCTACCTCATGCCTATGTAGAATCTCTCCGTTTTCCAAAACGATCGAAACAAAACCATCCTCTTCTACCTCAAACGTTGTTGGATGAGAGCCATATTCTTCAGCTTTCTGTGCCATAAGTCCGACATTATCTACACTTCCTGAAACACTTGGATCTAATGCTCCGGTTTCAATAAAATATTTAATCGTCTCATCATATATAGAGGCGTAACAACGATCTGGTATAACGCAATTTACATCACAAGGTTTACCATCAGGTCCCCATCCCTTGCCACCATTACGTATTATCGAAGGCATTGAAGCATCAATTATAACATCCGAAGGAACATGAAAATTTGTAATCCCCCTGTCACTGTCGACCATATAGAGTTTTGGTAAATCATCTAAAACTTTTTTAAACAGATCCTTAACATTATCCATACCCTCTAAACTTTGAAAAATCTCACCTAACCCAGAATTGGGATTAACTTTTTCAAAACTTAACTCAGTAGGAAATTTTTTGAATACTTCTTCAAAAAAAACAGATAGAGCATGACCAAATATTATAGGATCGGAAACTTTCATCATCGTAGATTTTAAATGTAAGGAAAAAAGAATTTTATCCTTTTTTGTTAATCCAACCTGTTCTTTAACAAATTTTCTTAATTCCCCAACACTCAAGAAGGTAGCATCGACTATTGTACCCTCTTCATAATGAAGATTCTCTCTTAACACTTTCTCAAAACTTCCATCGGCACTTTCAAATATAATTCGCCCTGAACCGGCCTGAGACTTAGAAATTGTTTTGGACACCTCATTCGAGTAAAAATCACCCCCAGCCATACTTGAAACCCTGGTTTTTGACTGAGAATCCCAAGCCCCCATAGAATGAGGGTTTTTCATCGCATACCTCTTAACCGCTCTAGCCGCTCGGCGGTCCGAGTTGCCTTCCCTTAAAACAGGGTTTACCGCAGACCCTTTGATTTGGTCATACCGAGCCTTAATCTCTTCTTCGTCAATATTAGCGGGAAATTCTGGATAATCTGGTATATTGTACCCCTGCCCTTGCAGCTCACTGATGGCAGCCATTAGCTGAGGAATTGATGCAGAAATATTTGGTAGTTTAATAACATTCGCATTTGGCTCCAATACTATCTTTCCTAAATCTGCTAAATCATCAGATATTATTTGCTCCTTTGAGAGCGACTCTGGGAAATTTGCAATAATTCTACCAGCTAAAGAAATATCCATAGTAGATATCCTTATTCCTGCTCTTTTTGTAAAAGCTTTTATTATTGGCAAGAAAGACGCACTCGCAAGTTCAGGAGCTTCATCAACTTTTGTATAAATTATATCTGGTAAATCTTTAGTCATCATTAGCCACAAACTCCAAATGTTTAATCTTTCTGAAAAGTAAATCTTTAGATTAACCCTATGTATTAGAATTTAAATAGTATTGAACCGGTGCATACTTTATCATATTATAATTTTCAATTATTCATTTCAGAATTTAGGTAATGAGTATTAGATGTTTACTATTCTGATATTCCCTTAATTAAAACAAAGAATTAGTTAAAAATATCCATTATAAAACTATTAAAATTTTTTTTGACCGCATTTAACTGGCTACGCGAATGTCTTCACACCACTTCACAAAGCTACGATTGTCCGTATGTAAAGGAATTTATATAACTACAACTGTTAAAACAATTTCTATCAAACCGTGATATAATCATAAGAACGTTAATTACCTATACAAAAACTTATATAAATTTACAGACCTGAAGAACTAACCCTCAATAACTTCATTTGAACTTTGATCTTTTCTATCCATTTCAAAATCTAAGCCATTTGCGGCTCTTATCTTATCTTCTATTTCTAAAGCGATATTTGGGTATTCTTTAAGGTAATTCTTTACGTTTTCTCTTCCCTGTCCTATTCGCTCATCTCCATAAGAAAACCATGAGCCAGATTTTTCCACAATTCCTGCTTTAACACCCAGATCAATTAATTCACCAGTCTTAGAAATCCCCTCGCCATACATAATGTCAAACTCAACTTGTTTGAAAGGAGGTGCTACCTTATTTTTTACAACTTTAACCCGTGTTGCATTACCAACAACCTCATCACGATCTTTTAAAGCTCCGATTCGGCGAATATCTAACCTTACAGAGGAATAAAATTTTAAAGCGTTACCACCCGTTGTCGTTTCTGGCGATCCAAACATAACCCCTATTTTCATTCTAATTTGATTTATGAAAATAACCATACACTTCGACCTACTAATCGATCCTGTTAATTTTCTCATAGCCTGACTCATCAACCTTGCTTGAGATCCGACCTGATGATCACCCATATCACCTTCCAGCTCAGCACGAGGCGTTAATGCCGCAACAGAATCCACCACAACCATAGACACCGCACCAGACCTCACTAATGTATCTGTTATTTCTAATGCTTGCTCTCCAGTATCTGGTTGAGAAATAAGTAATTCATCTAAATCAACACCTAATTTCTTAGCATAAGTTGGATCAAGCGCGTGCTCAGCATCCACAAACGCACAAACTCCTCCAGTTTTTTGTTCTTCCGCTACAGCATGTAACGTCAAAGTTGTCTTACCAGATGATTCAGGGCCATAAATTTCAATTATACGTCCTTTTGGGAGACCTCCAATACCTAAGGCTATATCTAAACCAATCGAGCCTGTTGAGGTTGCCTCAATATCCATAACAGCATTGTCTTGCCCTAGCTTCATTATCGATCCTTTACCAAAGGATCTTTCTATTTGAGATAGAGCTGCATCTAAGGCTTTTTGTTTGTCCATATTACGTCTTTCTGATAAATTTAAAATATCACTCATATTTTACTCCCTTATTTCACATCACATTGCCAGCTTCAATCAAAGGTTTGTTCATGTAATGTTCCTAAAAAAGTTTATGAGTACAAAACAAGAACAAATCAAGCGTTATTTTTAAAAATTAAAAAAAAGATTGAATTAGTTATATTTTCTTTAAAATTGCAGCAAAAAACCCATCATTTTGATATGTTGGTAAGAGATTAAGTGTTTTTTCTTTATAAAACGTTCCATCTGCTAAAATCAATTCCTCAAGTAATTTCTCATTTTCGATATCTAAAACTGAACATGTGATATAAATAACCTGCCCCCCTTGTTTTAAAAGTTTGAAAGCATCAAGAATTAATCCTTTTTGAATATCAATATACAACCTCAACTTATCCAGACTTAAATCCCATTTGCCTTGAGGGTTTCTCCTCCAAGACCCCGACCCTGAGCAGGGAGCATCTATAATCACTTTATCATAAATATTTTGCACAGGTTTATTTAATAACTTACTTATTTTAATACCAGCTCGGTTGGCACGATTTTCAAGATCATCCATTCTATTTAAATCTTCATCCCAAGCTGAGTAATAAGCAACTTTGTTTGCTTCACTAGCAACTGCTAAAGTCTTACCGCCTGAGCCAGCGCAAAGATCTAATACTTGATCACCCTCTTCTATCTCGATCATTTGAGAAACCAACTGACTTCCAACATCTTGAAATTCAATCAAACCATCAAAAAATACACTTGATCGCAAAATTTTATGAGCGCCATTCAAGACATTAATGCCAGAAGATATCAATTTATTAGGAACAACTTCAATTTCTTCATTCCTCAAGAGAGTTAATACATTTTTTCGACACGTTTTGTGCTTATTTATTCTTAATTGAACTAAAGCTCTAGTTCTCATTAGATATAAGTAATTATTAAAGTTTTCAGATAGTGAATTCTTAATAATCGGCACTAGCCAAGTTGGACAATCTAATTCGTAAACTTTTATTGTCTCATATGAAAATATAAGAAATCTTCTTTCAATTTTGGTAATTTCTTTAGGGGCAAATTTTAAACCTGTAAACACGCTACTTAGATCTAAATCCTTTAAAATTAAATAACCCATCACAAGTTTACGTCCAGAAAGACCTCCACCCACAAAAGCACACGAATGTTTTTGTCGTATGATATCAAAAGTAATATTTCTGATATGCCTTCGGTCTGACGAACCAGCAAACCTATTCTTGTTACTCCAATATTTTATTGCGGCCTCGAGCTTGAAACTAGAAAGATAAAGATCCAAGATATCAATAGTAGCCTGATATAATGCTTCATTTCTCATAATAGATTATGTTAATCTTTTTTATAATTTGGTGCTTTATGGGTTATCTCAACATCATGAACATGGCTTTCAGACAAGCCAGCATTTGATATTTTAACAAAATTACAATTGTTCATCATTTCAGAAATTGATGCACAGCCAGTATAACCCATTGCAGCCCGCAATCCACCAATAAGCTGATGAACGATCGTTGACACTGGGCCCGTATACGGAACTCTCCCCTCAATTCCTTCAGGCACTAACTTTTCAATATTAACTTCTTGCTGAAAATACCTATCGGCAGAACCACGGGCCATTGCCCCAACGGACCCCATACCACGATAGCTCTTAAAAGACCTCCCTTGATACAAAATCACCTCTCCCGGACTTTCATCTGTTCCTGCGATCATCGAACCCACCATTGCAAGTGAAGCTCCACCTGCAATAGCTTTTGCAAAGGATCCAGATGATTTAATACCTCCATCAGCAATAACAGGAACTCCCTTATCTCTTGCTGCATCTGCACAATCATTTATTGCTGTTAGCTGTGGAACTCCTACGCCGGCAACCACCCTAGTTGTGCATATGGATCCAGGGCCAATTCCCACCTTTACAGCGCTAGCCCCAGCCGAAATTAAGGACTTCGTAGCTTCTGCTGTAGCCACATTACCGGCGATTATATCAACTTCTGAATTATAGTCTTTTATCTGCTGAACGGCCTCAAACACCTTATTTGAATGACCATGAGCAGTGTCAATAACAATTGCGTCAACACCCGCTTCTATAAGCATTTTAGACCTCTTATATCCTGAACCCCCAACTGTGGAAGCAGCTGCTACACGCAGTCTGCCGAGTGCATCCTTACATGCGCTAGGATTTAAAACGGCCTGTTCTAAATCTTTTATGGTTAATAACCCAGTCAATAAGTTCCCCTTATCAACAATAAGAAGTTTTTCAATTCTTCTTTCATACATCATGGCTTTCGCCTGAGTTAACTCAAAGTTATCCTCAATTATTGCTAGGTTCTTAGAGGTCATCATTTCGGAAATTGGTGTATTCTCATTTTCTTCAAATCGCATATCTCTATTAGTAATTATCCCTACAACTCTTCTTTGACTGTCAACAACTGGAAAACCTGATACCTTGAACTTCCTTTGAACTTCCCTTGCATTTTTAAGAGTCTGATTTGCGGTTAACGTAATAGGATTATGGACAACCCCTGAAACAAAACGTTTTACATTCTTAACCTGCTCACACTGCTCAATGAGTGACAAATTCCTATGTATTACCCCCATGCCACCCAACTGAGCCATGGCAATAGCCATCTTATGTTCTGTAACAGTATCCATTGCAGACGATAATAAAGGAATATTTAAGGTTATATTTTTTGTTAAGACAGTTGAAATATTAACTTCTGCTGGTATAACATTTGATGCAGCAGGCACTAAAAGAACATCATCAAAAGTTAACGCTTCCCTAAATTCCATTCAAATCTCCTAAATATATTCTATCTGTTTCCATCTTTTTAACAAAAAGAAAAGACTTTATCTTAAATTAAAAAAGGAAT
>JAQWNW010000078.1 GCA_029246285.1 Paracoccaceae bacterium | reverse complement strand
TTGTAATTTAACGCGCCCTTGGAATGACCCAAACAAAGATTTTGATAGAAAAAATGGGATTGGTGAAGACCTATTTATTGTTCTTGAATATCAAAATAAGATAATAGGAACCGTCATGGGTGGATATGACGGTCATCGCGGCATTATGAATTACCTAGCAGTAAGTCCTGACTTTCGTGGCAAAGGTTTTGGGAAAATGTTGGTAGAAGAGGTTGAGAATAAACTTAAACAATTAGGTTGTCCTAAATTAAACCTCTTGGTTAGGTCAGATAATGTTGAAGTGAGTAACTTTTATGAGAGTATTGATTACAAGAAGCAAGATGATGTATATGTTTTTGGAAAGAGACTGATAGCAGATGACTAAGAACAAAAATTTCCGTAATTAGATGTTTGTCGTTAACACCGCATATTCCTTAACTGATAAGGGTAAAGATTAATTGAACTATCACGCCCATATCTACTGGAAGAATAAAGAAGAACGAGAAATAGCTCTCAGCTTGCGTCTTAATCTTCATGATAGTGGTTGTGGGCTTGGTCGGCTAAAAAATATACCAGTTGGTCCACACCCATTTCCAATGTACCAAGTAATGTACGAAGGTAATATTAAAGAATGTGTGGAGCAGTATCTACATAAAAACTGTAAAAGCTTAAGTATTTTATTACATGAAGATATCGGTGAGAATCATAAAAGAGATCATACAGAAGGAGCTAGGTGGATAGGACAGAAGCTAGATTTAAACTTGAACATTTTTGACTAATCTCAATTTTGTTATATCCGCCTTTATACTCAAGAAATTTTATCAATTAATTTCAAATAAAGATATTTTAACTCCGCCGCGATTGGTCCAAACACTCCCCCATTCCAGGCAAAAGGTATTCTTTCAAAAACTTTCAATTTTTCTGAAGAACCCGACAGCCAATCACTTAAAATATTTGCTGCTATTGGCGCAGTATTCATACCATGTCCACCAAAACCCACTAAAGAATAAACATTTGGTTTTATTTGCCCAATATATGGCATCATATGTGAGGTATAGGCCATGCTTCCAGACCAAGCATAATCAATTTTAAGCTCTACATCTTTCGAAGCGTTCGATAACAAACTCGGAAAAACTGATACAATATCCTTTAAAGCGTTTTGTTTTATTTTATTTATACTTCTGGTGCCGATTGCAGTAATACTATGGCCCCATAATAATCTGTTATCTGACAGAATCCGATAATAATTCCCTGCCCTTCGAGTATCATAAATGGCCCAATCACAATTAATAATCTCTCTTTGACATGATGCCAACGGTGACGTTACTGCGATATAAGTTTGAATTGGTAAAATAGTTTTTGATATTTTCCCAGTTTCATGACCTCCATACCCACCTGTTGCAAAGACCAGTTTTTTTGCCTTTATTGATATACTATTATTATTCACTTTAATAATTGAATAATCCTTTAGCGTTTCGACGGAGAGCACCTTAGATCTCGTGAATATTCTTTTATTAGTTTTTAATATTTCAGATTTTAGGCACTCCAAGAAATTCAACGGATTAAATTGATATCCTTCATTATTTAAATAGCCGAACTTATACTTCTCTGTTTTTAAATGTTTTTGGAGCTCATCCTTAAGAAGTAACCTTGAGTCTTCCTGCTCCATATTAGTTGGGTTGCCAGATAAAGATACAGAAAGAACTCCTTTTTTTGCACCTACAGATTCATAATTTTTTGAAACAAAACGCCTTTCCATCCATTGGTAACCCTCAATAGAAAATTGATTTAATTTCTCTGCAGCATCTGTCCCAACTAGGTCAGAAATTTTTTGATCTGAAAGAGCCCAACCCGGTGTACAAAAACCACCATTCCTACCCGAAGCGCTTTGACCAATTTCATTTGCTTCTACTAAAAGAGCATCAATACCTTTTTCAAGTAAGTTCTGTAATAAACATAAGCCTGCTAAGCCACCACCAACAATCAGTACCTCACAGCTTTGACTTTTCAGCACTGATGTACTTGGAACACTTTCTATCTTATTATCATCATACCAAGTTTTTGCGTAAATTGGATCATTGTTATCTGGCTTTAGATTCAATCAGAGCGGCCTTTATTAATAATCTTATCAAGGGATTTTATGCCAGAAGCAGCAATTAAAGTAAGAAGAAGATAAACTAATGCAGCTGAATTGAAGGGTTCAAAAACAAGAAAGCTTTGAGCTTGAAACTCCCGCATTCGCTGAGTCAAATCTCTAACTGATAATATGGAAACTAAAGAGGTATCTTTTAACATTGCAATGAACTCATTACCTAGAGCAGGTAAAACAATAGCGATTGCTTGAGGCACAATCACAAATCTAGCAACATGCCATTCTCTTAAGCCCAAAGTACGTGCCGCTTCTATTTGACCTTTTGGAATAGCCTCAATCCCAGCTCTAAAAATTTCTGCCATGTAAGCTGAGTAACCAATAGCAATAGCAATTATCCCACGAGTCATCATCTGCATGTCAATTAAGCCAGCCGAGGCACTCTTGATTGCTCCAGCCAAAGGCAAACCAACGTATAAAATTATAACAAGCATTGGAATACCTCGTATCGTGTCGACAAAAAAATCTGAAAATACTGCTAATGGATGCGCATTTGTCAGAAGCCCAATGGACATCAGAAGTATAGATAGCCCACCTAGCACAAAACCTATGGTTGCCATTGTTTTATTGAATTTAGACAGATAGTCAGTGCTCCATAATATGGGAAGATTTCCTACCTTATCTGCTTCTATTACGATCGCTGATACTCGTCCCTTTTCTAAACTTGTCAACGCTTGCTCAGTGGTAGCCATTGATCGAATCTTAAATGACTTAGCGCCTTCTAAATTCTGAAACTCACCGTATCGAATTATATCGGTTACTGATTGTGGAGTACCAGCAACTATTCCGATCTTTCCTTCAAGGGTACCAGCTAATACGATTTCTTCATGCGGTCTAGTTGTATAAAATATACCCAAAAGAATTAAGGAAATTCCTAGTATTGAAAATGTATATGAAGACCTTCTAGAAGGTTTTAAGTTTACTAATAAAGCCCAAACCAATCCTAAAATCGACGCACCAATATAAGCAAAAAAAGCTGCTCTCAAAGTGATCATTATACCGACTGCAAATCCCGCATGCGCAATCATTAAAATATAAAACATTCCTGAAAAATTAATCAGCACTAACAGAACTATAATGCTTTTCATGAAAAGAGATTTATGAAGACTATTTTTTAAGAATACAAATGCTAAAGAAAAAAGATTAAATACAACTAGTAATTTTAAATATGTCCTAGAGTTTTCTAACAGCGCACTTTGAAAATTAGGCTCTAAAATAAAAGACTTATCTGACATTATAATCCAGTCAGCACTCCTTGGATCAGCTGAATTTATTGCAACTGAAATAAAGTAATTATCCGTTATCTCAAAAAAAGCTAAAACCACCAGTAGAACAAGCTGGGCTATAAAAAATATAATGGCCCTTTTACGATATCTTTCTACAAACCCTTGAAGCAAATCTGGTCTTGTAGAGCTGGAAAGAGATATGCTCCCAATTAGGCCAAACATACCAGCAGAAACCAACAACAAGAATGATAAAAATAAACTTCCAGCATTGTCCTCGATACCGAGTACTGAATATAAAGCCGGCGCATAATTTCTTGAAGAGAAAATCAGATAAATAAGGATTGGGGCTACCGCAAGAAAAATGAGATTACTTGCGCGGATACTACGAAGCCGATCTAATATTGATTGCATAATATCCTTTTAAAAATTCTCACAAATTTCAACATATCATGTCGAGCCAAGACTGGCCCGACATGAATTATTTTTTACCTTACTTAGGCCACCATTTAATAGTCAACTTCTGAAGAGTTCCATCAGCTATAATTGCCGCAAGACCTTCGTTGAAATCATCTTGCATTGAATCACCCTCTTGAAAGACCAATCCCAAAGGATCAGAAGAAAGTCCGGTTATTCCTACAGCTAATTCACCCGCAAATTCTTGCTCATATGCAGCCGCAGACGTGCTATCGATGATTACACCATCAACGTCTCCATTCTGAACAGCAATTACTGCATTATTAAAAGAGTCAAACAAAGCCAGGTTATCTCGCCCAACCAACTCTTCACCTAAGGCGGCATTAGTAGTACCATTTTGTGAAGCAAGTTTCATAGCACCACTTTTAAAGTCATCAATAGTTGCCCCTTTATCGGACACTCGCATCAAAATACCTTGCTGTACAATTATATAAGGGTCTGAGAAATCAACAATTTTATCCCGCTCTTCTGTAATTGTAACCCCTGAAACAACCATATCAAATTCACCATTTGCTAAGGCTGGAAAAATTCCGTCCCAAGCTGTTGTCACCCAATTAGGCACACAATTTATTCTTTCACAGATAGCAGCTACAACATCTACATCAAAACCTTTCACAACGCCGTCTTCAATAAACTCGTGGGGTGGGTAGGTAGTATCAGATCCAATAGAAATTACCCGACCTCCAAGATCCGCCGCAAAAATTGGTCCTGCGAGAAAGATCGAAAAAATCAAGGCAAAAATAGACTTATACATATTAGTCTCCTCAAATAATAAAAAATTAAATATTGTTATATAGAAACAAGAGGATGATGAATATCTTAAGTGTGGTCAAGTAAAATAAGATAAATTAGCACCAATTTTTACAAAATATACTATTTTGATCTGATTCTTAGGTGGATGGAAGACTATCTATAGTTACGCCTCGTATCTTCCATCCATTAGAAGTTTCAAACATCATATAATTTAATGTATGAATTTCGTCATCAAGGTCAGTTACCATAACCCTCTGAACGAAGATGTCATTGACTGTCAATAAATCAAGAAATAGTACAGATTTGGTTCGCCAGACCATAGGAAACCCACGGCGAACCATCA
>JAQWNW010000072.1 GCA_029246285.1 Paracoccaceae bacterium | reverse complement strand
CCATCGAATAGAGACATCTTTCCATCAGGCACCACAAGACGGTCATCAAAGAAAAGCTCTACACCCAATCCATCACAATTTGGACATGCTCCAAAAGGTGCATTAAAAGAAAACAACCTTGGCTCTATTTCGGGAATTGTAAATCCTGAAACTGGGCAGGCAAATTTCTCAGAAAATGTTACTCTTGCGTCATTATCCTTATCTTCAACATCGGCTTTTTCAAATATAGCAATACCTTCAGCCAGATCTAACGCCGTTCTAAAACTATCTGCCAACCGGTTTTCTATTCCAGTTTTTATGACGATTCTATCAACTACTACATCAATATTATGACGAAATTTCTTGTCTAATATCGGTGGAGATTCTAACTCATAGAATTCGCCGTTTACCTTTACCCGTTGAAAACCTTGCTTTCTTAATTCATTGAACTCCTTTTTATACTCACCTTTCCTGTCCCTAACTATGGGCGCTAACAGATAGCCCCGAGTCCCAGTTGGCATCAACATAGTTCGATCAACCATATCACTTATCTGCTGCGCTTCAATTGGTTTGCCAGTGGTCGGAGAAAAAGGTGTCCCTACCCTAGCAAATAACAATCTTAAATAATCATAAATCTCAGTAATTGTTCCCACCGTAGACCGAGGGTTCTTAGATGTTGTTTTTTGTTCAATAGAAATAGCTGGAGAAAGACCAGAAATATTGTCAACGTCAGGCTTTTCCATCATATCTAAGAATTGGCGAGCATATGCGGACAAGCTCTCTACATAACGCCGCTGACCCTCGGCATAAATAGTATCAAATGCCAACGAAGACTTTCCCGAACCAGATAAGCCAGTGATTACAACCAGCTGATCTCTTGGAATGTCGACATCAATTGACTTTAAATTGTGCTCTCTAGCCCCACGTACCCTAATGCATTTTATTTCTGTCATTTTTTTAACCGAGTATTTAAATAATTGTTTCTGATGTAGGGCTTTCTAAGTTAATGGCTAGCGAAGTTGTGCAAATATCCCAACCAATTATACTTTGCTCTTAACGTTTACTTGTATTAATCTGTCTCTATCGACATAAACGGAGAATACCTTGGATACAATCGCAATTCTAATTCCTGTATTTAACGAAGAAAAAACTATTGTCGAACTCACAAATGAATTAGAAGAAGCCTGTGTTTTAATTTCTAATATACATAAGGTTAACTTTAGAATTATTTTCGTTGATGACGGTAGCAATGACAAATCAGTTGAAAAAATTTTCCAATTAAAAGACCACCCTTTACCCGTTCAACTAATATCACTTTCGAGAAATTTTGGAAAAGAATCGGCGATCTCAGCAGGTCTAGAGGCGGGAAAAGATGACAGTGCTATTCTTATTATGGATGCTGACCTTCAGCATCCCCCGGCATTAATTCAGGAATTAATTAACGCATATATAAACGAAAATGTGGATATGGTATACGCTTATAAGCAATCCAGAAAGACAGAAGGCGTATTTTCAAGGTTAATGTCAAAAATATTTTATAGCCTAATAAACACGAACAGTAGATTTTATATTCCTAAAGATGCAGGAGATTTTAGAATCCTATCTAACAAAGTTGTGAAATCAATTCTTAATTTGCCTGAAAATGAAAGGTTTATGAAAGGTCTTTATGCTTGGGTCGGCTTTAAAGTAAAAGGAGTTCCCTACACTCCTAAGAAAAGAGCTCACGGTGTGTCTTTTTTTTCAATATGGAAATTACTATTTTTAGCAATTGACGGGATTACCTCTTTTTCAATTGCACCCCTAAGAATGATGTCAATGTTTGGGCTAGGAATAGCAATTTTGAGTACTTTGTATTTCTTATTTATTATATTTGAGCGACTATTTTTAAATACCTCAATACCTGGCTTAGCATCAATATTTGTTTTAGTTTCATTTTTTGGAGGGGTTCAACTAATCTGCCTGGGTATAATTGGTGAATATATCGGCAAGATACTATTAGAGGCAAAAAAACGTCCTCCTTATGTAATTGATAAGGACGTTGAAATTTCCAAAGGCAAAAGCAATTCATGAAACCAATAATTGTTGCTGATGATTTTGGGCTCTGCCATAAGCATGATGAGATTATCATTAAGTTAATAAAGAAAAGAAAAATAAATGCTATTAGTGTTTTAGTTCACGGTGAGCTAAATAGTAAGCGGATAAATGAAGTTCGTGAGATGCGTGATTATCTTTCCATTGGCCTACATCTCAATTTAACGATGGTTCTTCCAAAAATTGAACCCTTAGGATCGATTGAAACCCTTATTGTTAAAAGTTTTTTGAGGACTCTCGATACTAACGAAATTAAAAAGAAAATAACCTCACAAATCAGAACATTTATGAAGATTTTCGGAACTCTTCCAGACTTTATTGATGGTCATGAACATGTTCATATCCTTCCTTCAATATTTGAAATACTGACTAAAATTGCAGCGGAGGAACAATTTTCTGAAAAGTTCTGGATACGAAGTCCGACGACGGAAACTATGGCTGATCTTTACAGAGAATTATCTAACGCTGGCTTAAAGGTTCTGATTATCACAGCCCTAGGAAGTAGGGCTAAAAACAAATTAAACCGACTGGGAATTCTTACTAACAAAAACTTCGCTGGCTTCTTTAGTTTAAAATCACCATCTAAAAATTTTAAACAAAAATACGTAAACCTTTTAAATTTGAATAAATCTAATTTGGTTATTATGACTCATCCCGGTTCACTGGACAGCCCAACACATAATAAAAATCACAGTAATGAAATGCGAGCAATTGAAGCAACTATACTCAATGAGAGTACAATTCATTTATCATGAGTAACACATTTTTCGAAATTTTTGAAAATAAAATAACCCGTGTATTTTTTCTATTTGTAATCTTTTGTTGCATCTTAGGAGCTTTAGTTCAGTGGGTTGGTTTACCTTCTATAGATCATGACGAACTTGAAGCTATTCGCTGGGGTGCAACCAAAAGTTGGTTTGTGGATAAACACCCTCCTCTCGTTGGTTTCATCTCATATTGGTGGGCAAAATTCACAGGATTTAATAATTTTGGTTTTTTCTTACTATCAAAAATTGTTGCTATTTCTTCTTTAATAATCATCTACTCATTAAATAGACAATTCTTATCAATAAACTTTTCACTGATAGCAACGGCTGCATACGCGTCAACCTATGCATATGTCAGTTTAATGTCACAACTTGATGCGAATGGCATTCTTCATCCCCTATGGCCACTATTTTGTCTTACCTTATGGAAAACTTTAAATTCGAATAAACTTACTTATTGGATATTACTCGGAATTGTCAGCAGTTTAACAATTCTTGGAAAATACCAATCGGCATTACTACTTTTGACTGCATTAGGCATAATATTATCTTCTAAAGTGTTTCGAAAATATCTTATCGAGTTCAAAATTTATTTATCTTTAATAATTTTTATTTCAATTTTAAGCCCCCATTTTTATGCTTACGTTCACTCAGATTACTCAATTACTAACTACATCTTGGCTAGAGGCATTGAAGGAAATAATGTTTTTACTGGAAGGCTCTCAATTCTGCCATTTCTTTTAACACAAGTGCTTACATGGTTATTTGGATATCTTATATTAATTTTATCATTGAGAAAAAATCTGAAGTTAAACATCTTGCAGGAGAATCTTAACCTCAATAATAGCAAAACTCACTTTTTATTTTTTATGGGCCTTATATTGCCAATAAGCCCCATAATTGTATCTTTAAGTTCGGGCGCTACATTACTTGGAAGTTGGGGATTAGTTTCTTGGTTCTTATTTCCCACATTAATTCTTACCTTATTCAAAGACGAAACCAAAAGCTTAAAACTTCAACCTTATTTGTATTTTGTGCCTATTTATATGTTTATAATGACTCTAATCGTATTTCTAAACAATTATTATGAAATTGCTCGCCCTACCCCCATACCTACAGCAATGCGTTTGATTGATCAGCATTGGTCGAAGAAATCCAACGCAAAATTGAATACTGTAGTTACCAACTCAAGGCCTGCACAAGGCATGGGTTTTTATAGTAAATACAAACCTCAAGTTATTTTTGGGGAAGCCAATCAATTTACTTGGATCTTGGATAGCAATAAATGTACAAATGGTCCAACTTTGATAATAACTGATAATACTAAAACGGGAGCAAACTTCATTAAAAATCAAGTTAAAATGGCAGGCACTCCAATCTTTTCGACCACAGTTAATGTAAGCTCCCAAAGGTACAAAGCCACTACAACCAGCAAACTGAGGTTTAACTTAACTGGGTATTTGCAACCGATATGTTTTCATTAAGTTTTCGTTGCGCAAAAACAATTTCGACTCTGATTGTGTCCAAAATTTTTAGCCATCAATCGAGCCTTGAAGCCATTTTGAATTAACAAATCGGTAAACTCAGCAACTGAATAAACAGATAAGCCAACCTCCCGTCTCAGATGTCTATAATCCGAAAAATAAGTCTTAACTAAACCCAATAAAGAGATAACCAAAAAGCCATTGCTCCAAGCAAACTTTAACAGGCTTACTGTATCTGAAATCATGGAAAGGTTTGGCGGAATCACATCCGCAATAACAAGCTTGCCATGTTCCTTTAATTTCTTATTCAACATTTTTAAAACATTTTTTGTGTCATCTAAATTCAAATATTGAAATACAGAATTAACTATAATTAAATCAAAGGACTCATCTTTTAACTTATAACACTCAGCAACATCCTTGATTACAATTGATTCATTTCCAAAAGTTCTAGAAATTAACATATTTCTAATATTTTTTGAGGAATCCACTAGTGACAAATTAGAGCATTTTGTAGCTAAATCCTCAGCATATAATGCCTCACCACAACCAAAATCTAGGACAGAAAAGTCTTCATCAGAAATCCATTCAGTTATATCCTCAAGTAATCTTCTCGCATGGGCAGATTTGTGCGCATCATTTACATAAATTGAATGTGCACTATTCCAAAAATCAACCCAAGAACTCATAAGAACCTTACAATATCAATAGACGAAGCATTTTAGAAAGATAAAAAATCAACTTGTAATTATTTACTAAAAAACTTTTTTAATTTAGAGGAAAGACCATGGCGTCCTTGCTCCCTTTCAACGACCTTTTCATCAGACACCCAGTTAATCTGAATCGCTCTTCTAGCGCCATCAAAGCTATGATGCCCATGCCAAGAATTATCTGATCTTTTAAATACTAAAAGTGTACCACCCTTAGGCTCTACCTCATCAAAATAATCCTCTAAGTCAGTACCATTATTTAAAAGCCTAAGCCGTCCGCTTTCACTTGGCCAGTTATCATCATTCATATACAATAGCACTGTAATTATTTTAGTTTTACTATCAGTATGAATTTTACCATCTTTGGGCCTACAGAAACCACGAACTGTATACATCACAGGCTTATTTTCTAAATCTACTTCAAATTTATCCTGTATTACTCTTTTAAAACTCTCACCTAACAACTCACTCATCAACTCTTTAAAGCCACCTTTAATCTCTAAATCAGTAGGAGGATGAGAACCGGCGCCAGGCACTTCTGGGTAATCATTTCTCGCTTTATCCAGAAAGGGTTTTTGAATAAAGTCTTTAAGTACTACATACTTGAATGGTTTAGAGTTAATATCAGTATTTTTTAAGGTTTCTAGATTTAACATCAATTTTCCGACTATTAGAATTCTTTATTTTTAATTTTATACAGATTTATAAAGTACAAACAAGTTAGATGCTTAAACCATTTACTGTTTTCAGCGAAGCAAAACTGGGTTAGAATAAAATTAAGATCTGATATAAACAGAAACCACTTTTATTTCACTTAATCCAGTGTTTTAAAGGTAGCAAATAAGTAGATTCGCTAAGGAGATATCATATGGCTGGCTCTGTAAATAAAGTAATCATAATTGGAAATTTGGGAAGTGATCCAGAAGTAAGGACTTTTCCAAATGGAGGGAAAGTTTGCGAGTTCAGCGTAGCCACATCAGAGCGCTGGAAAGATAGAAATACCGGCGAAAACAAGGAAAGAACGGAGTGGCATAGGATATCTATAACATCAGAACCACTTGTTAGAATTGCAGAGCAATATTTAAAGAAAGGCTCCTCTGTATATATTGAAGGTCAGCTTGAGACACAGAAATGGCAAGATCAATCTGGAAACGACCGTTACACTACAAAAGTTACTATGCGCCCTTACAGTAGTCAATTGACCATGCTTGGCAATCGAAACGATAATAACAGCGACGGGTTTTCAAATAATAATAACAATAGTTTTGACCAAAACACACAGAACCTTGACAATTTAAGCAATCAAAATGATATCTCAAATGATTTGGATGACGAAATTCCTTTTTAATCAATTAGTTACTGATAAAAGTTAATTTAATAAATTATAATCTTTAAAGTCATTACTTTCAGTACTTTATCTGGGATTATTTAATCAAATTCAATGTAGTTTCAATTGCAAATACATATAGTGTTTGGTATACTATTTAATACAAAATATAGATAAATTTAGTGTTAGGTGCGATAATGACCGAAACCCCTGAAAATGAAGATCAAACAGAAGAGAGGGAGCCTCATTTTCACCAACACGATGGCCCCTCAATAGCAATAGAAGATGAGATGAAAACGTCTTATTTAGATTACGCTATGAGTGTGATTGTTTCTAGGGCAATTCCAGATTTAAGAGATGGCCTCAAGCCAGTTCATCGCAGAATACTGTATGCAATGCATGAAACGGGAAACACACATGAAAAGGCATACAGAAAGTCTGCACGGTCTGTAGGCGATGTGATGGGTAAGTATCATCCACACGGCGATGGAGCAATTTACGATGCTCTAGTACGAATGGCGCAGAATTTCTCAATGTCTCTCCCACTTTTAGATGGTCAGGGTAATTTTGGATCAATGGATGGGGATAACCCAGCAGCAATGCGCTATACCGAAGTAAGGATGGACAAGGCGGCAAGCGCTTTGCTGGCAGATATTGAGAAGGATACAGTAGACTTTCAAGACAATTACGATGGCAAAGACAAAGAGCCATCGGTTTTACCCTCAAAATTTCCAAATATGCTAGTAAATGGAGCTGGTGGGATTGCAGTGGGTATGGCCACAAATATTCCTCCTCACAATTTAGGTGAAATTATTGATGCAACATTAAAGCTGATTGAAAATCCTGATTTAACATCAGAAGAGCTGACAGAGATAGTCCCCGCTCCTGACTTTCCTACAGGTGGATTAATTTTGGGAATAGGTGGCGCGCGTAAGGCTTATACAGAAGGCCGTGGAAGCGTCATTATTCGCTCTCGCACCCAGATAGAAGAGATTAGAAAAGATAGGTTCGCAATAATCATTACCGAAATTCCTTATCAAGTAAACAAATCTAATATGATAGAAAAAATTGCTGAAATGGCGCGTGAAAAGCGAATTGAGGGTATATCTCACGTTCAAGATGAAAGTGATAGGATCGGTGTCAGGGTTGTTATCGAGTTAAAAAGAGATGCTACTGCGGAAGTTGTGTTAAATCAATTATTTAAATACACGCCAATGCAAACGAGCTTTGGTTGCAATATGTTAGCTCTTAATGGTGGTAAGCCTGAGCAATTAACTCTTCGAAACTTTCTAACTAGCTTTATAAAATTTAGAGAAGAGGTGGTCGCAAGAAGAACCGCTTATGACTTGAGGAAAGCTAGAGAGCGTAGCCATATCCTATGTGGGTTAGCAGTTGCTGTATCAAACGTTGATGAAGTAGTAGCAACAATTAGAACCTCAGCTGATCCTGCTGAAGCTAGAACAAAACTCATGTCGCGTCGATGGCCTGCGAAAGACATTATTGAATTCATTAAACTAATAGATGACCCAATTCATCCTGTGAATGATGATGGGACATACAATTTATCTGAAACTCAAGCACGGGCCATATTGGAATTAAGATTGCAACGGCTAACTGCAATTGGAGTAAAAGAAGTCACTGGTGAATTACAAGAATTAGCAGATCGAATTCGTGAATATCTCGATATCTTACGTAGCCGTGATCAAATTATGAATATTATTTCGGAAGAGCTTAAAGATGTTAAGAGCAGTTTTGCTGTAGAAAGACGTTCTGAAATAATTGACTACATTGATAATATGGAGGACGAAGATCTAATTGAGAAAGAGGATATGGTTGTTACAGTTACATCTGGAGGGTATATTAAAAGGACTGCACTTGCGGAATATCGAGAGCAAAAACGGGGCGGCAAAGGCTTGCAGGGAATGACCACAAAGGAGGACGATGTGGTAACTCAATTATTTGTAGCAAATACTCACACCCCTTTACTCTTTTTTACGACAGATGGAATGGCATATAAGCTTAAGACATGGCGACTTCCTCGAGGTGGGCGAAATACAAAAGGTAAAGCAATCGTTAATATACTTCCAATAAACCAAGATGAGTCAATAGCTGCTATAATGCCTGTAGATGCTCCTGAGGAGGATTGGGAGAATCTACAAATCGTATTTGCAACCTCAAGTGGAGGCGTAAGGCGAAACGCCTTGTCTGACTTCACAAATGTCAGGTCAAACGGTAAAATAGCAATGAAATTACCTAATAACGTTACATTAGTGAATGCAAGAATTTGTGATGAAAATATGGACTTTTTGCTCACAACAGAGCTGGGAAAAGCAATTAGATTTTCAGTGCAAGATGTTCGAATATTTAAAGGTCGTGATAGTATTGGTGTGCGTGGTATTAAGTTAATCAAAAATGATAAAGTTGTATCCATGGCAGTAATTCACCATGTTGATGTTACTAGCGAAGAGAGATCAGCATATTTCAAAATGCGAAGAGCAATAACGGGAGACGATACTGACGAGGACACTGAGACCACTTCAATATTAAGTCAGGAACGTTATGCAGAACTCTCTGCATTAGAAGAGTGGGTTCTTGTAATAACAGCGTCTGGATTTGGAAAACGGTCTTCTGCCCATGAATACCGGGTAAGTGGACGTGGTGGACAGGGAATTGCAGCCGCCAATTTAACTCGTCGCGAAGATAAAATAGTTGCAAGTTTTACTGTGGAGGACGATGATCAGATAATGCTTGTTACTACAACAGGACAATCCATTAGATGCCCCGTGCAAGGAATTTCTAGGCAAGGTAGATCGTCATCAGGCGTTAAAGTTTTTGATACTGCAGAAGAAGAAACAGTAGCTTCAGTTGCTTGGATTGCAGAGCAAGGTCATGCCGAAGAAAATATTAACGAAAATGATGACGCGTGAGTTCATATTGTTTTTTGTCAACTATTTCTAATCTCAAAGTAATTAAACTTAAAAATGACTAATACGTTACATATTATCGGTGCCGGCATGGCAGGAACTGAAGCCGCATGGCAAGCGGCTAATCATGGTATTCGAGTAATTCTCTATGAAATGCGTCCAAAAATTAAAACCTTTGCTCACAAAACTGACAATTTTGCAGAAATGGTTTGTTCAAATAGCTTCAGATCAAATGATAGCAACACTAACGCCGTCGGTCTATTACACTGGGAGATGAGAGAGGCAAATGGCTTAATCATTAAAACTGCAGAAAAGCATAAGTTACCAGCAGGCGGTGCTCTTGCTGTCGATAGACTGAAATTATCGAATGAAATTACCCAAAAGTTGAAAGATCACCCTAATATTAAGATATCTAATGAGGAAGTTAATGACTTACCGTCACCAGAGTCTGGTTATGTAATTATCGCCACTGGCCCATTAACTTCCGCAAACTTAGCAAATTCAATTCTAAAAGAAACAGGTAAAGAATCCCTAGCCTTCTTTGATGCTATTGCCCCAATAATTCACTCAGATAGTATTGACCTATCTAAAACTTGGTATCAGTCTCGTTATGACAAAGGCGATACACCTGAAGAAAGAAAAGCCTACCTAAATTGCCCTATGAACAAGACAGAGTATCAAAATTTTATTAAGATGCTGTTAGAAGCGGAATATACTAAGTTCGCAGAAAATGAAATTGACACACCCTATTTTGAAGGATGTTTACCTATTGAAATTATGGCGCAGCGTGGCATCGATACGTTGAGGTTCGGGCCAATGAAGCCAGTTGGATTAACAAACCCTCACAATCCAAATGAAAAACCTTATGCAGTCGTTCAACTTCGTCAGGATAATGAACTTGGTACGTTACTAAATATTGTGGGATTTCAAACTAAGATGAAATATGGGTCGCAACTAGAAGTGCTAAAGACTGTCCCAGGTTTAGAGAATGCTATATTTGCTCGATTAGGTGGAATTCACAGGAACACATTTATCAATTCACCGACACTATTGGACCAAGAAATGCGATTAAAAACAAAAAAACACATTCGTTTTGCTGGACAAATTACTGGAGTAGAAGGTTATGTAGAAAGTGCCGCAATGGGATTACTAGCGGCGAGATTGACCATAAATGAAATAAATGGAAACGAAAGTAATTTACCTCCAACAGAGACAGCAACAGGTTCGCTTTTAAACCATATAACTAAAGCCGCTCACGCAGATACTTTTCAACCGATGAATGTGAATTTTGGCTTATTTCCAGCACTTGAAGGCGCGAAAAATGGAAGACGAAATAGGAAAGAACGATATAAGGCATATACAGAACGCGCAAAGGGCGCATGGATTAAATGGTTGAATTCCATTCATTAGTGAACATAAATATACTTATATGTGTGTATTTTAAGAAATAATATTATTTAAGTATATTAGGAACTAACAAATTGCCAACCAGATTTGCTCCCTCCCCAACGGGACATTTACACTTAGGCCATGCATTTTCAGCAATCACAGCATGGAATATCTCTCAAAAGACTGATAAAAAATTTATTCTAAGAATTGAAGATATAGACCTCCAAAGATGTAAGGTTGAATATGAAAAACAAATTTTCGATGACCTAGAATGGCTTGGCCTAACATGGGAAAAACCAGTTATCAGACAAAAAAACAGATTTAATTCTTATCGAGAAGCTATTGATATACTGGGTAATAAAAATTTAATATATCCATGTTCATGTACTCGAAAAGATATTAATGAGGCACTTTCCGCCCCTCAAAACAACAAGATTCCAAAAATCTATACAGGTGCATGCCGTAATCGATCAATGAGTGAAGCTAAAAAAACTGACAATATCAGAATAAATATTGATAAATCAATAAATTATTTAAAGAAATTAAATCATAAATCCTTAGTATTTGTTGATGACTATTATCAACAAAATTTAATCAATATACCTTTTGAATCACAGCATCTTCAAGAGGATATCATTGTGGCAAGAAAAGAGATTGGCACTTCTTACCATCTAAGCGTAGTGGTTGATGACGCATTTCAAGATATAACACATGTTGTGAGGGGTGCAGATTTATTCAGTTCCACTCCTATTCAAAGGCTCCTTCAAGAACTTTTAGAACTGCCCCAACCATTATACCACCATCACCGACTAATACTCGATGAAGATGGCAAAAGATTGGCAAAACGTGAGGCCTCAACCGCACTCTCAATATTGCGAGAAAGTGGGGTAAAGCCAATTGAACTTAAAAGGTCTTTAGACTTGATAAATTAAGGTGTACGACCTTTCATATCAGTAATATTAAACTATTTCAATAATACCTCTTTAAAGTCTATGGGAGCATAAAATAGAAATGAACAGTGAAGAAACAGAATTAATTAATCTTTATTCTGCAAAGATTTTAAGCTTAGCTGCGACAATTCCTTTGAGTAATAGGCTAAAAGACCCAGATGCCTCAGTACGAAAACATTCACCTATTTGCGGTTCAACGGTGACCGTTGATTTGAAAACTTTCGATAATGTCATTATCGAGTTCGGCCAAGACATTAAAGCATGTGCTTTAGGCCAAGCCGCCGCATCTGTCCTTGGAAAAAATATTATAGGATTAACAAAGTCAGAAATTAAAAAAGGAAGAGACCAATTATCAGAGATGTTAATAAACAACGGTCCTATTCCAGACGAGCCATTTGATGGCTTTGAACCCTTAAAATCAGCACGATCATATTTAAACCGTCACGCTTCTATTTTACTCGCAATCGATGCAACTTTGGAGGCATTAGATGGACAAGATTAGCGCCTATCTCAACTCAAAATAGTCGGAATATAAAGAGTTACGATTGGTGATAAGACTATTAAACCACAGGTAATAGAATCGATTAATAAAGTTCGACCTGAACGCTTTAATATTCTTTGAGTTTCTTTAATCATCATTATGTTCCTTTTTTGTTCTGCTTAAGTAGCAAGTTTTATAGAACATAACAAGAACAAAATTTATTTTTTACCTAACCTACTGATATTAAACGAATAGATTCTTCCTTCTTCATGAGATAAAGTAAGGTTTTAATTGCTTTCCCTCTCTCACTCTTTAAATTTGGATCATTATTAATTACAATTCGAGCATCATCGCACGCTACTTGCATCAAATTTCCATGAATACTTAAGTCAGCAATTTTAAATTGTGGGAGACCTGACTGGGCCAAACCAATCAAATCACCACTGCCCCGCATTTTTAAATCGCTCTCAGCAATCACAAATCCATCATCATTCTCTCTTAAGATTGACAATCTTTCCAAGCCCGTGTGCCCAGCAGACCTATCATAAATTAGCAAGCAACTACTTTCCTCACCTCCCCTGCCTACTCTACCCCTTAGTTGATGCAATTGAGCCAAACCAAATCTTTCCGCATGCTCAATAATCATTATCGAAGCATTAGGAACATCAACACCAACTTCAATAACAGTAGTTGCTACTAGAACTTTAATTTTTCCAGATACAAAACCAGTCATTGTTTTATCTTTTTCCAAGGGCTGTTGTTGCCCATGTACTAACCCAACCAAATCCTCATCAAAATGAGTACATAAATTTTGAAATCTATCTTCTGCTGCAGTTAAGTTTAAAACCTCGCTTTCTTCTATTAATGGGCAAATCCAATAAATCTGCCTATTACTCTTAATAGCTACCCTCACCCTTTGAATCACATCATCTATACGGTCACGAGATATCAAAACAGTCTTAATAGGCTTCCTTCCAACAGGCTTTTCATTAAGAATTGATAGTTCCATGTCACCATATTGAGCCAGTGATAATGACCTGGGTATTGGTGTCGCAGTCATCACTAGCACGTCAACCGCCTTGCCCTTTTCTGCTAGCGCCATACGTTGCCGAACGCCAAATTTATGTTGTTCATCTATTACAGCCAATCTTAAATCATCATAACAAACATCATTTTGAAAAAGTGCATGAGTACCAATTAATAATTTTATATTGCCAAGTTTAAGATCTAATAATAATTCTTTTCTTTTGTTACCCTTGTCACGACCAGTCAAAAGCTCGACACGAATTCCAATTTTCTTAAACATTTCTAAACAAAGTTTAAAATGCTGACGTGCTAATATATCACTAGGAGCCATCAACACTGCCTGACCACCAGCCTCAATAACCTCAAGTATAGCATAAATCGCAACTATTGTTTTACCGGCGCCCACATCACCCTGAAGTAATCTATTCATTCGCACTGGTTTAGCAATGTCTTCTCTTATCTCACTAATTACTCTTAATTGCGCATTAGTCAGCTCGAATGGGATTATTTCATTTGCTTTCTTAACGTAATTTCCGTGAGAAACAGATTTTAATCCAGGCAACATTTGCCTTCTACTTCGAGCAATTGCCAATGTTAATTGATGTGCAAAAAGCTCGTCATACGCCAACCTTTGCCGTTCTTTACTAAGGGGATCTAAACCAAACTGATCTGTTGGGTAATGAGCTTTTCTAAAAGACTCACGCCATGAAGGCCATTTCTCACGTTTTATTAAATCTGCCCCAATCCACTCCAATAAATCAGGCATTAAATTAATGGCGCTTTTTACTGCTTTAAACATGAGCTTTTGAGAAATCCCTGAAGTTAGGGCATATATAGGCTCCACATTAGGTATCTCTAAAACATCAGTAGGTTTAAGGATATAATCAGGGTGAGTTATTTGGATAATATTATCAAAACTCTCGAATTTTCCTGAAATAGCAAGGCTCTCTCCGACCGGAAACATCTTTTTCAACCATTCAGATCGCGGATGAAAATAAACAATATTGAACATTACGCCACTGGCATCGGAAACCTCAATTTTATATGGTTGGCCTTTCTTGTAATTTGGTAAATGCTTATTAATTTGGACAATTATTGTAGAAATACCCGGTAGCTTTATATCTAATACAGTTTTGACCAAAGAACGATTACAAATCGCGATTGGAATATGCATTAACAAATCTTTAGGACAAGAAATTTCAAGACTTAAAAGACGGTTCGATATTTTTGGACCAACCCCATTAAGAGTAGTTAATTCGGAAAACAATGGAAATAATACTTCTGGCCGACCAACCATTTACTCAGTTCCTATTAATTTTATCCATTCATCCTCATCAATCGCTCTAATTCCAAGAACTTCAGCTTTCTTTAGTTTTGAGCCAGCGCCAGGGCCAAAAATTACTAAATCAGTCTTTGCAGAAACTGAACCCGCCACTTGAGCTCCAAGCCTTTCTGCATGCATTTTGGCCTCTCCACGAGACATTTTCTCAAGCGTACCGGTGAAAACTAATTTTTTACCGGAAAACTTACCATCTGACTCTATTCTGTGTTCTTGGTCCTCTATATTTAATTTTGATACTAATCGATATATTTGAGCTTTTTGCCTCTCACTGTTAAAAGTATTCATTAGTGAATTTGCAAGCATATCACCCACACCATCGATTGAAATGAGATCATCCCAACTATCACTCTCTAAATTAGAAATATTTTCCATAGCTTTAGAAAAATTGCTCCAAGTTAAATAGTGACGTGCAAGTAATCTAGAGCCGCCCTCACCTAAATGACGTATACCTAGGGAAAATAAAAGTTTTTCAAACGAAATTAGTCTTTTCTCATTTATTGAATTAACAAGATTTTCAACTGATCTAACTCCCCACCCATCTTTTTCTAGTAAGTCTTGAAGGTAATTCTCTTCTAATTCAAAGATTTCAGACGGTTCGCTTATCCATTTATAATGAAAGAATTGCTCGATCTGCTTTTCGCCTAAGCCATCGATATCAAAAGCTCTACGAGAAACAAAGTGCTTCAGCTTTTCAATAACTTGCGCTGGGCAATCAAAAAAATTAGAACACCTCCTAACAGCGTCATTTTCTTCCCGAACAGTGCTGGAATTACAGCTTGGACAGTTAATGGGAAAATTAAAGGTTTGTGAGACTTGGATTCTCTTTGAGACATCAACATCGGAAATTTTTGGTATAACATCCCCCGCTCTATAAACTTGAACCCAATCCCCTTCCCGGATATCCTTACCGTCCCGAATTATTCCTCCATTGCTGTCAAGTCCTGCAATGTAATCTTCATTGTGTAAAGTTGCGTTTGACACCACCACGCCCCCAACTGTTACTGGCTCTAAACGAGCGACAGGTGAAAGTGCTCCGGTTCTACCAATCTGTAAATCAATTTTTTTGAGAAATGTCCAAGCTAATTCGGCTGGAAACTTATGAGCAATAGCCCACCGCGGCGTTGAAGTTGTAAACCCTAAGCGCAGCTGAAGACTCAAATCATCAACTTTATAAACAACACCATCGATATCATACCCGATTGAATTTCTTTTCTGCTCAATTAATTTATAATGATCAATCAAACCCATTATTGAATTCGTTTTTTTAGTAAGTGGATTAGTTTCAAACCCCAATGAATTTAACTTTGCAATAGCTGCAAATTGGGTTTGGCCCAATGCTTTAGATGCCTCACCCCAAGCATATGCGAAAAATTTCAGAGGCCGGTGTTTTGTAATTTCATTGTCCAACTGTCTTAAAGAGCCGGCAGCCGCATTTCTAGAATTAGCAAAAGGCTTTTCTCCTTTCTCTTCTTGCTTTTTATTTAGACTCAAAAAATCTTCATGGGAGATGTACACCTCTCCTCTAACTTCCAAAACATCATAATCAGATTCAATCATCTCTGGTATAGATTTAATCGTCCGAGCATTTTCAGTAACATCCTCGCCAATCTCTCCATCTCCACGCGTTACAGCATAAATAAGCCTTCCTTTTTCGTATCTTAATGAAAGTGATAAACCATCAATTTTAGGCTCTGCCACATACGAGATTTGGTGGACTTCTGGCAGCCCTAAATGCTTTTTTACCCTGATATCAAATTCAATAAGATCATTTTCATCAAATGCATTTGCCAATGATAACATTCTAATAGAATGTTTTATTTTGGAAAAACCTCTTGCGGGCTTTGCTCCAACTGTTTGTGACTGACTATCTCTTCTTTTTAATTCTGGAAAATGTTTTTCAATTTCTTGATTAAGTGCCTTTAACTTGTCAAATTCACTATCAGAAATTATTGGATCATCATCGCGGTGATATGCTTGATTAGCTCTTTTTAATAAAAGCGAAAGACGAGCGAGTTCTCTCTTAGCCTCACTTTTAGAATAATTAGCGATTTCATTTTGCATATCTTTTTTATCCTAATAGTAGACCAATCAATATTTTAATACTTATATCAAACTTCTGAGCAAAACATACCAAAATAACAATGAAAGTGAAGTTGTACTCTTATAAGATAAACGACTAGAAGTCTCCCTTGTGGCTCGTAATAATAGTTATATATAATGAATTGAATAAAAAGTGATAGGCATGACAAAAACAATAAACTCATTAGGTATAAGAAAAGACCCATCAATGACTAGAGTCGTCGTTGCAATGTCGGGCGGAGTTGACAGCTCTGTCGTAGCAGCAATGCTGAAAGAGCAGGATTATGAAGTAATAGGAGTTACCTTACAATTATACGACCACGGCGCCGCAATATCCAAAAAGGGTGCATGTTGTGCCGGAACAGATATTCATGATGCCCGGCGTATCGCTGAATTAATGGATTTTCCTCATTATGTACTAAATTATGAAAATATGTTTAAAGAGAATGTCATTGAAGAATTTGCAGAAAGTTATCTTGATGGCTCAACGCCAGTGCCCTGTATCAGATGTAATGAGCGAGTAAAATTTAAAGACCTATTAGAAACCGCTAAGGATTTAGGCGCTGACTGCATGGCAACTGGGCATTACATCCAGAGAAAACTTGGCCAACACAAAGCTGAACTTCATTGTGCAGCTGATTCAAGTAAGGATCAAAGCTATTTTTTATTTACAACCAAACAAGAGCAATTAGATTTTTTAAGATTTCCCCTTGGTCATTTAAACTCAAAAACTGCAACAAGAGAACTGGCCCGTAAATACAATCTATCCGTCGCAGATAAACCAGATAGTCAAGATATATGTTTCGTACCCAATGGTTCATATGCAGACGTTATAAAAAAATTAAAACCAGAAGCAGTTGAACCAGGGTATATTGTAGATACCAGGGGTGTAAAATTAGGTGAACATAAAGGCATAATTAACTATACCGTCGGACAACGGCGTGGCTTGGGCATTGGTGGGGGAGATCCACTTTATGTATTGGAGCTAGATGCAGTAAATAGAAGGGTTATTGTTGGTGAAAAAGAATTATTATCAACCAAAACAATAAAAATAAAAGATGTAAATTGGATTGGCGATAAGCCTTTTGAAGAAATTCAAGAACGAAAATTAAAGGTCAGAGTTCGCTCAACCTCTACGCCCGTAGAGGCTCTTGTAACTACAGAAGATGCAAAGTCAGCATCAGTAACGTTAAACAAGGCTGAAGAAGGTATAGCTCCAGGACAGGCATGCGTATTTTACGAAAGAGATGGTACGCGTGTACTCGGAGGAGGTTGGATTACTAAGAGTTAAGAACTATTTAATTCTAATGAGCATAGATATTATAAAAGGGTGTAACTAACATGAGTATCTCAAAAGTTTTAACTCAAATTGACGAAGATTTCTCTAATTCCACAGATCGTTTGTTTGAACTTCTTCGAATTGAGTCAATTTCAACCGACTCAAATTATGACGCTGAATGTGAGAAGGCAGCAGATTGGCTTGTAAGTGAACTTTCAGACATCGGATTTAAAGCTAGTAAAAGAGCTACTCTTGGGCATCCAATGGTTATAGCACATTCAGATGGTCCTGGATCCAAGATAATGTTTTATGGGCATTATGATGTTCAACCGGTTGACCCATTGGATCTATGGGATAATCCTCCATTTGAACCCTCAATTGAAGATACAAAAAATGGTAAAGTAATTAGGGCAAGAGGAGCCGCCGATGACAAAGGTCAATTAATGACTTTTGTGGAGGCTTGTAGAGCATGGATTAAGGTTAATGGAAAATTACCGGTAAAAACTTCTATCTTTTTTGAAGGTGAAGAAGAAAGTGGCTCTCCATCACTTGTTCCATTCATGGAGGCAAATACTGAAGAATTAAAAAGCGATATTGCGTTGATATGTGACACGGGACTTTTTGGAGAAGAAACGCCTGGTATCGTTACAATGTTAAGAGGTCTGGTTAAGATCGAAGTCGAAATTACTGGTCCATCAAGAGATTTGCACTCAGGCATGTATGGTGGAATTTCAATAAACCCTATCCGCGTGTTAAACAAAATTTTAGCAGGTCTACACGATGAGGATGGAAAAATAACACTTTCCGGATTCTATGATGGAGTTCCGGAGTTACCTCAAAACATCAGTGATCAATGGGATAATCTTTCTTTTGACCATTTAAATTTTTTGAATGAAGTGGATTTGACCAAACCCGCAGGAGAAGCAGACCGGACACCACTTGAAATGATTTGGTCAAGGCCAACTTGCGACGTTAATGGCATATACGGTGGTTATCAAGGAGAAGGGTTCAAAACAGTCTTACCTTCAAAAGCGACGGCTAAAATTAGTTTTCGATTAGTAGGAGATCAGGACCCTAAACAAATATTAAAAAGTTTAAAGCAATATATTGCGAGTTGCTTGCCTCCAGATTGTTCAGTAAAATTCATAGAGGAAACACCATCAAAAGCGACACAAATGTCTACTTCTAACGCAGCCTTTGAAAAAGCCAGACAAGCGCTATCTGATGAATGGCCAAAAGAGGCTACTTTTGTTGGTTGCGGAGGATCCATTCCCATAGCAGGACATTTTAAAGATATTTTAAATACAGATTCGATGTTGATCGGATTTGGCAAGGATGACGATAAAATTCATTCACCAAATGAAAAATATGATTTATCTAGTTTCCACAAAGGAATAAGAAGTTGGGCTCGAATTCTAGATAAAATATCTGAGGATTGAATAGTGACAAAGCAAGCTATCGGCCTGATGAGTTCTGAAGCGAAAGATCTCTACAAAGAACTGTCTAAACTTGAGACAAAATATGTTGATTTTAATGATATGGAACGCTTACGTTTATCCATAGATAAAGACAGCCGACAAAACTCCGAAAACGCTTTAGCGAAATTTAAATGCAATGTCCAAGATATAAATATTTATAATACAAAAGTAATGAAAATTACTCCAAAATCTGCTTTAAAAGGTAGAACAATTTTATATTTATTCGGAGGAGGTTTCACTACAGGCTGTCCATTCAACGACCTTCCAATAACAGCTCATATCGCAAACTCCACCCAAGCAACTATATTATGCCCATATTATCCACTTGCACCAGAACATCCCTTTCCTACTGCGATAACTGATCTCTTATCTTTTGCAAAATCAATCTGGGAAAATGAATCTTGTCCCCCTCTATTGTTAGGAGAAAGTGCTGGCGCAACACTAGCATTATCTCTTACTCATCTCTTGCAAGACAATGGGATGCTTATGCCGAAGTGTATGGGCTTACTTTCTCCAGCGGCGGATGTTTTTAATGAAGGAGATAGTAGTCGATTTTATAAAAATCAGGATCCGAGCTTAACATTAGAATCTACAGAAAAAGTAGTACAGGCTTATGCAGGAACTGAAGATCCAACAGATCCGATTTTATCACCTATTTATGGTAAATTTAACTCTTCTTACCCGAAGACACTCATTACTAGTGGCACGCGAGACTTTCTATTAAGCTCAGGTACTAGATTATCTCGCGTTATGCGTGAAGCAGGTGTTGATGTCGAATTACGTGTTTGGGAAGGAATGTGGCACGTCTTTGAGTATTACCCCCAAATTCCTGAAGCAGCTGCTTCCTTGGAAGAAATGAGCTCATTCTTAAATTCAGGCTTTTAACGTCCTTCAAATTTAGCCGGTCTCTTTTCTAAGAATGCACTTACACCTTCAATGAAATCACGAGACTTACCTACATTTCCTTGGATTTTCGCCTCCATAGCTAATTGTTCATCTAAAGTGTGATTCCAGCTTTCTCTTAAAGCAAGTTTCATTTTAGAAAATGCGAGTGTGGGTCCTTTTGACAGGTAATCAGCTCTTGCTCGCCAAGTTTCTTCAAATTTTTCATCAGGAACTGCTTCCCAAATCAACCCCCATTCATCAGCCTTACGTGCAGGGATTTTTTCTGCAAATAACGATGCTCCAAGAGCTTTAGCAAAACCCATGGAACGTGGCATGGTATAAGTGCCTCCAGCATCCGGAATTAAACCAATCCTACCAAAAGCCTGCAAAAAATAAGCACTTTCAGCTGCGATAACAATATCAGCTGCTAAAGCAAGATTCGCTCCAGCACCTGCAGCTGGTCCATTAACGGCAGAAATTGTTGGAATAGGACAATTGAATATCGCTTCCAACATGGGTTGATAGGTCTTCTTTAAAGATTGCTCCATATCAACGTCTGCAGCACTCGTTCTGTCACCCAGATCTTGGCCTGTGCAGAATGCTCTATCTTTACCGGTCATAACCACGACCCGAGCTTCCTTCGCTGCTCTTTGAAAAGCATTTTCTATTTCAGCGCGCATTTGTATTGTTAAGGCATTCATTACCTTTGGACGATTAAGCGTCACAACCGCTATATCATTCTCAACACGATATCTAATTGCGTCATATTTCATAACATACCTCAAATAAATCTCATAAACTGTTAAAATATTACTTTAGATCAAAGGTCAATCCTTCAGTAATTCTGAAATCTTATTTTCTTCCTCAGTAGTTAAAACGATATCTTCACTACTTCTATTTTTACTGAATGATAAAAAGGCAAAAAAGAAACCAAAAATTAGCATAACGGGGCCACAAAACCAAAGTAAAATATTTGTAAGACTAAATTTTGGCTTTAAAAGCACGTATTCTCCATATCGCTCAACAACATAATTGATGATTTCTTTGTCAGTTTCACCTACTGATAATCTTTCTCTTACCAAGATCCGTAAATCCCGCGCTAATTCTGCATTGCTCTCATCAATATTCTCATTTCTACACACAAGGCATCTTAAACTTTTCGATATAATTCTAGCTCTCTTTTCAAGGTTGGAATCGATCAAAATCTCATTGGGTTCAACTGCTAATGCGAAAAAAGGTATTAAAAATATTGTAAGTACATAAACAATAAATCTTACCCGCAAAATGTATAACATAAAAAACCTATAAAACCTTCTTGGAACCCGCAGAAAATCTAAACCGTCTATCTGAAATGCTTAATATGCCCCCCAGTGCCATACACAACGCTCCAAGCCATATCCATATTGCAAAAGGCTTAACATAAGTTCTAACTGTCCATTTACCATCATCTTGTGCCTCTCCAAGAACTATATAAAGATCTCGAAGAAGACTCTGATCTATTGCTGCTTCTGTTGTCCAAATACCTGCTACAGGATAAAATCGCTTTTCAGGCAAAAGAGATCCAAAAAACTCTCCATCTTTATCAACACGAAACTCCCCCTGAGTGGTCATAAAATTTTGATTCTGATACTGTCTCACACCTAAAAATTGCAATTCATATTGGCCCATACTATACTTTTCGCCTGGACTAACAATTCTAATATCTTCTGTTTCCCATGCAGTTATAGCAGAAATGCCAAAAATTATTATACCTAAACCACAATGGGCAACACATTTACCGAAATCTGATCTATGCCCTCGTATCAGCCGACTAATGCGTTTAGTTACTGTATTCCCGCGCGCACGTACCCAAATATCCGTTAATGCACCACATATTAACCAAGTTGCTAAAGAAACCCCAACTGGGCCTAAAATCCTACCCCCAGTTTGAAAACCCCAGACAATTGCACCCAATGCAACACCAAGTATCAAAGCGGGCCATAAAGAGAACACAGTTTGATTTAATTTAGCCCTCTTCCAAGCCAACATCGCACCAACAGGCAAAACCATAGAAATTGCCACAAAAAAGGGAGTAAAGGCGATATTAAAATAAGGAGCACCGACACTCACCCTCTTCTCAAAAACTAAATCAGAAAACAAAGGCCATAGCGTCCCAATTAGAACCACAAACGCAGAAACTACCAGTAGTAAGTTATTTACTATCAGAGCGCTCTCTCTACTAACTACTGAAAATGACTGCCTAGAACTCAAGTCACGGGACCGAATTGCAAAAAGCATTAATCCTCCACCAGTTGCAACAACAAGTATCAATAAAATAAATATTCCTCTTGTTGGATCACTCGCAAAAGCGTGAACAGATGTTATAATCCCTGATCGGACTATAAAAGTACCAAGTAAAGAAAATGAAAATGCAAGAATAGCCAAAAGGACAGTCCAACTTTTCAATATTTCTCTTTTTTCCAAAACAATAGCAGAATGAACCAAGGCAGCTGAAATAAGCCAAGGCATAAATGATGCATTTTCAACTGGATCCCAAAACCACCAACCACCCCAACCCAACTCATAATACGCCCACCAGCTTCCCAACGCGATACCGATAGTTAAGAAAATCCAGGCAATTAGTGTCCAGGGTCTAACCCACCTAGCCCAAACTGAATCAACCTTTCCCTCTATCAATGCTGCGATTGCAAAACTAAAGGACATTGAGAGCCCGACATACCCTAAATATAGGAAAGGTGGATGAAATGCTAATCCAGGATCTTGCAGTAACGGATTCAGCCCTAATCCATTAAATGGAGGAATCGAATATCGTTCAAATGGATTTGAGGTAAACAGTATAAAAGCATAGAAAAAAGCTGCAATGGTTGATTGGATTATTAAAACTTTTACCTTAAAGTCATGCCGCAAACTTTGCCCAAAACAAGCTACCAAAAAACCAAAAAATGTAAGTATCAATACCCAAAGCAGCATTGACCCCTCATGATTACCCCAAGTTCCACTGATTTTGTAAAGAAGAGGTTTTAAAGTATGGGAGTTTTTTGCCACCAATTTCACTGAAAAATCTGATCTTACAAAAGCTGACATTAAAATTAAAAAACTGATTAGAGTGAATAAAAATTGAGATATAGTTAATGGTGAAGCTAAGTTTGTAAAATTGATCCAGCGGTATCGCAATCCAATAGTTGGCACTACGATTAGAAAAACAGAAGCACAAAATGCTATTATAAGTGCTAGATGCCCAAACTCTACTATCATAAAAACCTTTACCTACTAAACCTTAAGATAGAACAAATAAACTTAGCTTCCAATGCGACAGATTTAATCTTAACTCCTTTTAAATCCGAGTTAAGGCAAAAGTTAAGATATTTAACTCGATGGTTTGTAAACTCCTTGATCTTTCAGGGTTTCCATCACTTCTTTGGGAATATAATTTTCGTCATGTTTGGCAAGAATTTCTATTGCTTCAAACAATCCATCTTTAAAATAACCAGTTGCTATCACACCCTGCCCCTCACGAAATAAATCTGGCAAAATTCCTCTATACGTAACTTTTATGTCTTTAGAATTATCTGTAACCAAAAACTGATGTTTATCACCTTTTACCCAACTATCCTCTTTAACTAAGCCTCCCAACCTAAATCGTTCATTTGAAGATGGCGGATTTAAAACAATCTGTGAAGGGGAACGAAAATATTGTATGCCATCTTTCATTGCGTAACCGATTAAAGCGGTAGCAATAATCAAAAATACACCTAAAATTATTAAAAGTTGAATACGTCGTTTTTTCTTTAATGATAACATTAGGGAAATAGTGGCGCCATTAAAAGACCTGAAGTTTCTTCAATCCCGAGCATGATATTAGCATTTTGCACAGCTTGTCCTGAAGATCCCTTCGTTAAATTATCCAAAGTCGAAAAAACTCTACACCTACCTGATCGTCTATCTGCTACAACACCAATATGTACGAAATTTGACCCCCTAACATGGCGCGTAGCCGGAGCTTCTCCTAATGGCAATACAGAAATAAAATATTCATTTCTATACATATCACATAAAGATTTGTGGATCTTATCAGCTTCTCCTTTAACATATATAGTAGCTAAAATTCCTCGATTTTGCGGTAACAAATGCGGAGTAAAGGTAATTTCAACCTTCTTATTTGCCGCTTTAGAGAATTCCTGATCAAATTCGGCTGTATGACGATGCTTAGCGATATTATAAGCATGAAAACCTTCAGATATTTCAGAATGTATTATTGACTCAGAGGGAGATCTACCTGCGCCAGATACTCCCGTAGCCAAATCTATTACAATTTCGTTTAAATCTATCACATCGTCTCTGATAAGTGGTAATAATGGATATAATCCCGTCGCCGCATTACACCCTGTACATGCAACTAAATTAGCCTCTTTGATTTCTGATCTATAAAATTCAGTCAAGCCATATACCGCTTTTTTTTGCAATTCGATCGCATCATGAGTTTTCCCATACCACTCCTTGTAGATCTCTGGATCTCGTAATCTAAAATCTGCGGATAAATCGACAACTTTCACATGAGTTGGCAACTCCTTGACGATTCTTTGACTGGTGGCATGAGGCAAAGCGCAAAACACTAAATCAATACCCTCAAAATTAACATCATTAATCTTTTCAAGTTTTGGAAGAGACAAATGCCTTAGATGAGGAAAAACAGTGTCCATGGTCATCCCTGCCTTTCGATCAGCGCTCAGTGCGGAAATAGACATCGTGGGATGTGTTGATATTATTCTAACCAATTCAGCTCCAGTGTAGCCACTGGCACCAAGAATTGCTACTTTATGCACTGAAGACACAACTACCCTCCAAGTTATTCAAGTAATCTTTAGTGCTTATATCCATAACCTTCAATAAATTTATGAAATTTAGATTTTTAACTTTAAAAATCAGAAAATAGTATTAAATAAGCTAACAAATACAGGATCAAAAGCTATATGAGCTATAGAGCACCAATAAATGATATGACATTTTTGTTAAAAAATGTTGTTGATTATAATCTTTTAGAGAATACGTCCTATTTCGAAGATACCTCCTTAGAGACGACAGTAGCCATTTTAAATGAAGCTGCAAAAATGGCTGAAATGGAATTGAATCCCCTTCAGAGCGTTGGAGACCAGCAACCTGCCTTTTTAGAAAATGGTGTTGTTAGAACTGCTCCTGGTTTTTCTGATGGTTACAAAGCTATTGCTGATGGTGGTTGGATTGGCGTTGCGGCTAATTCAAAATATGGGGGTATGGGATTGCCATTAACCATTCAGAACTGTGTAAATGAAATGCTAAATAGCTCATGTCTTTCGTTAGCCCTAAATCCTTTAATGACACAAGGACAGATTGAGGCTTTAGAGCATCATGCTAGCGAAGAAATAAAAACACTCTACCTTCCTAAACTCATTACAGGTGAATGGTCAGGAACTATGAATTTAACCGAACCGCAAGCTGGTTCAGATGTAGGCGCTCTTACAACAAAAGCGATAAAGAATGATGATAATACCTACGCTATAAGCGGCCAAAAAATTTACATTAGTTGGGGGGACAACGACTTTACCAATAATGTTTGTCACCTCGTTTTGGCAAGATTACCAGATGGGGTTCAAGGCACCAAGGGTATTAGTCTTTTTCTTGTGCCAAAATTCTTACCCCATCATGATGGGTCCATTGGGAAGAAAAATAACCTAAATGTGGTTTCGTTAGAGCATAAGGTGGGTTTGCACGGATCTCCAACAGCGGTAATGGAATATGATCAAGCAACTGGATGGCTGATTGGAAAAGAACATCAAGGTATGAAGGCAATGTTTACCATGATGAACAATGCAAGATTGGGAGTAGGAGCAGAAGGATTAGGGACTGCAGAGGCAGCATTTCAAAAAGCTTTAACTTTCGCTGCGGGGAGAAAGCAAGGAAAAACATTAACAAATGAAACTGGAACAATAATCGATCACGCGGATGTCAGGCGCATGTTAATGATTATGAAATCAAAGACCTATGCATCAAGGGCGATATGCTTGGCTACCGCTGTGGCAATTGACATGAGCAATGCTTCACAAGAAGAATTTTGGATCAGCAGGGCAGCTCTATTAACCCCGATGGCAAAATCATTTGGGACTGAAACCGGTATCGAGGTTTCAAACTTAGGTATTCAAGTACATGGCGGGATGGGCTTCGTTGAAGAGACTGGAGCAGCACAATATTGGCGAGACGTTAGAGTAACTTCTATTTATGAGGGAACCAATGGAATTCAAGCAATAGATTTAGTATCTAGAAAACTAATGGATGGAGGAGATGCCGCCTTCAATCTACTAAATGAAATTCAAGAATTAATTACCTCTGATTGCAATAACATCACCGGACTTAACGAAGACCTTAAATCCGCTGCTGATATACTAACTAAAGCTACTCAGTGGATGATAAATTGTGAGGACTTAAATGAGAGGTTTGCTGGCGCGACGTCTTACCTGGAAGCTTTTGCACTCGTTTTGGGTGGATATTATCATTTAAAGGGCGCTCTAGCGGAAGATCAATCAGATAAGCAGATTAAATTAGCAAAATTTTATTTATCTCATGTTTTACCCCAAGCATCACAACTTTGTAAAACCGCGACCGTAGGATCTGATGCCATTTACGGCTTAAGTGTGGATGAATTAAGTATGGCATAACATTTTATTCTGATTAGAGTGTCCTAATCATGCCGATAAACGTTCCAATAATTCTCTTGTCACTTGGGCAAACCCTGGTTTGGGCTTGTATTTACTATATATTTCCAGCCCTAATCCTTAGATGGGAAAACTCTAGTGGTTGGAGTATACTGGAAATTTCTTTAGCAATCACATTGGCACTACTTACTTCTGCATTTTTTTCACCTATTTCTGGTAAAATTATCGACAAGGGATACGGTCACTTTTTACTCTTTTTCTCAGCGTTATTAGGGGGTTTTGAATTGTTATTTTTATCAACAATTTCAATGCTCTGGCAGTTTTATCTAATCTGGATTTTGCTTGGAATTTCAATGTCAGGCTGTCTATATGAACCTTGTTTTTCCTTTGTTACAAAATATCGAGGTGAAAAGGCAAAACGAGATATTCTTTCGATTACATTAATTTCCGGTTTTGCAAGTACAATTTGCTTTCCTTTATCTCATTTTATATCTAATATTTTTGGCTGGCAGACGACAGTAATGATATTTGGAATAGTTGTTATATTTATAGCCGCACCCCTACTATTAATAGGCTCCTCACTTTTACGAAATGATCTTAAAACAACAGTTTTAAATAGCGACCAAGACAATGTAAATAACCCTGTTAGTCTAAAAAATCCATTACTGATTTTTTTGGCTATTAGCTTCGCTTTACTTGCAATAACCCATGGCTCAACTATTAACCATCTACTCCCTATTCTCTCCGAACGAGGCTATCCATCTGACCTTGCAATCCTGGCTGCTGCTTGTCTCGGGCCAACTCAAATCCTTGGCCGTCTAATTATGCTTTTCTCTGAAAAATTTATATCAACTCAGAAATTTAGTATTTTTGTCTTACCAGGTATGACTCTATCTATGACAGTTTTATTTTTCAGTGACTCCTCAACCATAAAATTAATCTTATTTATCTTAATTTTTGGCACAAGTTATGGAACTATAAGTGTCTTACGACCTGTTATGACAAGAATTCTGTTGGGTGAAAAACAGTTTGGATTAAAATCAGGATATCTAGGATCAGCTTATCTTTTAGGCACAGCAATTGCCCCATATTTTGGAGCGGTAATGTGGAAGATAGTTGGTTATCAAGGGTTAATATCAATTCTGTTTATAATCGGTATTTTTTCTTGGTTCACTTATTTAATAGCAATTCAAATTTTTAAAAATCAACGAACTAATTTATAAATTAGCATCAAACTGCATAAAAAAACCACCTACATCTCTGTAAGTGGTTAATTTTATAAAAAAATTCGTAGATGCAAATGTTTGAAAACTTAACGCTTCGAAAATTGGAAACTTCTACGCGCCTTACGTTTACCATATTTCTTTCGCTCAACTACCCTACTGTCTCGAGTTAAGAAACCTGCCGCCTTTAGAACACTTCTTAAAGTTGGATCATACAACTGCAGTGCTTTTGATATACCGTGCTTTACTGCCCCAGCTTGTCCAGACAAGCCACCACCTTTTACAGTCGCCATGACATCAAATTGACCAGTTACACTTGCAACCTCAAATGGTTGACGAAGCACCATTTGAAGTACTGGACGAGCAAAATATACGTTCATTTCACGGCCATTTATCATGACCCTTCCAGAACCTGGTTTTATCCAAACTCGTGCAACAGCATCTTTCCTTTTACCGGTTGCGTAAGATCTACCCAAATCATCGCGCTTAGGTTCTCTTGGTGCCGCTACGGCTTCCATCGGAACTTCTTCTCCTGAAACAGCAGACTTTAACCCATCTAAAGATTTAATATCTTCACTCATAATTAAGCACTCCTACTATTTTTGGGATTCATTGATTTTACATCAACAATTTCAGGATTTTGAGCCTCATGACCGTGCTCCGCCCCTGCATAAACGCGTAAGTTTGTCATCTGCTGTCTACTTAAAGGTCCACCGGGTAACATTCTTTGAATTGCCTTCGTTAAAACTCGCTCGGGATGATTACCCTCTAATATATCACCAGCACTTCTTTGTTTTATTCCACCTGGATAACCAGTGTGCCAATAATAAATTTTGTCTGTTCTCTTTTTACCCGTCATTTGAACCTTATCAGCATTTATAATTATTACATTGTCGCCCATGTCCATATGAGGAGTAAAGGATGCCTTGTGTTTGCCACGTAATCTCATAGCTACTAGTGACGCCAAACGGCCTAAAACAACACCTTCAGCATCAATCAAGATCCATTTTTTTTGAATATCAGCCGGCTTTGCCGTATAAGTTTTCATATTTTTCACCATATTAAAAATAACGAATTGTTTATCTCTTATTATCGACGTCTTTTACAGCTTTAAAACAACAAGTCAATAACTTTATTTAGAGAAAATATAATGAAAACAATATCTTAAAATTATGGTATTATAATACCGTTAAATGTTTCGCACCAAATTTAACGCCAATGCTTTTCATCACCGATAAACTCAGAACCTGGTAAGGAACCTTCCCGTATAAATGCATTGATTACATTTCGCATGATACGACCAACATTATTATCACCATCATTAATCGGAAGAGCCTGGCTCCAAGCGATCGAACCAGCAGCAAAAACTGCTCCGTTATTAGGTGTATTAAAATAAATCATATCCCCACGAACCTGTGGATCTTGCGTTCCACCTCTCCCAGGGAATGCATATGTAATATCCTCGGAAACCAAAGGGTAATTATCAGAATGACCGTGGTCCAGCGGGGAAAACCCCTGGCATGACAATAAAACCGTCAATTCTTTTAAACCTGTCCATCCATCGCCTTATTGCAGGATAGGACATTCGCGAAATGCCACCTTCTTCAGAAAGTGCGATGTAAGGAAAACAAGCTATATCTGCGATCGTAGGCTTTTCACCATCACAAATCCAACTTTGATTGAGCTGTTCCTGAAAAAATAAATGTTCATCTAAAATCCTAAATTGGGCATGAGCCCTCTCCCTACATTCTCCAATATCAAACTCAGTATAAAACAACGTATCGTGCAACCGCGCTGCTGAAGAACTTCCAGTTATTAAATCTCCAAAAGACAACCATTGAGCAATAAGTCCCAGTTTTTCCGGGTCATCGATTGGGCACCAAATATTTTTTTTATCATACTTCCTGGCTAAATAAACAAGTATTGCCTGTGCATCCCTTAACACTAAATTTGTATCGGACAACACTGGCAATTGACCTAAAGGATTTATCTCTAGAAATTTTTCAGATTTATGCTCCTTACCTGGATGAAATTCCACCTTTTTTGAAACATAATCCAACTTTAAAAAAGACAACATTAGTCGAATTTTATAACAATTTCCTGATAACTCGTAATCGTAAAGTTCAATCATTAAAATCCTATATATCCAAAATTAAACGTTTAGAAAGCGCCCTTGAAACACAGGTCATCATAACATTTCCTTTAAGTTTCTCACTTTCATTCAAATAGACATCTTGGTGATCAATCGCCCCATCTACTACAGATACTTTACAAGTCCCACATGCCCCTTGCTCACATGAACTAGGCAAGTCAAGGCCGTTAGCCCTCAAAACTTCAAGCACACTCTGCCCAGATTGAACTTTTAAAGAAAGTGCAGATCGTGCCAACTCTATTTTAAAACTAGAGCTATCATCAATCACATTGCTGTTTTTAAAGTATTCAAAATGAACTGAGTTGTCAGGCCAATCCAATTCAGCTGCTACCTGCCTAGTTGTTTCCAGCATAGGACCAGGGCCACACACGTATAAATTCATTGAGTTATTGTGGTAAAGTAGTATTTCATTCAATTTCTTTTTTGTAAGTTTGGGCGATAGGCCTTGATGAACTAAAGGTGTTTTTTTCAATTTCTTTAAGATAGAACTAAATGCGATGTGATCTTCGTTTTGCACAAAGTAATGAAATTCATAATTCAAATTCATAACATCTAATGACTGAGCCATCGAAAGAAGTGGAGTTAAGCCAATGCCTCCTGCCACAAAAATAGTTTTCAAAGAATCTCGGCGAAGAGGAAAATTATTTCTTGGCACTGAACAAGCTAAGACGTCCCCTTCCCGAATATCTTTATGAAGATATTCTGAACCACCGGTACTAAGGGCATCCAATTTTACGCCAATATTGTAAAAATTTGTCTCTCCAGGACCATTAACTAATGAGTATTGACGAATTAATCCATTCTGAAGATGAAGGTCAATGTGAGCACCAGGCTGAAAAGTCGGCAGCTGGTCACGTAAAGAAACCAATTTGATGCTAACAATATCCTTAGCTGTTTTTTTCTTCTCAGCAACTTGAACCCGTAAAACAGCTTGCCGACCTATATCTTTTTTTTGAGGCATTTTTGACAATTCTGAAGAAACTTGCGCTATTTGCACGATCATAGGGTCTATCTGTCTTTTTTTAGATAATACTTCGATATCATTTCTTAAACTTTGTAAAATTCGGTTTTGCGCTCTTAAAAAAAGAACTCTCTCCGAATCTGAGTATTTTTGATTAACCACTCCTCGTAAAACAGATAAATTACTATCTTGTGGTTGAACAAAGAATAATATTACCTCTCCGTTTTTTAGGATTACCTTTAAAACACCGTTTACTTCATCACGCGTCGTGTGACCCAACAATCGATATTTAGCACTCAACATTTCTCTGATAATATTAAAATTTCCATTTATTGGAATGGGCCTAAGCACAGTATATTTTTCAAAATTCTTAAAATGCACAGGTTCAGCAAAGGCTTCTTCTCCAGACCAAACCATCCCCATTGCCTCTTTGACCGGATATGTATTATTGCAAATTGTTCTAGCAGGAGCATCGGCTGGGTGTGCCGGAATGTAAGTACAACCCGCAGTTCGATTTGCATACCGCCATCCATGGTATTGGCATCGAAGCTCTGTGCCTTCGTTTATCCCAATTGTAAGTCGTACTCCACGATGAAGACACCTATTTTCCCAAACATTAACATTTCCATCATCCGCGCGCCAAACTGCGTATTCCCGCCCTAATAATTGCGCGTGAAAAACATGTCGTTTTTGCACTTCTGCACTTGAAGCTATCGGGTGCCATATCTTTTTTAAATCATTTAGCATGTTTATTTTCTTATCTTAAATTGCACTCGGTATAACGCCATATTGCAAACCTTTTTGTGACAACCATCGGCGATAGGCAATTGCAGATTTGTCAGCTCTGATCGGGGTCTCTATCCGAGAGTCTAATGGCAATTGCTTTGGATATTGGTTCTCTAAAATTGGTTTATCTTGCCCAAATATGGTCTGTTGAAATTGTCTGATTTGCTCTGCCGTACTTTCATCATCAATAAGGCACATTCCTGTATGTGCCCTGACCCACTCTTCACCCATTGGTTGAACGAATATGATTATAACGTCTAATCTCGCATCATCAACTGGACTGGTTTTATATAACAACGCGCAATTTATATGAGGTACTCTGTAGATATAATCCACATCCATTCCTTCATTAGAATTCACTGCTGCTTGAGGTTGATAAAATTTGCAACTAGTCGCTAATACTTCGTCACGCTCTTCAGAAATCTCTACATCATATTCCTTGACTTCTGTATGAGGCTCTTCTCCCAAAATACCGCTATGTACGTATGGAAAGTGTCCCATATCTAAAAAATTTTCAACAGTTCTCCCCGCCGAAACATTTACACCAAAAACACCAGTAGCTACATTTTGCCTATCTGATTCACTAAATTCTGGAAAAAGGAAAAGATCTTTTGGAGGATTTCCTAAAGAAACCCAGATAAACCCATAAGAAATACGCGTCGGTAGCAAAGTTTTTTCATCATCCAGCGACAACCAAGCTGTCACTTCCTCTTTAGAATTAAGTTGAAAGGATATCTTTGACTCCAACAATATGGTATTTTCAACAGTATCCATCGTTAAAACATCCAAAGACGAAACTGGATGCCACTGATTTAATATTACAGGATCTTTACAGCTTATTTCCATAACCGATAGCTTTCATATTGATTTAATCATAAAAATTTAAAAATCTTAACTAAAATTTTAAACATATTTTAATTTATTTCTAATAGATTTTATAGTTTTCATTACCCGAGAGATATAAGGAGATCCAGTGGCATCATTATCACTTGAAAACCACGCAACAGACAAATTCAATTTAGGATCGATAAACAAATATTGCCCATGAATACCAAGTCCGTGAATTAATGGATCTCCATTTTTTTGAACATACCAAAAGGATCTGTAATGCATTGGTATATTACCAAATTCATCCATCCCAATTCGTTTTTCCCAAGCGCTGTCAGACCCATTTTTGATAATATCGTCAATCCAAGAGTCTGGAATAATTTGCTTATTATTTACGTAACCATAATTGGCTATCATCAAACCTACGCGTGCAAGGTCTCTCGCAGTAAAGCATACTCCACCAGCTGCTCTCATGCCTCCCAGCCTATCTACTGTTATATATCCTGAAGACTCAGCACCTAATGGGGTCCACAATAGCTCCGAAATTAAATCTGAATATCTAATGCCTGATGCTCGCTCACAAACCCAGGCTAACAAATCTGTATTTGGTGACACATAATGAAATCGATCATTATGAATTCCATCCCTTTCAGTTAAACTTCCCATAAAAGATTTTAAATCTCCAGCCTCTACGCCCACTGGAACGGGGTTCCAATTAGCTGCATAACGGTAATTAATGATTGGCCCAGTTGTTGCCGTATAATCCTCATCAAACTTAACTCCAACGCGCATATCTAATAGGTCTCTAACAGTTGCATCAGAGTAGGCAGTCATTTCTAATTCAGGAAGAAACTTAATGATTAAATCACTCTCATTAAGAGTTTTGTTCTCAATTAATGCACCAACAATTAATCCAAGAATAGATTTAGATACCGAGAAGAGAATATGAGGGGATTTTTCATTCATACCGTTATTATATTTCTCAAATAAAATTGAGTTATTTTGTGCAATGACGATTGCATCTGTCTCTGTCTCTCCCATAACTTGTTCAAGATTAAGATCTTCAAACATCTGAATATCTAGGTTTAGATCGTTAACTAGTCCGCTTTTATTCTCAACATCAGCAGTTGGGACAATCTCTCGGACGTGATGAAAAGCCCACTTACTGTACGGCGTTGATCGCCAATTATCCAGCTTCGCGCCAAAACTTAAATCATCACTCATTTTTACCTCACTCCCATACAAAAATCAGGACAATGATTTTTGTACAAAAAGTCAAGCTATCAAATCTTTATTTAATCAAAAATCTCTTCGATAACAAAATTGCTAAAAGAGCACAAAAAATCACGCGAACCACGTGATGGACAGAAATAAAAGCGGGATTAGCTCCAAAAATAACACCAATTGTGGCCATTTCCCCCAAACCACCTGGCGCGAAGGCTAAGAAAATACTAAGTCCTGCTTCGTTAGAAAATGGCAAAAGTAAGAATGTAAAAAGTAATGACAAAAGAAATAGAAGAGCAAAAATTATACAACCGTGAATGAACAATTTTAAAAAAGAACTTAGATCTAATTTTGGAAATCTGAGTCCAAGATTTGACCCAAGTATCCAAAGCACAAAAATCAATATAATTGGGGGCAATTCACCACTAATAATCTTAGTGGCATAAAGGTAACCAACGCCAAACATTGGTCCAACCAAATCGCCGGCAGGTAATTTTAAGAATCTTGCAATAATTAAAGATATAATACTCACTAAAATAATCATCATAATTTCAAAAAGTGACAAGTTTGAATAATTTAGTATCTGGGTTTTACTAGAAATATTCTCAGTGATTTCATAACCATAATACACAAGCGCAAAAGGCATAACAAAAACAGTCATCACTATTCTTAAGGTGTGGGTTGAGAGTATTGTATCTTCTCGCCCCTTTGCTTCCGCCCCAAGGCTAACCATGGTAAGGATACCACCAGGGAACCCACTCAAAATGGCAGTAGACAAGTCGTATCTTGCAAAAATTTTGAGATAAAAAGAGACAGACAAAACGCTAAAGATAACAAAAAGTGGGATCGCCAAAATACTAACATGCCAAATGAAAAAATCTTCAAAAAAATTATTTGGAAATCTACTCCCCATAAAAATTCCACCCAAAGACAAAGCAAATGAGGAACAATGCCTAGATAACATTAAAGGAATTGATGCCAATTTAGAAATAAATACAAATAACAAGGCCCCCAACATTCGACCAAGGGGAATGTTCAGTAAATAGCCCACTACAGCCCCTAACAAGCCAATCAAAAGGGTCAAAAAATTTGCTTTTATATTAAAGTTATCTTCAGTTTCAGACATGATTTTTTTAAATCTCTTTTCTTTTTAACTTGAGCCCCGTTATAATTATTAAAAGTTTACTTGCCACTCAGGCATTTGTAGATAACAGAGTGATCTACAGAATTTAGGTACTTTAGTGAAGGAAAGAAAATGACTTGGATTAAAACAATCCCATATGAAGAAACCTCTGGAAGACTGAGAAAACTATATGACAGAGTTAAGGGACCTGACAATAATGTAGACAATATAATGATGAGCCACTCACTGCGTCCACACACTATGGAAGGCCATATGGCTATCTACAAATACGTCTTACATCATTCAGGTAATTCTATTCCAAAATGGTTTCTTGAGGTACTTGGAGTCTGGGTTAGTAAGTTGAATTGCTGTGATTACTGTGTTGATCACCATTTTGCTGGATTAAAGAGGTTATTAAATAATGACGAAAAATCAATAGCTATAAGACATGCCATCGATTCAAGTAGTATAGAGGATGCCCCTTTGACAAATGCTGAGAAATTAGCGATGCGCTATGCCGAAATTTTAACAATAAACCCCTCTAAACTTACTGAAACAAATATTATTGAATTAAGAAATTCTGGATATACAGATGGCGAAATTTTGGAAATAAATCAAGTAAGTGCGTACTTCAGTTATGCAAATAGAACTGTCTTGGGTTTAGGGTGTAATACTGATGGTGATATAATTGGTCTATCACCAGGAAACTCAGATGATCCAGACGATTGGGGCCATAAATAAACTAAGCCTTTGAACTGAGGCGGAGATTAAAAAATCTAATACTCCAAGGCAATAGCTTCCATCATTTTAACCATATCGCCCAGATAAGTATAATCCATAGCTGTCCTATTCGTTAAAACAGAGAAGAACGAAACAGAGATACCGGTATCAGGATTTACCAACAAGAACTGCCCACCATAACCACCATGACCAATCCAGGTACCATTGGTGAAAGTTTGGTTGGAATAATTAGGTGAATTTTTTCTTTCATCTAATGGCAAAGACTTTCTTTTTATAGTCTCTTTAATATATTTTTTTGAACTTATCTGAAGATTATTCACCCCACGGCCATATCTACAATAAAGTTGTCCAAACCTCGCCATATCGCGAGTGTTCAAACTTACTCCTCCAGAGAAAGCAGGAAAACCTTCTCTATCAGTAGACATGTACCAATTACCTTCAATTCCAGTTGCTTCTACTATATCAACAATCCAATCCAAAAAACTTCGCCCACTTACAACTTCAGCAACCCAGGCAAGAACTTCTGTATTTGCAGATTTGTAATTCGCATAGCTTGAATTATTTTTTATTTTACCTTTTTTGCTCGTTATATTTTTTAAAAAGTTCTTTTGAGAACTTTCTGGATTTTTATCGGTACTCAGCCTCCAACCCCAACAAGCCTCATGCAGAAAGACATCCGCAAACATATCACTATAATCCTCGGAGTAATCATTTTCTAAATCCATATCTAGGACCTGTTGTACTGTCGCTTCGGCGTAACCAGAACCAATCTCAGGAATATAATATTTAACCTTTTTTTGAGGATCTAATAGTTTTTTTGTAACGAGATCGCCTATAATTAAATTTATTGTCAGCTTCATTACTGACATTGCCAAATGAGGATGCGAAGAATTAAAATCACTAGCATAAGATTCAAAGATTAACTCTTTATTTTTTAACACAGCCATTCCGGAGAAAAATTCATTTTTTGTCATATTTAAGACGTCTGATCTCGATCCAATATTTTCATTAATATTCGTCTCAATATCGAAAACTTCCGCCGACCTCACAGACATCGTATATCTTGGCAGTCTATAAAAATTATGAAACCCATGCCTTCGTGTTTCCGGTTGATTCCATCTAGGTCTGTTATCTCTTGTTACTAAAAGATCTCGGTTTAAATAAGTATGTAGCTTCATATTTGTCATCTTTTTCCTGACATTTAATTTTTTTGTCTACCAATATGATATTGTTTGAACTTTTTGTTGATTGCTGGAAAAGGAGCTATTTCCATAATTCCAAGTGATGGCTTCATAATAATCATTGCAACAGTTGCCCCAGGATCGATTTCGGTATCCTGATAAGGAGGTACGCACACACTAAAGGGCGCACCAAAATCATCAAAAAGTGCTTCTTTCAGATCATTAGCCGTTAGTAACTCTTTTTTCTGAAGTAATTGTTCTCGCACCCTAAAATCACGGTAAAAACTATCTGGTGACCATGATATCCCAGTTTCTTTTAATTTAGAAAGTGCTGCTACATGCTGCCAATGATTTGCGTGGACAATTAAGCCATTATCATCTGGCATAATTGCAAAACTTTCATCAGGAGCACACTCAAAATTTATACCCATGCCTTCAGAAGATCCTAACATCATGTTATTTGCACCAGATTTTTTGGTAGTCGCAACTACCCGTATTGCATCAGAGTAATAACTACACTCTAGTGCTTTACGCCGAATAAAGGGCAAAGGGATCCCCAGGTTTAAATAATCGCGATCACATTTAAGATAATTCGCTGTATTGGATATACCATTTGAGTTTAAGCCACTTCGAGCGACACCTCCTGCTTCTGTAAAAGTCAGTACATCTGGCCCATCATCCCTAAGGATTCTCAAGACAATTGAATTATCGATGCACTCTTCT
>JAQWNW010000044.1 GCA_029246285.1 Paracoccaceae bacterium | reverse complement strand
ACACAGCTCGCTCCAGGCCACCAACATGAGCCATCTGACTTGAGATGTTGATGATTGAACCTGCTTTGCCAGAATTTAACATGCCATTTGCGACCGCTTGCGATAGAAAATATGCACCTCTAACATTCACTGCCATCACCTCATCAAAATCTTCAACCGTCGTCTCTATCATTGGAGAGTGGCGCGCTAGACCAGCACTATTAACAAGAATATCAAATGGTCCATTTTTGTTCACTAAAGAAATTGTTTCTTCAACTTTCGCAATATCCATTTCTAGATAATTTGTCTCCCATCCCTTCTCGCTCATTTGCTCACAGATATTTTTCAACTCATTAGTTCTTCGAGCAGCAATTGTAACAATTGCCCCATGAGCTGCGAGCGCGCAGGCACTTGATAATCCAATTCCTGATGAAGCTCCAACAACAAGGGCTTTTTTTCCAGTCAAATCAAATGAAGGCACTTCTGGGAGCTTAGGCAAATGCTTCATTATTTCGCCGCCTTACCATACTCAATATTTTTTCCCCCATATCGACGTACTCTGATATTGCATTGCTCTGCATGACCTACAAAACCTTCCAAAATACACAGTCTAGAGCCATATTCTCCAAGCATTACCGCGGCTTCGTCCGTCAATATTCGCTGATAGGAATGCGTTTTTAAGAATTTGCCTACCCATAATCCACCAGTATATCGTCCAGCCTTCTTAGTAGGTAAAGTATGATTAGTGCCAATTACTTTATCACCATTTGAAACATTGGTTCGGGCTCCCAAAAATAAAGCACCGTAACTACTCATATTTTCTAAAAACCAATCATCGCGATCAGTCATTACTTGTACATGTTCTGAAGCTATATCATTTGCAGTAGCCAACATTTCATCATAGGAATCACATAGGATAACTTCACCGTAGTCCCTCCAACTAACCCCCGCAGTATCAGCCGTCGGCAAGATCTTTAGTATTCGATCAATTTCAATCAATGTTTCATTGGCTAGTTTCTCAGATACCGTAACAAGTACCGCCGGAGAGTCGTAGCCATGCTCTGCTTGACCTAAAAGATCGGTTGCACACAATTCCCCATCTACCGTTTCATCAGCAATAATCATAGTTTCAGTTGGCCCCGCAAAAAGATCAATTCCAACTCGGCCAAATAACTGCCGTTTTGCTTCAGCTACATAAGCATTTCCTGGACCAACCAACATATGTACCGGATCCATTGTAGAGGTTCCTAAAGCCATTGCTCCAACCGCTTGTATTCCTCCCAAAACATATATTTCGTGTGCTCCTCCAAAATGCATCGCTGCAACAACCGCAGCGTTTGGTTTCCCTTTAAAAGGAGGTGTACATGCTATGATCCTTGGAACTTTCGCAACTGACGCAGTCGCAACTGACATATGAGCAGAGGCAACCATTGGGAACTTGCCAGCAGGAACGTAGCATCCAACTGATTGCACTGGTATATTTTTGTGCCCTAAAATGACACCCGGCAGTGTTTCAACCTCAACATCCGTCATGGAAGCGCGTTGAATTTCAGCAAAATTTCTTACCTGTTGCTGTGCAAATTTGATATCAGATAGTTCTCTTTCTGTCAGGGAACCTACTAACTTTTCAATTTCAACTTCAGTTAATTTGAAGGACTTTGGATTATAATCATCGAATTGAATACTCAATTCGCGAACGGCTTCATCACCACCTTTTTCAATTTTTTTTAAGATATTTTCGACAGTTTCTTTTATTTTTTGATTTGCATTTTCCTTCTCTTCTCGAGATTTTCCACTCTTCAAATATCTTACCATTATTCAGCCCTCTGATTTAAGGCTTGAAGCCTTATTCGAATTATTATCATATTTCTCCCAACCTTCACCTTTAAAGCAATCGACACTTAGCTGCTCAAGAATATGAGGGAAATCAACCATCACCCAATTATCTACTATCTTACCATTCTGAACCTTCCAAAAATCCATATATTTGATTTTTACTTTCTTTCCACTCGCTGGTATCCCCATAAACTCCCCAGAATGGATAGCTTCTTGATGTCCAAAGGCGGCAGCCCATTCACCCATAAAAATGCGAGCTTCATCGATGCAAATCTTATCAGAGAATGCTGCTTGAAATGGTTTTTGCCAATTACTCTGGAACTCAGCCAAACCATTTTTTGTACCACAACCGGTATTGCCCATCCATCTAAAATTTTCAGAAAAGAATTCTCCAATATCAGCTATACGATGATCATTCAAACCATCAACCATACTCTCAATTACTTTCTTCGTTTCAGGCGTTTTTGACAAATCTGTATTGCGAGTTAACTCAGCTTGCAAAGGTCGAGAACCTTTCATTTAAATCACCTCTCCCATAATACTCTCTCCCGAAGACACATTAAAAAGATGGCACTTGTTACTCGGAATTTTCACTTTAATCGTCTCACCAATATTAACACGATAGTCCTTCTTAGCTTTAATCGATATAAGTTGATTATCAGTTTTAACAGTTACCATTGTCGCATCCCCCAGCAACTCAAACGAAAACACTTGAGCTGACAAATTTGGGCTATTGGTAACAACTTCTGCATCTTCCGCTCTAAAGCCTAAGATCACCTCACCAGTTACATCTAAAGTCAACCCTGATACTTTTAGATTTTCTTGTTTAAATGAACCGTCCTTAATATTACCCGATATCAAATTCATTGCGGGCGATCCTATGAAACCTGCAACGAACGTATTTGAGGGAGTTTCATATATTTCTGCCGGGGTGCCAACTTGCTGAATTTTACCCTCGTTCATAACAACAACTCGATCTGCAAGGGTCATTGCTTCTATCTGATCATGGGTCACATATATGGTTGTTGTAGATAATTCATGTTGCAAATTTTTTATTTCGGCACGAGTTGAGATTCTTAGTTTTGCGTCTAAATTTGATAATGGCTCGTCCATCAAAAAAACTTGTGGCTCTCTGACAATTGCTCGAGCCAAAGCAACCCGTTGTCGTTGCCCACCAGATAATTCAGAGGGTTTGCGTTCAAGTAAGTCTGATAATTCAACTTTTTCTGCCGCTCGCAACACCATCTCATGATGCTTACTTTTTTCAATTTTTCTAACTTTTAAGGGGAATTTAATATTTTCATAAACTGTCATATTCGGATAAAGAGCATAAGATTGAAAAACCATAGCAACATCACGGTCTTTTGGATCTTCTAAATTTACTAACTTATTTTCAATCCATATTTCTCCCTCAGAAACATCTTCAAGCCCCGCAATCATTCTCATCGTGGTCGTCTTACCACATCCAGATGGGCCCAGAAGCACAAGAAATTCTTTATCTCGAATATCTAAGTTAAAACTATCTACTCCAACAAAATTTCCCCAACGTTTTGTGAGATTTTTTAATTTTATTTCAGCCATAAGTTTTAATCCTGTTTAACCTAAAATACTCTAGACATTTGATATATGAGTCGGCAAGATAATTTTGCATTCGTATGCAAAGATGGAGTAAATAATGAGAATTGACGCCCATCACCACCTGTGGGATTTGAAAAAAGTAAACTATCCATGGTTAATGGCCAAGGGTGAACGCAGATTTTTTGGAGACCCTTCTAAAATACAAAGAAATTATCTTTGGAATGAGTTTTCAAGTGATGCCAAGAATCATGGGTTTCAAGGATCTGTCCATATTCAAGTTGGGGCAAATGACCCATTAGAGGAAGCAAAATGGGTAGATACTATTAATAGGCAAACAAAATGTTGGCCGATAGCTCAGGTAGCATTTGCTGACTTAACTGATAAGAATTTAGAACAGTATCTCGATGAGCTTTTAAAGCTAAAAACAGTCAAAGGGATTAGACAGATAATTGGTAGGGCCCCTGAGGAAGATTCTTTGTCCAACATAAATAAGTTATTAACCAACCCTAAGTTTCTAAAGGGATTAAACATAATTTGTGAACGTAAACTGACCTTTGATTTGCAATTAATTCCTGAACTTATGGAATTAATTTCGCCAATATTAAAAAAGGTACCAAACTTGGATATTGTTCTTTGTCACGCTGGGTCACCTTATAATCGAACAAAATTCGGCTTAGAAGATTGGAGTGATCGCCTTAAAGACTTGTCCAATCAAAGTAATATATTTTGCAAGTTATCCGGATTGGGTATGTTTGATCATAACTGGACAAAAAATACTATTACACCAATTGTACAAACCGTCTTAAACCAATTTGGAGCAGAAAGAGT
>JAQWNW010000031.1 GCA_029246285.1 Paracoccaceae bacterium | reverse complement strand
GGTGGTGGATGGATAATTGGTGATCTAAACTCTCACGATGCAGTGTGTGTAGATATAGCATTAGATTGCAATATAACTGTTATAGCGCTCGAATATAGTTTAGCCCCTGAAAATCCTTATCCGGTTGCACTCAATCAATGTGCCTGGATCTTTAAGAATATTTATGAAAATTCAGATCAGTACGGGATTGATCCAAGTAAAATAATAGTTGGTGGTGACTCAGCGGGTGGAAATTTAGCTCTTACTTTATGTTTAATGCTAAGAGCTGAAAACTTTGAGATGCCTTTGGCACAATTATTAATTTATCCATGTGTAGACTTAAATTTTAACACCTCTTCATATCTTGAGCACTCCCATGCTCCGTTTCTAGATAAGGACTCTATGATTTGGATTTGGAATACTTATTTAGAAAATAACTTAGACATAGACGATCCCTTGGCTATCCCAGCTTACGAAAAGGATTACTCAAACTTACCGCCAGCTCTAATTGTAGCTGCAGAGTTGGATCCTCTGAATAGTGAAGGTAAAACTCTAGTGAAAAAATTGGTAGATGCAAATGTTCCGTCAATTTATTTTGAGGCGAAGGGCATGATACACGGTTTTATTCGTTGTCGGGATGAAAGTAATAAAGCCAATTTAGAATTTAAGAAGCTAACGAGAGCCTTGAGTTTAATTACATCTTTAAATTGAATTTATAAATTTTATAAACCCTCCAAAATTACCAATGTTGATTTAGCGTTATCAAGCCTGATTTTCTTAACATCTGCATATTCATTACTATTATGAAAAGCCCTGGCCTTCTCTATTGAGGGAAACTCAACAAGTACAAGACGGGTTGGAGACCATAAATCAGATTGCACAACCTCCAACAGCCCACCTCTCGTCAAGTACTTTCCACCAAACTTTTCAGCAATTGGTTTGGCCTTTGCTTTATATATTTCGTATTTTTCTTTATCTGATATTTTCGTGTCCACTAGAACGTAGGCTTTTGCCATTTTATTCTTCCTTTTTCATTAGGATTTGATTGCTATAATTAATTTGCCAGGTCTTTCTAATTTGCTCATGTAATTGCGATCATCGATTGATTTAATGGCGAATAATTTTTGTTTTTCAAGTTCTAAAATATACTTTTGATAATTTTCAGATATAAAGGGTTCTGAATTCATTAATATCATTATTAGCCCTCTAGATTTGACTAATTTTAGTAGATTAATAAATGCTTTGGGGCCCAAAGCACCATAGCCAAAGCTACCTACACATATTAGCAAATCATAAGTTTTATTTGGATTAAATGAGTCTAAATTAAGGTCAACCTGCTTTAAACTTTTGTAGATTTTTGTTTTTTTTGCAGCCTTTAACATTTCCTGTGATATGTCGTATCCATCAATATTTGAATAACCAAGTTTATGCAATTCAAGTCCAACAAGGCCAGTGCCGCAACCTACATCTATTATCTCGATATCTTTATCTAAGTGAAAATCTTTCAGCTTATCAACAGTTATAAATGGCGCTATATAACCATATTCATTAATTAACTCTGTGTTATACCTGCCTGCCCATTGATCATACAAAGTTTGTGAATCTACTTTTGAGCCATGGCCACTAACTTTCGCTAATTTTCCTGCTATTTTTTTCATTGTAATAAGTTTTCTTTATTTTTTTGAATTTAGAATTTAGCGTTGATTGTTTCAGTTATCTTTAGCAAAGTTAGATAAAATTGGAAATTAATCTTACTTAGACGAGAGAGACTTTTATGAATGAATTATTGGAAAAGGGCCAAGTTAGAGTAAATTGGATTCGATCTCGAATGCAACTTTTAAGAAATGTTCAAGAGACATTTAGACGAGAACGACCCTTCTCTAATAAAACAATTGGCGTCTCCTTGCATTTAGAACCAAAGACAGCAGTCTTATTAGAAACTCTAAAAATTGGGGGGGCAAGAATTGTTGGAACTGGCAATCTGGGGAGTACTCAAGATGACATAGTTGAGGTTTTAAAGTCGTGGGGAATGACAATTTACGGTGAGAGATCTACTGACAAGGAAGAACATCTAAGAAATGTAGCCAAAACAGTTTCTGCTAAACCAGATTTGCTCTTAGATAATGGCGCAGATTTAGTTGAGTGTGCAATCAAAAATAATTTAATCGATAGGATTTCAGGGGGAACAGAAGAGACGACTTCTGGTGATGATAAATTGCGCGCAAAATTTATAGATAAAATTAATTTCCCTATAATTGTAATAAACGATAGTCCTCTTAAAAGGATTGTTGAGAACCAACACGCAGTAGGTCAGGGTAATGTCGAAAGTATTATGAGAATGACTAATCTTATGATCAATGGGCGCAGATTTGTAATTGTTGGGTATGGTTGGTGCGGCCGTGGCATGGCCCATTACCTAAAGTCCTTTGGTGGAAGAGTATCAATTGTTGAAAAAGATCCAATCAAAAACTTAGAAGCAGTTATGGATGGCTTTAGGGTGGATACTCTAAAAAATTTAGCATCCTGGGGACAGTTTTTTTGCACTGCTACATCTCGAGAAAGTGTAATAAGTACTAATGAATTCAATCAAATGCCAGATGGCGCAATACTTGCCAATAGCGGACACTTTCCAGATGAGATTAATGTGAGAGCTCTTAGAGATTTAGCAGTTAATGTGAATAGCATGGGATCAGACCTGGAAGAATTTGAACTGCCTAATGGAAAAAAATTAATATTACTGGCTGGTGGGCAAATGATAGAGTTGGCGGGAACCGAGCCCAAGGGAAACTCCATAGAGGCGATGGACTTAGGTTTTATGTTGCAGGCCCTTAGTCTTGAATTTCTCGTTAAAGACGCTGAGATCTTGAGTAGCGGTCCGCAACCGGTACCTACTTCTATAAACCGTAAGGTTGCGGAGTTAATGGTCGAGAGTTTCAAATAAAATATCCTTAATGGAGATCTGATTTAGTTTTTTTCATAAGACTTATTTGAGTCTTTCTAAATCTTGACCATTTTAATTAGATAATGGATAGTTCTCTCTCCAGTGGGATCTTTACTAAATATTAAATCAAGGCAACTAAATGAATTATCATTTCAATACGGGTACTTACAGTTATAAAATCTCAACATCTTCAACTGAGGCGCAAATCTGGTTTGATAGAGGGCTGATATGGGCATACGGATTTCATTGGGAAGAAGCCGTAGTGTGCTTTAAGAAAGCGACTGAGGAAGATCCAAATTGTGCAATGGCCTGGTGGGGTGTGGCTTATTCGGTAGGGCCTGAATACAATCGCATGTGGCATCAATTAGATGAAAATGAACTTGAGACAGCCCTGAAAGAATGTTTCGAAGCTTCCCAAAAGTCATTAAGTTTGAGTTCAAATGTAAGTGAGATTGAAAAAGATTTGATTAAAGCTTTATCAAGTAGACATCCCTCTCCTGAAGCGCCTATCAATTTTGATGATTGGACAAATGACTACGCGGATGCAATGCGGAAGGTATATCTTACATACCCTGAAAATCCCGACGTTAGTGCATTATTTGCTGAGGCAATTATGTCAAGAACACCTTGGCTTTTATGGGATTTGAAAACTGGAGAGCCAAAAGAGGGTGCGTCTACTTTAGAAGCTAAGGAGGTTCTCGAGAAAGCAATAAAACTAGTCGAAGAAAATGGTTCCCATCCACATGCTGGGCTTTTGCATTATTATATTCACGCGATGGAGATGTCCCCTACCCCTGAGGTGGCATTGAAAGCTGGAGACTTAATGAGAACACTCGTTCCTGATTGTGGACATTTGCTGCATATGCCCACACATATCGACTTTCAATGTGGAAACTATAATGATGTTGTATCGCGAAACTCAGAAGCAATTGAAGCTGATGTAAAAATGCTTCCAAGCCACGATTTAAATTTATTTGCTGGATCTATAATTCATAATATCCATTTTAAACTTTATGGCGCCTTATTCTTGGGCCAGTTCAAGAGCGCAATGGAGGCTGTTGACGAGTTTGATAAATATATCCCTGAGGCTTTAATTAGAGTTAAAAGTCCGCCGATGGCTGATCTCTATGAAGGTTATTATTCGTTAAAATATCATGCCTACATAAGATTTGGAAAATGGCAGGAAATATTAAATCTACCACCTCCAGGTGATCCTGATCTTTATTTAGTAACCACTGCGATATATCATTACGCGCAATCGCTCTCTCACGCAGCGTTAGGCAATGTGGAGGCTGCTTTATTGGGTCAAAAAAGATTTATTTCTTCTTACAAAAGAGTGCCTGAGACAAGAGTAATGTTTAATAATAAGTGCGTCGATATATTAAGAATTGCGAACTCAATGTTAAATGGTGAAATTGAATATCGAAGAGATAACTTTAAAGTTGCCTTTAAATTTCTAAATGAAGCAATCGATAATGAAGATGCCTTACCATACGATGAACCTTGGGGATGGATGCAACCTGCAAGACACGCCCTTGGGGCGTTATTACTTGAGCAAGGGCACGTAGAGAAAGCTGAACTCGTTTATCGGGCTGATTTAGGGTTTGACAGTTCCGTTATTCGTGCGAGACGTCATCCGAATAATGTTTGGGCTTTGCATGGGTTGGCCGAATGTCTAAGAAAGCAAAACAAAACATCTGAGCTAAATTTAATCGAACAAAATCTAGATCTAGCATTGGGACGGGCCGATATATCGATTAATGTGTCATGTTTTTGCCGACTTAATCATGCTTAATTATAATTTGTAATGACAATAACCTTAAGTCAAATAGTGCTGTATTGCGGGGCACTTGTTATACTATTTTTAACACCGGGACCTGTATGGATAGCAATTATTGCGCGTACCGTCTCTGGTGGCTTAAAGTCCGGCTTTTCACTTGTATTAGGTGTTTCTTTAGGAGATCTTTTGTGGCCAATCATTGTTTATTTTGGCCTTGGTGTTTTAATTTTTTTATATGCGGATATCTTATTATTTATTCGATATATTGCAGCTATTATCTTAATCTTAATGGGTATCCAGGTTTTAAGAAATTTTAATAAAGGCATTGAAAGCGATGGTAGTCTGACTAAAAAAGGATTTTGGGCTGGCTTTACTGCTGGACTAATAGCAGTTACCGCTAACCCAAAAGCGACATTATTTTACTTAACCCTTTTACCCAGTTTCTTTGATTTTAGTAAAATTGTCATCTGGGATATCTTAATAATTTGTATTTTCTCGTTTTTAATACCAATGTTTGGAAATGTAATTATGATTTTTTTTATCGCGCGGGCGCGGTTGTTTTTGTCATCTGAAAGAGCTCTTCAAAATACAAATATTGTATCTGGCAGCTTATTAATAATAGTGGGACTAATGATTGCTCTTACTTAATAGGGCTTTGGTTTACTTTTGGTCAACATAAATAAGTTTTGACATTTAAGGTATCAGAGCATTTAATTCTGAAATATTAATAAATCTACTAAGCTTTCGTTTGAAGCAGATTCTTGACAAGACTTAAAGTATTGCCATCTGCCCTCAGCTAAGGAGTTTAGGTAAGGATAAGGCTACTTGTAAAATTTAACAATTTATAAATTATATGATAACAACACAGAAAGGACTTACTATGACAGTTATATCAGTTAGAGAAGTTTCTCCTCTACCAGGAGGGGCTGAAGAAGCGGAACAGCGTTGCAAGCAAGCAGCTGCAATAATGACCAAGCATGGAGCACACGCCTGGGTGGCAAGGGTTGTGGCTGGAGATCGCTCAGGAGCCGGCGCAATGGATGTATACGGAGCCTACCCTAGTTTTTCTGCTGGCGCAAAATCTTTTCTGGCATTCTCTGCAGATCCAGACATGATTGCTCTTCGAAATAAAGCACAAACTGCACAGGTTGCTGACATGAGAGGCCCCTGGGTTGGCCGGTTGATTTTCGGTGATCCTGCGAGTGCGCCAAGACCAATCTCAGTTCACAGAGATTATCAGATGTCTCGCTCTAATATGCCAGCTGTAATGGAACTGGCACCTCAATTAAATAAATTAATGGGTAGTCAAGATGTTGATGTGGCAATTGGACAAGTAATACATGGCGAGGATCATGAAATGATGAGAGTGATTTATAGATTTAAATCAATGGATCATTGGGGTGAAACATTAGATCACATGTCTGTAAACGAAGAATTTGTTTCCTTAGTGATGAAGGCAGATGAGTTAGGTACATTAAAGAAATCTAGAGTTCTTCAAACAATATAACTCAATATAACTCAATTGATGGGCCTTTTAATTTATGGGGCCCATCACATCAAAACATTATTAAATTATCCTTTATTAATTTTTAACGGTAATCGGGTATAAATTTTACAAATAGTTTGTGAAACATTATGCAAAAAAATACTCAAAAACTTCACGAACCGACTCTTTATGAGATATTTAAGGTTTTCTTGATGTTGGGCTTAACTTCCTTTGGTGGTCCTATCGCACATTTGGGATTTTTCAATAAGGAGCTGGTTGTAAATCGTAAATGGATAGATAGTCACCTTTTTTCAGAGTTAATAGCGTTATGTCAATTTTTACCCGGTCCGTCATCAAGTCAAGTTGGATTGAGTATTGGCTTCATTAAGAAGGGATTCTCAGGCGCCTTTGCTGCATGGTTGGGCTTCACCTCTCCATCGGCAATAATTATAATTTTGTTTGGATATGGTTACGTTGTCTATGAGCAATATATCCCTTTCGGAGTTATTCACGGCTTAAAGATATTCGCTGTTTCAGTTGTGGCGCACGCAATTTGGACGATGGGAAACTCGTTTTGCAAAGATTATAAGTCAATTATAATAGCAATTTTAAGTGCGATAATTATTATAATTTGGCCTACTCCACTGAATCAATTCTTAGTAATCTTAATAACTGGCATTATCAGTATGTTTGTACTTTCAGCCAGTAAGAAAAATTATAAAAAATTGTCTGAATTTCTAATTTCTACAAAATATGCTCTTTTGATACTGGTTTCTTTTTTTGTAATCTTATTTTCTTTGCCTGTTCTAAGTGCTGTGTTCAATGACCCAGTTCTTAATTTGATTTATAGTTTCTTTAGGGCGGGATCGCTCGTGTTTGGTGGAGGTCATGTAGTTTTGCCTTTGCTACAAGCGGACATAGTCTCATCTGGATTAGTCTCAAATGAAAAGTTCTTAGCAGGATATGGTGTGGCTCAGGCAATGCCAGGTCCCTTATTTACTTTTGCCGCATATTTGGGTGCAGTTTCTAGTATACATCCAAATGGTCTTCTTGGGGGGCTAATTGCTCTTATTGCAATCTTTCTACCTTCCTTTTTGCTAATTATTGGTGTCTTGCCATTTTGGAGTAAAATTAGAGATATCATAATCATCAAAAGAGCCATTATTGGTATAAATGCCTGTGTTGTTGGTGTCTTGATAGCGGCTTTTTACTCACCAGTTTTTACGAGTGGAATTTTATCTCTTCATGACTTCGTTTTAGCTTTACTTTTGTTTTTGATGTTAAAGTTTACAAAATTTCCAATCTGGGGGTCGGTAATTTTTGGTTCACTCGAATGTGGTTTATATTATTCATTTTTTTAGGAATTTAGCCATAATTATAAAAACATTATCCCTTTCACTCTTGATTAACTAGCTATATTGTTTTTTATAAAATATTATTATTTTTCTTATTATCTGCGTTTAAATATAACTTGAGAGTAAACATGAAAAATTCAAAAACTGTATTAATTGACCGCAACCCAGGTCGAAATTCACAAACTTATGGAATTGCCAGGGAATTGAATACTGAACTGGACTTGATCCATGAGCCTTCAATTGGCGTGGTCGGCAATAAAGGGGACTCCCAATGCTATATTGGCGTTGAAGAGAAGGTTCAAACGATCCATGAGAGATTGCGACAACGCATTGGGTTTGGGTCAGAACAGCTCAAAATGCGGTTAGTTCAACCTGAATACACTGTCGCAACCTCTGATGGTATTCGAAATGGAACTAAGGAAATGCGTTATTCTCTAATTGGCAGAGAGGTCACTAATGACTCTATCTGTGAGCATCTAAGCGCTAGTGGATTGGAAGGTCTTATTGCGGTTGTAGCTTGTGATAAACCTCCAGTTGGAACACTGGCGGCTATTCTCGAACATAACAGACCTGCCATCATGATGTCTGATGGTTCAATACGTCCAGGTATCGACTCCGTGACTAAGGAACCTATAGATCTAATCACAAGCTATCAATTAGCCGGTAGTGATGACGAGGCACTAAAGAAAAGAATAGCTTGTGAAGCTTGTCCTGGATTTGGAAGCTGTGGAGGGATGTTTACCTATAACACAATGCAGACGTTTATTGGCGTTTTGGGAATGCAGCCGTTACACATGGTTTCCCCTGCATCTCAAGATAGTAGAAGAATTAGTGAATTTCCTGACGAATTGATAAATAATCTTTCCCGAATGATTGAAAAAAACATCACACCTAGAGATATCGTCACAAGTGATGCCATACGAAATGCTATAATTGTGTCAATGGCTGTTGGGGGATCAACGAATGTAATGTTGCACGCACCAGAGCTGGCAAGAGCTTCAGGATATAAGAATTTTACGACGGATATTATGAGTGCTGCCGAATTTAACCACTTATCTGAAAACGTAATTCCTGTCGTTATTAATGCCCGGCCATTTGGAAAATATTCGATGGTGGATATCGACGATAAAGGGGGCGTGCAAGTGATTGTTAAGGATTTACTTGAGGCAGGTCTATTAAATGGTGACACCCTCACATGTACCGGTGAAACTCTTGCTGAGCAACTTAAGAGACTTAATCCTCCAATGCCCGACGGTGACGTAATCTATTCAGTCAAAAATCCATTTAAACCCACTGGCGGCTTAAGAGTATTGGGTGGTAACTTATCACCAGAATATAGCTCTGTTTTGAAATTAGCCGGTGTGGAGGGAGGCCTAGAAGATAACATTTTTACTGGTCAAGCAAAAGTATTCAATGGAGAGCAAGCTTTGCTTGATACCTTAGAAAAGAACCCAGCCTCATTTGAGAATTTTGATATGATTGTCGTGAGATATGAAGGCCCGGTCGGAGGCCCAGGTATGCCTGAGATGTTAGATTCTACTTCTAGAATTACGGCGCTCTGCCGTCAAAAAAATATTGTCGTTGGATTGATGACGGATGGGCGCTTTTCGGGAGGATCTGTAGGGTTAGTCATTGGTCATGTTGGACCCGAAGCAGCTGTAGGTGGCCCCATTGGATTATTACAGGATGGGGACAAAATTACGGTTGATCTTAATAAGAATGAATTAAATTGCCTTGAACTGTCTGATCCGAAGATTGCTGAAACGCGAAAAGCGATTTGGGAAGAAGAAGTTGTGAATAACGGAGGTACTCATCCAGATGTTGGTACGGCGGACACTCGATTATTGAACCGTATGCGATTTTCAGCAGTTTCAGCGGTCTATGGTGCGGGAATGCATCCAAATCGGGAAATATGGGTAAATGAACCAAGATCCCCTCTTGAGACAAGCTTTAAGCCCGAGAATAGACACAGATCTTAAGCTACTATTTGATGGTTAATAATAATTTATATACCCATTTTGCGAAGAATTTTTTGAAATACCCAAAACGGGATTTTTTATCTTCTGATCACGGTTCAGTAAAATTCGAAAATATTCATGGGGAAACTGGTTTTTACGTTGCTATGTTCTCCAATATAGGAATTTCAAAAGGGGATAGAGTAGTCGTTCAAGTAGATAAATCTATTGAAGCTGTTTTATTATACTTAGCTTGCCTCAGGTATGGTGCAATTTATATCCCATTAAATACCGCATATACAAAAGAAGAACTTCGATATTTTCTATCAGATTCGATGCCTGAATTATTTGTGTGCGATCCTCGAAATGAAAATAGTATGAGAGAGCTAGCAAACGAATTAAAATTAAATAATGTTCTAAGTATGAACTCACGAAAAGAAGGGACTTTATTTCACAAGCTATCGGAAGTTCAATCATCCAGTTTTGTTGAGGTATGTAATAATGACGATTTGGCCGCTATCTTATATACTTCTGGAACAACTGGCCGCTCAAAAGGCGCTATGTTAACACATAACAATTTATTATCTAACGCTCTGGTTTTATTAGACTATTGGGCTTGGGAAGAAAATGATATTTTACTTCACGCTTTACCAATCTTCCATGTACATGGACTTTTTGTTGCGTTAAATTGCGCACTGTTAAATGTTTCTAAAGTAATTTTTCTAGATTTTTTTGATAGTAAAAGAGTTATTTCAGAATTGCCTAATGCGACTGTCATGATGGGTGTCCCAACTTTTTATGTTAGACTCTTAAACCAACAAAGCTTCAATAAATCTGTCTGTCAAAATATGAGATTATTTATATCTGGATCTGCACCTCTGCTTTCAGAGACTTTTAATTCATTTGAGGAGAGGACTGGTATGCGGATTTTAGAGAGATATGGTATGAGTGAAACTAGTATGATTACGTCTAACCCTTATTCTGGCACTAGAGTTGCTGGTACTGTTGGTTTTTTTCTTCCAACAGTAAGTGGTAGAATTGTAAATGAGAACGGTGAAGAGGCAGCTGACGGAGAAATTGGCATTCTTGAAATGAAGGGCCCAAATGTTTTCAAGGGGTACTGGAAAATGCCTGAAAAAACCAAATTAGAATTTACTCATGATGGATATTTTATAACTGGGGATATGGCCTCGATGGACTGTGAGGGTCGAATTACAATTGTTGGTAGGGAAAAAGATTTAATTATATCAGGGGGTTATAATGTATATCCTAAAGAAGTCGAGATCGTTTTAGATATGATTAGATTTGTTAAAGAAAGCTGTGTTATCGGGCTCCCACATAGTGATTTTGGCGAGGCAGTGACAGCTTTAATTATCTTAAAAGAAACAACCCTAGATTTTGAGGAAAATATAAAGCTCATTCTTAATGATAAATTGGCTAAATTTAAACATCCAAAAAAAATATTACTTTTAGAAGCGATTCCCAGAAATACTATGGGTAAGGTGCAAAAAAATATCTTAAGAGATCAGTATAAAAATTTGTATCTCGAATAAAAAAATGAATTCTTTTCCAGTGATATTATTTAGATTTTTTACACCGCTCAGAGCAAAATCTTACGTTTTGCCAGTCCCTCGCCCATTTTTTTCTCCAGTTGAATGGTTTTTTACAGACTGGACAGATTTTAAAAGGTAAGTTCTTTTTATTCATGCCGGCATTACTAAATTTAACGAAATCGTAAATTTGATCTATTTAATTGGTCTATTGAAGTGCAGCCCATTAATTTAAGATCTCTTTCCATCTCAGCCTTAAGATTCCCAAGTGATCTTTCCACACCAGCCTGACCTGCGGCTCCTAAAGCGTAAAGGTAAAGCCTACCACCGGAACATGCTTTGGCTCCTATTGAGAGAGCTTTCAAAATATGAGTTCCTCTTTGAACCCCTCCTTCGCAGATCACATCAATTTTATCTCCAACTGCATCGACAATCTCAGCTAATTGATCAAATGGCGATCTCGATCCATCCAATTGTCGACCGCCATGATTAGAGACCATAATACCGGTTGCTCCAATATCCACAGCCCTTTTAGCATCTTTTACACTCATAATTCCCTTGAGCGCAAAATGACCATTCCATTTCGAACAAAGTTGTTCTGCATCATTCCAATTCATTGACTGGTCAAGCATGGTTGAAAAATATTCACCAATCGAAGTTGTTACCTTTGTACCGGCTCCGACATAATCCTGAAGGTGAGGCAATTCAAATTTTGGTTTCGTTAAAAAGTTTATCCCCCACATTGGCTTGACTATAAAACTGAAAAGGCTTTTTGGTGTTAATCTTGGCGGAATTGAAAAGCCAGTTCTTAGGTCTCTTTCTCGGTTGCCACCAGTGATTGTATCAACTGTTAATGCCAATACATCAAAGTTAGCCGTCTTTGCTCGCTCTAGCAGGTTATCATTTAAACCACGATCTTTATGAAAATAAAATTGAAACATTTTTGGAGCGGTGGTTAATGCAGCGATTTCCTCAACACTTACCGTACTCAATGACGAAATCCCAAACATTGTCCCATGTTTTTCAGCTGCTCTTGCTACTGCTCGTTCTCCATCGTGGTGAAAGAGACGTTGAACAGCTGTCGGAGCACAGTAGAGTGGCATATCAATTTTTTTGTCAAAAATTGTCGTTGAAAGATCAACTTTATCAACCCCTGCTAAGACATTTGGCACCAAATCTACGTCATCAAAGGCCGATGTATTTCTTTTATATGTAACTTCGTCGTCAGCCGCACCATCAATATAATTGAAGACGGGAGATGGTAACCGTTTTTTAGCTAACTTTCTGAAATCTTTGAAGTTGTGACAATGTTTAAGCTTCATATTTTTCTCAATATAAATATAATGAATATAAGGCTAGTACTTGCAGTTTGAAAAAAAAGCAAACAAACATAAAATTAAACAGGAAAATATCTAACTTATTATGAAAGAAAAAGACAAAGAACAAAAAAAATTAATTGATTTATTTAAGAAATTAAAACTTCACTACAAAAAACATGGGTACTCTAAAAGGAAACAAAGAAGCACCAATCCAATGTGGGGAATTGACCCAAAGCGAATTAAAGAAACCAAATAAGGCTCTACTCTATTTGAAATAAGCATATGAGAACTCAAACTAAATATTTCCCAAAAGCATATGGGTTAAAAACCCAAGAAGATATTAATAATCTTTATGATGATTGGGCGGAAACTTATGATGTTGAAGTCAAAGAGAATGGATATGTTTCCCCTGCCCGCCTAGCTTCAGCCTTAAAATCTTTTTTAGCTTTTGACGCACTAATTTATGACGTTGGTTGTGGCACTGGCTTATCGGGAGTGGCATTAAAAGAGATGGGTTTCTTAAATATACATGGATCTGAGATTAATCCTAATATGTTAAAAAAGGCTCAATTATCGGGTGCATATCAATCTTTAAAAATCGGAGATATCTCTAACCCATTTCCAGATAAAGTAGGAGCATATGACGCGATTGTGGCTGTTGGTGTAATAGGTGCGGGCGCTGCGCCTGCTCAATTAATGAGTGAGGCTTTAACTGCATTATCACCAGGTGGCTTTTTAGCCTTTTCATTAAATGATGCTGCTATGGCGCAAAGGAGCTGCCAAGAGGAATTAAATAATATTCTTGAAAATGGCTTAGCCACTGAATTATTTTCAGAGTATGGTCCTCATCTTAGCTCTATTAATGTTGGGTCAACCATATATATTTTGAAAAAAATATAATAGAACTATCTCTAATTTTTGATCAATCAATAAATACAACATTATTTGCGATTACAATGCTCTTGGAGTTAATTTGTTATTTCTTACTAATCTCGAGAATAAACAATATTTCCATCGATAATTGTATTAATCACCTTTATTTTTGAAATTTCATTGGTTGGTACTTGATCTATCCTTTCAGAGAGAATGACAATGTCTGCTAGGTATCCTTCCTTTAACATGCCTTTACTATGCTCTTTGAATTCAGCGTATGAACCCTCGATTGTATAGGCTTTTAAGGTCTCAATTAAATCTAGCCTTTGATCAATGGTGTCCTCACTCCATC
>JAQWNW010000080.1 GCA_029246285.1 Paracoccaceae bacterium | reverse complement strand
CGAACTCTTTCTCTCTTTAGTTTTCCCAACATCGGACCAACTCTATCAATCCATTCTTGTTTTCCTAAAGAGCTGCCATCAGAATGCATCACCATTTTAATATCTTCATGAAAACATTCCGCAGCCATTTCGGCATTGTTCCGTTCAAAAGCTTTTTCCATTTTTTTAAAAATTGACATACGTTGATCCTTTGTAATTACTAATGGTAGTTAATGATGTTTCAAATGACTGAGCAAGTTAACAACCATATTTAACTTTGTTAGATGTAAAGATCAAACCAGTATTTCATAGAGCCTTTTTGAAAAAATGTGAGGGAGAGAACCTTTACAAAATAGAGCTGATGTTTTTTGCACTCCATCTTGTTTGGAGAGTCATGTTTGTGCGAATGTATCAGTAATCACTTTTTTATTATTCACTACCCTTGATATGAAACATTGAGTTTCTTTATTGGACCAATCTGTCGCCAAGTACCAATAAACCCCTTTGGCATCACCAGCATCTCGCCTGGACCATAGATTCTCGAAGGCCCGTCTTGATTAGTGATTTCAACTTGACCCTCAAGAAAGACCATCACCTCATCGACAGGCCAGCCATTTATTTGCAAGGTGACCTCAGAACCATGGTAAAAACCAACGTCTAGCTTTCCATCACTTGATTGAAAACTGGTCATACCCCCGGCAACTGGCTTGTCGCCAGCAATGACCTGCATAAAGGGATTATCTTCCACGGAAGATAATTCAACAGCCTCCAAATCGGCAGGGTACAGTTGCGTAATTTTTTTATTATCCATCGATCCCTCCACAGAACTATATGAGCATAATTATCTAATCATATTTTTGTTTTTTCTAATTGGCTAATCGCTCTGCTCGTCGGGCCAATTTTTCCGCTAATTTCAAACCTACCCCTGGACGAGACCAAGGACAGACCGCAATACAGATGGCACAGCCAGAAGTTTCAGCAAAAAAAGGAATACACTTGTCAAAATCAACGGACCATTTTGTCTCTCCACGAACCATTTTTTTCTCAGGTTTAATAGCAATTGGGGGGCAAGCATTTTCACACACACGACAATTTGAACAAAATTCATCAATGCCATGGTTTGCTTTTTGAGTAAGCTCAAAGGGAGCATCTGTCAGCACAGCTCCTAGTCGGAAAGCAGAACCAAACTCTGGAGTTATGAGAGAACCATGCTTGCCCAATTCACCAAAACCCGCTTCTAACGCATGTGGAATCATAAGGATTTTACCTACCATTGGCCCAGTAACTGGCTCTGCGTCCCAGCCTTCCTTCCTGAGCCAAGCAGCCACTTCATTGGCAGCACTAGCTGCTCTGCAATATTGACGTGTCACTTCAATTCCTGCTTGAAGAGTGGGCGCGGTAATAAGTTCGTCAAAGTCGTGAGCTATACCGAGTAGAATTACATTTTTAAATTTTGTTCGATGATGCGAATAAACCCATTCTTGACGTAACTTTGTAACACCAATTTTTTCACATACACCTTTATCTAGAAATTGATTTAAGCAGTCATTCCATTCGCAAGGTTTTTTTTCTGACTGTTCTTCTTTTATTTCTGGTAAAGGCGTATTTATAATTGATCTACGTTCGTCCCGAAGTTTCATCAAATTTTCATCATTAGGTTCGTTTTTATAGAACCATTCCTGCATCTCACCGAAGCTAATTTTATCATTTTCAGTTGCCCACCATACAATGTCTGGCTTTCGGACTTCTGTATCTCCCACGCCGTTAATTTCGTTGCCACTGATATTGGGGGGCCACAATTTCATTAATTCTTGATTAGGTCTGAAGGGTCTATAAGGATTTTTTTTTGCCAAAATAAATCTTTCTTAAAAACATCCTATTACCACCGCGCTTACAGATCACTTAACAGATCCAAAGGCAGGCATATTTACAAGCTCCTAGATATTAGCCAGAACCTCACCTTCACAAACTGAAACTATTGTTTGCCCGGTCTCGGATGCAACTCCCTCTCTTATACGGCTTAATGCTGCATGAGCGGTAGCCTTATCGGGCCAAACAGTCATACTCCTGGCTGTGGTCGCGCTTGTTTGAACATAAAAAAAGCTAAGAGCTCCCATGCTTTTTATTTCTGCTGGGAAATCGTTTGATGATGATTGAAAATCATCGGGTAAAGCATCGAATGACCAGTCAGCTGATGTTGCATACATATTGTTTCCTCCATTTGTGAAATTAATTAAGCATTATATCCGTAATCAGAATTACGAAATATTGTTATGAAATCAAGGTGTCAAAAATCTGTGAGCGGATAGTTGCTAAAGTTCACGGATCGACTAGGTTGAATTGAATAAACCTATGGATATGATTTTTCTCATGCTCATCAATAAATTAAATCTTATTAAGAGCTTTTAGACTGACTTGTGAGCTGACTTATTGCTTGTTATTATAAGGTTGTAAATACAATGACTTACGGAGGGTTTTGGTAGAGGATATGTTCGCCTTTTTTAGCGCTCAGGTAATTGTTAAGTTAGAAAAACTTAACAGGTCTTAATTTAAATTGAAGGTTTGATACCATGCATAAACTAATTCCTTTGTTTTACATTGTGATCTTTGTCATAGTTTCAAAAATTGCATTAGCGGAAACTATTCAAATTAATTTTACTGGGAATGACTCGTATAGTATAGAAGTTGCTCACATTGATGTTGGGGATACGATAGAATGGTATCCAGATGATGACGGACATAATGTAGAATTTCTAGCAGGTCCCAATATGAAGGCTCTTCCAGCAAAATCGAAATTAAATGCTTTGCATTCTGTTGTTTTCGAAATCCCCGGGGTTTATTTATATCAATGCACTCCACATGGTAATAGTGGTATGATTGGTTTAGTCGTTGTGGGAAATAACTTTAAAAACCTAGAAGAGATTAAAAATATCCAATTATCTCGCGCAACAACTTCAGTATTAGAGAGATTGATACGAATTGCGTTATCTAAGTAATCGTTAGTCGCGGTTAAGAAGTGAGGGTTTTCTATGTTTTGTTAATAATAAATGTTCAACCATGTTGAAACAAATAAATGAGGCTACGGAAGTTGAATGTTTGTAGCCTCACAAATGATTTTACTTTGTAGATTGCTTTTCTTCATAAGCGGTTTTTTTCTGCAAATACTGTTCTTCTGTCAAGTTGTGCCATCCTACACAGTTGCCATTCGGGCTACGCCCACATTCACACTCAGCCATAATAAACTCCATTGATTAATTTGCTGACTGGGAGGTAGTGCTTGGATTTTTTTTGGCAAGTATCTACATCACTTGAATTCTTTCATTATTCTCAAAATAGTATTACTTTTTATCAGATTGGTTTTCGTGCTCGTATGTGATGTGGGCAATGTTCACCACTTTCTAGCACTCCAACAAGTTTGGTCCAGATATCAACTTGATGGTTGATGTAATCAATTCCATGTCTGTTGGATAGTTTTTCACGATTTGGTCCGGTTAGCCAAGCGAGTTCTTGACCTGCTATCTTAGCGTACCACGTGTTTCGATTAACAAGCTCTACGTCAATAAATCCAGCATTTTGCATGGCATGGAAATAGGTCTTGGGCGATGCCATTGCAAAATCTAACCCTTCTTCTTTTATATAGTCAGCCATCTGGGGTGAGGGAGGTCCTTCATGACTAATTAGCCAATCAGAGGCGGCAAACTTACCCCCTGGCTTTAATACACGAAATACCTGTCTTGCCATTTCTATTTTATCTGAAATGTGAATGATAGAGTCTTTTGAGAACACTATATCAAACGTTGACTCATCAAATGGAAAAGGACCAGGGTTAACTTTCAGTATTTCAATTCTATCGTCAACGCCTGCCGCTTTAGCTCTATGATTTGCTGCTTCACAAACTGGATCTTCAACATCTATACCTATCACCTTAGCCGCTTTATACTCGCTCACTAGTAGTACCGCGCATGCG
>JAQWNW010000077.1 GCA_029246285.1 Paracoccaceae bacterium | reverse complement strand
GCAGCAAGCCTCTTATTACGTAAACTTGCAACCAATCGTACGTTGCCTCAATCAGCACAACGTCTGATCGACTTACGAGAAGACTTGTTTAAATCCGATGCTGAGGGTTCACTACGTGCGCTAACAGATAGTCTTAATAATCAAACTGAATTTTCCAAACTAACCCGACAAGTCATAGAAGACCTAGGGTTTGGTGACCAATTAGGTGAAGATCCCGATGAGAACGAAAATGAACAACAAGAAGACTCTGAGCAAGAAGATCAGGAAGAAAACCAAGAAAGTGATGGAAATGAAAGTCAAGATGATCAGGATGACTGGGAGCAAGACCCAGAAGACACTGGAGATCAAGAGAGCGATCCATCCCAAGCCCAAATTAGCGCAGATGATCTTGATGATACGGAAATGTCTGAAGATACTGATATGCCAGAAGGAAGTGACTCTATCGATCCTAACACGAATAATAAATATTCAGACGCAGATCCAAACTATAAAGTTTACACAACAGACTACGATGAAGAAATATTGGCCGAGGAACTAGCCGAACCTGCTGAGTTAGAAAGATTACGAACATATTTAGATCAACAATTGGAACCTTTAAAAGGTGCTGTAAGCAGGTTAGCAAATAAATTGCAACGACGACTACAAGCTCAGCAAAACAGAAGTTGGCTTTTTGATATGGAGGAGGGGTTACTTGATTGTGGCAGACTTGCCCGAGTTATTTCCAATCCAACTACTCCACTGTCCTTTAAAGTAGAAAGCGATATTGAGTTTAGAGACACAATTGTAACTCTCTTGTTAGACAACTCTGGATCAATGAGAGGACGGCCAATATCAATTGCGGCCATATGCGCCGATGTGCTAGCAAGAACCTTAGAGCGATGTCAGGTAAAAGTTGAAATTCTTGGCTTTACGACGAAAGCTTGGAAGGGTGGGCAAAGTCGTGAGACATGGTTACACGAGGGGCGAGATCAAAGTCCCGGCCGGCTTAATGATCTCAGACATATAATATACAAAGCAGCCGACGCTCCTTGGAGACGAACTAGACCAAATCTGGGATTAATGATGAAAGAAGGTTTGCTTAAAGAAAATATTGACGGGGAGGCATTAGAATGGGCCTCAAGTAGAATGATAGCTCGGCCTGAGAAAAGAAAGATTTTAATGGTTATTTCAGATGGAGCACCGGTAGACGATAGCACCTTATCCGTCAATTCAGCTAGTTATTTGGAAAAACATCTTCGCGATGTAATAAATATGGTGGAAAATAAAAAGCTTATAGAACTAATAGCCATCGGGATTGGTCATGATGTAACACGATATTATGAACATGCCGTGACAATTACAGATATTGAACAATTAGCTGGAGCCATGACTGAGCAACTAGCACAATTATTTGATAAAAAACATTCCGATAGAACAGTTCGACATGCAAAAAGAAAGTAACTCTCATCAAATAAACTGTGATGCTATACTATGCTTTAAGAATGCTCCTCTTCAGAAATTTTAGTTAAGGCCTTATTAAATACTTTTAACAAATCCAGATGATGTACAATGCCCATTACATCACTAGCATTCGTGCAGTCTTCTGAAGTAATTACAAATAAATAGGGTATATTTTGCTCATCAAATTTTTTTAGTGTGTTTTCCAAAGAAGCATTAAATAATATACATCTATTTTCAATAAATGATGCTTCATCAGAAAACTCAGCATTAACTAAATCATAATTCCTGTCGACTGGTAATTCCGACACTCTTTGATTGCGCAATAGATAATATTTCGAACCACTTATTAAATTCAATTTTCTACGCTTTAATTGGCTTAGAAAAAATGATTTATTAATCAATCCTCCCGAGAATGACGTTGCTATTGAAACTGTTACCATAACCACTAAACCAACCTGCCAATTACCTGTTAACTCAAAAACTATAAGTATCGTAGAGATTGGCGCGCCTAGTACTGAAGCTGCTACGGCACCCATACCTGCCAACGCATAAAGGGTTTCAGAGCCTAATAAGGTTGGAAAAATTGATGTCGCAATTAATCCAAAAGCTAAACCAGTTAACGCTCCAATCATTAATGAAGGTGAGAAAATACCACCTCCCATCCGACCCGCCATTGTGATTACCACAGCCACAATCTTTATAATAACCAAAAATACAATAGTATTAAAATCAAAGCTACCAGTTAGGGCATTGTACGTTGTTTCGTAACCCACACCAATTATATGTGGAAATTCTAGAGCTAACACACCTAAAATTAGACCTGCAAAAGTGGTCCTTAGCCAAATGGGGCTATTGGTTTTTTGTTGAACCTTAGTAATTAATTGATCAATCTTAAAAATAGATTTAACAAGTATTACGGCAACTAAGCCGCATACGATACCTAAAAGGATAAATGCTGGTAACTCTGAGTAAAATGCAAGGCTGGCTTCATTTTGCAAGGCAAATTCGGTAACGTTTCCGTAAAAATAACGACCAACTATTGTACCAGCAACGGACGATATAGCAATTGGTGCAAACGCATGAATAGCAAAATGGCGCAAAACTACCTCTAATGCAAATAATGCGCCAGCGATAGGTGCATTAAATGATGCACTTACCGCAGCGGCAACCGCACATCCCATTAAATCTCGAGCAGAAATACCATGTATATTAGTAAGATTTGAAATATATGTGGAAATTGTTGCTGCCAAATGAACTACTGGACCTTCCCTTCCAGTTGAACCACCAGTTGTTAGGGTTATCAAAGAAATTATCGTCGATATGATGCCAAACTTTAGATTAACACGACCGTTATTTAATGCAGCGCCTTCGATAACATCTGCAACTGAACCATTACGCTCTTCATCACAAAAGAAATATAGAACCAGTCCAACAATTAAGCTCCCCAAAATTGGAATTATCAAAAACCATATCCAATGTGTAGTATAATCCTTTAATAACAAACTTTGTTCATTAGCTCGATAAAATAATTCTTGTAATGAAGAGATAGCCCATCTAAATGAGATGGCTGCCAGACCACTAATAATTCCCACTAGAAAAGCGATCATCCAGAACATTAGTGAACTTTTTTTGCTTACTGCCAAATTATTATTCAAAAGACCATTAATGCGCTATACCCCTAGAAAAGATTATCATTGACATAAGACGTCATAAACTAAAGATCAAATTGTCAATTAAGAATTCTCTTATTCCCATCTAGATTAATAAAGATTAGTCAACCCTGCAATAATACTTTCGCCGCAGACTGCGCCTCGGCTGTAAGAGACCCTCCTGAGAGCATTCTACCAATTTCATCTACTCGCTCTGCTGAATCTAACCTTACAATATTAATTGTGTTTGAAGTGTTTTCCCTCATTTTCACAACTTTAATATGATGATTGCCCAATGCAGCAACCTGAGGACTGTGTGTTACCACCAATATTTGTGAGCCACGAGCTAACTCTCTGAGTCTTCGGCCAACAGCATCAGCGGTGGCCCCGCCAACACCACTATCAATTTCATCAAAAATTAGCGTAGCATTATCCTCAAGACCCGCTATCGAAACCTTAAGGGCCAAAAGAAATCTGGAAAACTCTCCTCCAGATGCAGTTTTGGCAATTGGCGCCAAAGGCATACCTGAATTCGTTGAAACGTTAAATGCAATCTTATCTATCCCATAAGGACCCGCCTCAGCCAGCTCTATATCTACTTTAAACTGTGCTTGATCCAGCTTAAGAGATGGCAATTGATCTCTCATAGCACTATTTAATTTTTTAGCAGCTAGTAAGCGATCCTTGGAAAGTGACTTCGCTAACTTTTGATATTTATCTTCCAAACTCTGTATTCGCAAAATGCTTTTTTCTTTTGCATCACTTAAATGATCCACCTCATTTAACTTTTTTGAAAACTCTTTGGATAAATCATTCAACCCATCACTCGGCACATTATACTTTCGAGATAGATCCTTTAGTTTATACAGCCTGTCTTCCACTTCTTCCAAAATATGGCCTTCAAAATCAAGATTAGATATCATATCAGCAATATTTTTTTTCACATGAGCTACAAGACTGGATCCTTGCTCTAAAGATTCTACTGCATCCTCAAGTTCAAGTTCAGATTTGGCTTCTAATCTTGTAAGTAATCTCAAAGCCTGATCAATGTTTTGTTCAACTGCCGCACCCTCTAGAATTTGAAAAGTTTCATTTAACTCGTTTTTTATCTTTTCAGAATTTTTAATAACACGCCTCTTATTTGTTAAATTTAATTCTTCACCCACTTCAGGTGAGAGACATTCAATTTCCTCAATAGCATGAGCAATATAAGCTCTATCGCGATTTGAGTCAGATTCTCTTAAAGTTAATTCTGACAATAGACTTTTTTCAGTAGATATTGATTTCCAGACAGATTCAACTTCGGAAACCTCATTAACTAGATTTCCAAAAATATCGAGTAGAGTCCGGGGTCCAGTTTCATTCCTGAGCTCATTATCGTCATTTTGATCTTGGATTTCTATTAATAATTTTGAAAATTCTCTTAAAATTTGATTTGAACAACGTTTCTCATTTATAAAAGCAATCTTTTTTCCATCTCGAAAGCTCTTTCGTTTGACCACAAGTTCATAATCAAAATTTTCAAAACCGGCATCTTCAAATTTCTGCCATATTTTATGATCAGCAGGTAATTCAAATGTTGCGATTACTTCACCATAATCAGCCCCTCTGCGAACATAACTCGAACGCCCTCGAAAACCTAGCACAAAGCTAATACAATCCAAGAGAATTGATTTCCCCGCACCGGTTTCTCCAGTAAAAACATTCAAACCATCGGTGAAATCAATTTTTATATCTTCAATTAAAAGTATATCTCTTATCTCTAAAGAAGATAACATTATTCAAACATCCCTTAATTTTATATCCACTCACCGCGAATTACTTGTCTGTAGATGTCACCTAACCAACCTCTAAATCCAGTCAAATTTATATTAATATCCTCATTTCCTAATAAATTATATGACTCCTGGTACCATAAAGATGATTTAAAGTTGTGCCCTAAGATTGCGGCCGCAACTGTGGCCTCTCCTTCTAATCCCAGAGATAAATATGCTTCGACTAAGCGATGAAGTGCTTCTGGGGTATGACTGGTGGTTGGATATTCTTTAACAACCGTTTCAAAGCGATTTATTGCCGCTATATAATGAGAATTTTTTAAATAATATCTACCTACTTCCATTTCCTTTGCCGCTAGATGATCAAAGGCAAGGTCTTTCTTTAAAGATGACGCACTAGAAAATTTACTTTCGGGATATCTTTCGATAATGATCCTAAACAACTTAAGCGCTTCATAAGTATTTGCCTGATCTCGCCCAATTTCATCTATCTGATCATAATAACTTAAAGCTAACAGATAATAAGCATATGGCGTATTTTTGTCAGCAGGGTAAAAAGTTATAAATCTATTTGCAGAAAGGCGACTACCTTCATAGTCTTTCTCTAACTGAAGTACTATTGCATTATTTAACAACGCCTGCTTAGCTAATTCGGAATAAGGATAAATTCGCTCAATCTCTAAGAATAATTCAGCAGCTTTCTCATTATCACCATTGCCCCATGCTTTTTCCGCATTAATGAATATCTCCCGAGCAGAAAGATCCTCCAAAACTATGTCCTCATCTATATTAACACATCCTAATACAAACAATAATGTTAGACCCAAAATTAAATTTATTTTTGAGACAGACTTTTTTGAAGAATTCATAGGCATTAGACCCTAATTATTAAACTTTACTTTTTTCAATATATGAATGCAAAAAGCACGCTCAAGCTATATTTTCATTAAGCCAATAAGTAAAACTTAATATAATGATGGTAAATCATCTTTCACTATTCCAACTCCTGGCAATACTGAAGCTGTTTTCTCAGAGCAAACAGTCATTTCGAAAGCAGAGGAGTCCGAAAACAATTTACGAAGTAACTTATTTGTTAGCGAATGCCCTGATTTACTACCTTTAAATGCACCAATTATTGGAACCCCAGCAAGTGCCAAATCACCTAGCACATCAAGCATTTTATGACGTACACATTCATCTGTATATCTAAATCCTTCAGGATTTAGAACCTTCTCACCACTAACTACAATCGCGTTATCTAAGCTACCCCCAAGGGCTAAACCATTTTTCTTCATGGCTTCAACATCTGAATTCCTACAGAATGTTCTGCTATTGCAGAGTTCCTTAACAAATGAGCCATTTGCCATATTAAGTGACTTTTTTTGGTATCCAATAGCTTCATCCTCAAAATCAATTTCAAATGATATGGAAAGTTCACTAAATGGAGTGATACTTGCAAAGGAATTATCAGTTTTTACTGAAATCTCTTTTTTAACATGTATAACCCTCAATGGTTCAATTAACTGTTTTGTACCTGCAGAAATTATTTTTCTAACAAACCAATCAGAACTTCCATCCATGATCGGTATCTCAGGTCCATCTACTTCCACTAGTGCATTTTGGATTCCACATCCCGCAAAAGCCGCCATCAAATGCTCAACCGTGGAAATAGTTACTCCGCTTTCATTGGAAAGAGTAGTACAAAGCTCGCTTTCACTGACATTTAAATAATGCGCCGCAATCATATTATCTTTGGTATTTATATCTGTTCGTCTAAACCAAATACCATATTGAGCAGCTGAGGGTTTAATTTTCAA
>JAQWNW010000053.1 GCA_029246285.1 Paracoccaceae bacterium | reverse complement strand
GGTACCATAGTTTTTTTGGTAGAGGCAAAAGTTCCGTCAACTTCTCCTGAGAGCGAAATTGAATGGGATTTTTGTGCTTCAACAGCAGCTAAATCTTTATAACTTTTCTTCAGTAAGACAAACTCTCGATTAATTGAAGGTATCCTATCAATTAGCAATTCTTCGTCCATGTTAGAGGCGTTAAAGCTATCTATTGTAAGATCTTGCAGTCTTGCATTGGGGGTTAGTCCAAATAATTTGGCAAAATCAACCTCTGATGTTTTTAAATTTTCCTCCAACTCAGCTTTTTGGGTATAAAGTGAATATATTATGCGATTTGATTGAACCACCGTGGTTGCATCAACCGCACCAACATTTTCCATTGTTTTAAGCTGTTCTGATAAAACGTCTAACTGTGATATTCGTGCATTTGCCGAGGCATTTATTTTTCTAAAGCGATTTACGTTAATTACAGCTAAAGAATTTTTTAAAAGTTGTTGGTTTATACTTTCTAGATAACTTATCTGAGATGATGCAAGACTAAGTTCTGCAGCACTTAATTGGTTACTTAACTTGCCACCATCAAATAAAATTTTTGTAAAATTTAAAGTAGCCAGGGTACCTATTTGTAAGGGGTTAAAATTAGAAATGCCGGGAGTGATTAACGCGTTTAAGTTAGGGTTAAATTGGGTGCCAATAAAAGATTTGGAAATTTCAGAGTTAAGTACTGCTTGTTTTGCACCTAGGACTTCTGGGCTATTTAATGCGGCATTCTTTATAGCGTTAAGTGCGCCTCCTTCAAATGAGACTGATGGTGTAGTATCATTAATAAAAGATGTTAAGTTTAATTCCTGACCCTTTTTTTTCTCTGGAGCTTTATAAGCAAATAATTGGTTCATATCAATTTTGGGTAGAGTATTATTTAAATCAAACTTTGGTAAGCTCTCTGTTAGGTCAAAGTCTTGTAAATTTGCACAACCACCCAGTAATGCAACAGCGAGCGTTAGACCCTTAATATTGACAAGATATGTCAAGTTACTACCAATCTATAAATATTCCCCAGGCTTTGATGCTACCCTATTAAAAATATTAAGAGAACCTATTTTTTTAAGAAAAGATAAATAAATTATAAAAATATATAGCAAAGTAATTTGAGATTGTTGTTAAGTCACTTTTGAATAGAAATCAAAATTTTATCAAGTGCAGCTGGCCAAGCTTCCAACGCTTGGTCATTCTTTAACGCAAGAGCTAATTTTTCAGTTATTCCACCCTTGGTACTTACTGCATCGATTATTGATTTTAGATCTTTATCTTGGTTTGTTATAGCATCGATATTACCACTAAAAGTTTGTAAAACTAATACTTTTGCTGAATTTTTATCTAAACCTTTACTTACGTACCAGTCGATAAGCATTTGTAAATAAATAAAACTTACTCCTGATAATGCTCCAAATGTAGCTGCTATATCAAATTCTTTTTTGGTTTCTAATGTTAAAACTGGCCCAAGAAAACTAAAGAATTCATCCCAATTTTTATCAAAAGGATGCATTGCAATAGGTCCATTACCATTTACGTTTGCATAACCTGGCATCATTGATACACAAATATTTGATACTTTTGTTATCTCATGAAGTCTTTTTGTGCTAACACCTGCCATTGTTGACATTATGTTATGATTGTCACCAAATTTCAGCCCACTAAGAATTTCTTCAATTGAATCGCCCGGTAGGCAAATTAGTATCATTTTACAGGCATCAAGAACGGCTTGGTTGGATTGTGCAATTTTATAATTATATTTTGCGCCTAATTTGCTGGATCTGTCGCTTGATCGTGGAGATAACACAAAGTCATATTCATTTTTATTATTATTTATACCTTCCAAGATGAACTCTGATAATTGACCAACTCCCAATATTCCAATCGTTTTCTTTTTGATCTTCATTTTTATAATTCATCTAAAGTTTCTGATATCGCCTTAGCAGTAACTCGAATATCTTCTTCATTATGGACGACAGCTGAAAGTGAATGAAGAGTGGCGGATGGGTTCATATAGATGCCCTTGTCAAATAATTTTAATGAGAAATCACGAAACTTGATACGATCAACACTCCTACAAAAATCGCGATAATCAGATATTTTTTCTTGGTCCGTGAAAAATATTTGAAACATCGAGTTTACCCCTTGGCAAATAACTTTGTGCTTATTACTCTTTCGGGTAACCTCTTGAATTTCCTTTGTTAATTTTAGACCTAAGTCTTTAATTTTCTTAAATCCTGCCTGCTGATTTGCAAGCATTTCTATTAACATGGTTTTACAGATATGGAGGGCTAATCGACCAGCGTTATGAGTGCCAAAATGTAAAACTTTTCCCCATTCTAACCCCGACATAATGTCACTGGATCCGCCAATTGCTGCCATTGGCACGCCGCCGCCAAGTGCTTTTCCGTAAGTTACGATATCAGGTTTTAAACCATATAGCTCTGCGCATCCACCGGCAGCAACTCTGAAGCCTGTTACGGTTTCATCCAGATAGAATAAAGCACCATACTGTTTGCATAAATCTTGCATTTTATTGAGGTAACCTGGGGCAGGGGCTATAACGCCCATATTTGACATTACACCTTCTGTTACAACACAGGCTGCATCTCTTCCGTGCAACGCCATGGCACGCTCTAACGCTTCTATATCGTTCCATGGCACAACTATTGTATCCATCCAACTTTCTTCAGTCATGCCCGAACTATCAGGTATCCGAATCGGTGAATTAGGATGTCCTAGAGCCGTAATTGGTTGAGGGTTACTGTTTATAAGAACAGCGTCCCACCAGCCGTGGTAATGTCCTTCAAATTTTATAATTTTTCTTCGCCCTGTATGTCCACGAGCCAGTCTTATAGCGGCCATTGCTGCTTCTGTGCCCGTATTGGCAAATCTTATTTTTTCAACATGTGGCAACAGTTCTACAAGTAATTCAGCAACCTCTACCTCAACTTCTAGCGCAGTCGCAAAATGACTTCCACGGGCGATTTCTCTTGTTACCGTCTCGACAATTTTTGGATGGGCATGTCCAAGGGGTAAGGCACCAAATGCCATCATCCAATCTATATACTCACGTCCATCAACATCATATAATCTGGAGCCCTGACCGTGAGACATATATCGAGGAGTGGTTCCAAATGCGGCGGGTCCCCTTGATGCTGACGACACACCTTCTACGAGCACCTTTGAGCCTCTTTCAAAAAGACTTTGTGATGTGTTTTTTTCCATTTGTGTCAATCCCTAAAATCAATTTATTAATCAGTACATATGTTTGTTTACTTGATGAGGCAAGAACATATCTTTTTGAAATTAATTAAGCAGTAAAGATGGAATTAAGATGTTTTGGAAATTAGTTTTTAATAAAGTTTTATTTATCGCCATCTAGAGTTAACAATTCTTTATATAAATCTGTCCTTCTATCCCTAAAAAGCCCCCAATTTCTTCTAAAGAGGTGATTTTTTTCAATGTCTACTTCAGCAATTAAGATTTCTTCTTTGTCTCGGCTCGCTTCTTTTAAAATTTCACCAGTATGATCACAAATAAATGATCTTCCATAAAAGTCATTTGATTGGTTTTTAACTTCTTCAGTCCCAATTCTGTTAGATGCTACAACTGGAACTATATTTGATACTGCATGGCCCTGCATCGCTCGCTGCCAGGCATCTGAACTATCGTAGTTACTTCGTAATTCATTACCGATGGCTGTCGGGTAAAAAAGCATATCTGCGCCTTTCAATACCATAATTCTTGCCGCTTCTGGAAACCATTGGTCCCAACAAATACCTATTCCTATTTTACCAAAATTAGTGTCCCAAACTTTAAAACCTGTATTTCCCGGGTTAAAATAATATTTTTCAAGATAGCCTGCGGCATCTGGAATATGAGACTTTCTATAATTCCCTAAGATTTTTCCATTACTATTAATTACAGCTATTGAATTAAAATAAGCATTATTTGATTTTTCGAAATAACTTATTGGTAAAACAATATTCAATTCCTTGCAAAGTTCTGACATCTCTTCAATTACTTTATTATTTTCAAACGTCTGGGCGAGTTCAAATATCTTTTCGTCGTATTCAATGCAAAAATATGGGCTTTGAAATAATTCTTGCAATAAAATAATATTGGCGCCATCGTGAGCGGCTTGTCTTATAATTCTTATCGCTTTCTCGATGTTCTTACTTAAATCCCAACTACATGACATTTGAGTTGCTGCAACATTAACTTTCATGCAAACCACCTTTTATAGTCAACTTTAATTCAAAATTTTATTCATTATTCACTGAATTTTATTTGATGCAACTACTATTGTGGATTCTACAAATTGATTTTTAGATTAAAGCTAAAGAGTTATACCAGATAAAGAGTTGATTTACTTAACTGTTTGAGACTTTGCATCGATAGATCAAGTCGTTGTGGTACCACCTCCCCGGCTCGAACGGGGGACCTCCTGATCCACAATCAGGCGCTCTAACCTACTGAGCTAAGGCGGCACGCAAAAGTCAAATAAACGGGCTTACACTTTTATGCAATAGCGCTTATGCTATTCTTTTGAGTGTGGTATTTTTTAAATTTAAACAGCAGCTTTGAGTATAATGGTTGAATTACTTAAGGAAATAATTGAAATTAAGGAAATTTTTAGATGGGTATTAATAAACAAAGTCAAATTTCAGCAAATTTACAAATAGGTCCTACTACAGACGGAATGGTAAGAATCTATATTGAAGGTAAAAATATAGAATTACCATTAGATTTTGAACCTGAAGAGGCTAATGAAATTGCCCAAGAACTAATTGCAGCTGCTAAAACAGTAGGATTTCAGGGATAATGCGTTTTTAATCGATGCTGTATTTCTTGCTAACCCTTGGATCTAAGAACAACCTTAAGCGATCTGAGGCATTTTGGGCGAATTTTGTTATAATTTTTTTTCTTTTTTGAGGATTAAGTTTACGTTCGGGGCCATATCTGATTATCTCAGCATCGTATGTGTCTGCGATAATCAAGCCATCATCTGCAGGAAGAATATTAGTTGGAAAATTTTGGGGAACTGCCCAAAAATATCTATCGCAAAATGGTAAATATTTCTCCCATTTCTGGTCTTGATTATAATCTGCGGGGGAAGACTTACATTCAATTATCCATATTTCACTACCAGGCCCAATTGCTATTATGTCAACTCTAGATCCTTTTATTGGAACAAATTCTTCTAAACACGAAAAGTTGTACTGTTTTAAGTGACGACATACACCTCTTGCAATCAATTGCCCCATTTTTATATTTTTTTCACTCATTTTGCGTTTTTTTTAATAGTCAATTTATTATATGATACCATGATGTATTGCTTGGCAAATCGTTGTCAAAGTCATAAAGGTGTCGGTGACGGGTTCTGCCCTTTGCGTGTAAGAGTCTATTCTGGTGGCCTTAAGTCAATCTTAGGGAGCTGGCTCTGTCAAGGCTTTGGCTTTGTTACCTGGCACCCACCTGTATAATCAGGTCTCGGGAATGACAAACTCTTCACGATCGCGATCAGGTGCACAACACCTGTGTGCGGGCCCGTCACAAAAAAGGATGTAAATGGAAAAAAATACTGTCCGACAAAGCGCTTTGCTAGCGCGAAAAAAAGCGCACGAATCTGCTGAGGGCGATACTGGCATATCTTTGCTTATTGATGCTGTGTTTTCTTTTTCAAAGGTTGAGATTATTTCTGGATATATGCCAATTAAGACAGAAATTAGTCCGCTGGGGGCAATGAAAAAATTGGCAATGTCTGGAAAAAGATTGTGCTTACCAGTGGTAGAGTCAGTTGGGATTCCATTGTGTTTCAAAGAATGGACCCCTGATTCAGCTATGATTAGTGGTGCATTTGGAGCTAAAATTCCAAAAAATGGTTTGGTGCTAAAGCCTGAATTATTAATTATCCCTCTAGTTGCATTTGATCGCAGTGGTGCGCGCTTAGGCTACGGTGGTGGGTATTATGACCGATCATTAGAACAGTTAAGAAGACGAAAACCGACTATAGCCGTTGGATTTGCCTATTCATCTCAAGAAGTTAAGAAAGTACCAACAGAACGAACCGACCAACAACTAGACATCATAGTTACCGAAAATGAAATTATCTATTTTGATAACTAATTTGTTGTTTTTTTAATATTGAACGCGTAAGTGAATTTGATGAGAGTTTTATTTTTAGGCGATGTTATGGGCCGAGCAGGCCGGGACGCTGTAAAAAAAAATTTAAAGAACCTTAAACAATCTCTTTCGTTGGATTTTGTAATAGTTAATGCAGAAAATGCGACCGCAGGTTTTGGTTTATCAATGGCTCATGCCAATGAATTACTGGATTCAGGTGTAGATTGTTTGACCCTTGGAGATCATGCATTTGATCAGAAAGATATGACATCTGGTATTTTGTCAGAACCAAGAATAATTCGACCTATAAATTTTGCAAGGAGCGCTCCAGGTAAAGGTGCTCAGTATTTTGATTTGCCAACTGGGAAAAAGATACTTGTTATTCAAGTTCTCGGTCAAGTTTTCATGAAACGTGTGTTTGAAGATCCCTTCAATAATATTGATAAAATCTTAAAAGCAAATCCTATTGGTAAAAAAGCTGACGTAATAGTGATAGATATTCATGCCGAAGCTACATCAGAAAAAATGGCTATGGGACATTGGTGTGATGGTAGAGCTTCTTTGGTTATAGGAACGCATACTCACGTTCCAACAAGTGACACGATGATCATGCCTAAAGGAACTGGATATCAAACAGATGCGGGGATGTGTGGTGACTATAACTCTGTTATCGGCATGGATCCTGTTGAACCCATCCAGCGTTTCATCAATGGAATGACTAAGAATCGATTTACACCCGCAAATGGTGAGGCAACTTTAAGTGGAGTGCTATTGGAAACGGATGACTTAACTGGCTTAGCAATTAATGTTCAATCAATTAGAATGGGCGGAAAGCTTCAGCAATCAGGATTTAAATGAATCAGTTGGGCCTAACGTCTATTTTAATGTTTGTTGGCATAAGTTGGGGACTAACAGCCCCACTTTCTAAAATTGCTGTTTCAACTGGCCATCATTATTTAGGTTTGCTTGGTTGGCAGATAATCGTAATGATTTTGAGTTTAGGTCTTGTTCAAATTATTAGAAGAAAAAGACTTCCCCTAAATTTGGCCTGTTTTTGGAGGTATTTTTTGGTGGCGCAACTAGGCACGATACTCCCAAATTCTATTATGTATAAAGCGTATTTCCATTTGCAGTCTGGAGTGATGTCAATTTTGGTTTCTGTCGTTCCAATGATCGCTTTTTTGCTTGTCTTATTCCTTAAAATGGAAAAATTTGAACTTCGTCGATGTTTGGGCGTCTTATTTGGAATCCTAGCAATCATTCTAATTGTTTTTCCCAAATTCGAACTAGGATCGACAGGAGAAGTTGGTTGGATATTCTTAGCCTTATGTTCCCCTTTTTGTTATGCAATTGAAGGCGTTTGGATAAATAAAATTGGGTTAGCTCAACTCGATCCGATTGAGGTAATTTTAGGGGCATCTATTTTTGGACTGGTTGCTCTGTTTCCAATTGTATTAATAAATGGATATTGGATATCTCCTTTTAGTACTTGGGGACCAGCAGAGTTTGCAGTTACATCTTCGTCATTAATACATTCTTTGATTTATATTTCCTATATATGGTTAATTGGAAAGGCGGGTGTCGTGTTTGCTAGCCAAGTTTCTTATATCTACACAGCAAGCGGTATAGGGTTTTCAATTATATTACTCGGAGAAGGGTACTCAGCATTTGTTTGGAGTGCAGTAATCTTAATGTTGATGGGTCTAATGATGGTCAGACCATCAAATCAATTATCATTAGATTAAGATATAATTTTAAATTGTAAATCAATTGCAACGTCTTAAAACCTTAAGTATACATTATTAATCCAAGTAATCGGAGTGGAAAATGGCAGGACATTCAAAATGGGCAAATATCCAGCATCGTAAAGGTCGCCAGGATGCAGTTAGATCAAAGTTATTTTCTAAGTTGGCAAAAGAAATTACCGTAGCGGCAAAAATGGGAGATCCCGATCCTGAGAAAAATCCACGTTTGAGGTTAGCTGTTAAAGAAGCTAAGTCGCAATCGGTTCCAAAAGACGTAATTGAGCGCGCTATTAATAAAGCGACGGGTGGAGATGCTGAAAATTATGAAGAAATTCGATATGAAGGATATGGCCCTGGAGGAGTAGCAGTTATTGTTGAAGCGATGACGGACAATAAGAATAGGACCGCCTCAACAGTTAGGTCTACTTTTTCAAAATCTGGGGGGAATTTAGCGGAGACTGGATCAGTATCATTTATGTTTGATCGAATGGGCCTTGTGACTTATAAGCCGGAAGTTGGGGATGCCGAAGTTGTTTTCGAAGCAGCGATTCTTGCTGGTGCAGAAGATGTAGATAGTTCGGATGATGGGCATGAAATATTCTGTGAAAGTTCAGAATTAAACGAAGTTTCAAATATTCTAGAAGAAAGTCTTGGAGAAAGTGAAAGTTCGAAACTGATCTGGAAGCCAAATGTCACAACTGAGTTAGACTTATCTGGCGCTGAAAAACTTATGAAGTTAATCAATGCTTTGGAAGATGATGATGATGTTCAGAACGTCACGGCTAATTTTGAAATCTCGGATGAAGTTTTGGCTCAGCTATAATTTACAAGTATTTATAAGTATTCATATATTGGAAATTTAGCACATAAATTCCCAACTTCTCCCTTTACCTTTTCCTCAACAGAGGCATTATTTTCTTCTCCATTTGAAGAAAGACCGTCTACCACTTCAACAATCCATCGGGCAATGGTTCTAAATTCTTCTTCTCTAAACCCTCGTGTCGTACCTGCTGGGGTTCCCAGTCTTAAGCCTGAGGTTATAGTTGGCTTTTCAGGATCGAAGGGAATTCCATTCTTGTTAGCAGTTATATGTGCTCTGCCAAGCGCTTTATCTGCTTGATTTCCTTTTACACCCTTTGGTCTTAGGTCAACAAGCATAACGTGCGTATCAGTTCCACCTGTTACTATGTCAAGGCCACCTTTCATTAACTCTTCTGCAAGGGCGACTGCATTGGATCGAACCTGTTTTTGATATAACTTAAACTCTGGTTTCAATGCTTCCCCAAACGCTACAGCTTTTGCTGCAATGACGTGCATAAGTGGTCCTCCTTGAATCCCTGGAAATATTGCAGAGTTAAATTTTTTTGAAAGAGTTTCGTCATTACATAAGATCATTCCACCACGAGGACCTCTTAGGGTTTTGTGGGTGGTCGTGGTAGCAACATCTGCATAAGGAAAGGGTGAAGGGTGTTCGTCCGCTGCCACTAAACCAGCAAAATGAGCCATATCTACATGCAAATATGCTCCAATCATATCTGCAATTTCTCTAAACCTTTTGAAGTCTATTTGACGAGGAACTGCCGAACCCCCTGCAAAGATAAGTTTAGGTCTATGTTTTTTTGCTAAACTTTCAACTTGATCATAATCTATTAAGTTATCTTGTCTGCGAACACCATATTGGACTGCATTAAACCATTTTCCCGATTGATTTGGTGCAGCACCGTGTGTTAGGTGGCCACCAGATGCTAGATCCATTCCAAGAGTGGTGTCTCCAGGTTTCAATAAGGCTAACATTACGGCTTGATTAGCTTGGCTACCAGAATTTGGCTGTACATTTGCAAAATGACAATTAAAGAGCTGGCATGCGCGATCAATCGCAAGTGTTTCAGCGATATCTACAAATTGACAACCACCATAATACCTACGCCCAGCGTAGCCTTCGGCATATTTATTCGTCATAACAGAGCCTTGCGCTTCCATAACAGCACGACTTACAATATTTTCAGATGCTATTAACTCTATTTCATTTCTTTGACGATCGAGCTCTAAACTAATTGAATTGTATATTTCAGGATCACTTTCCGACAAATGTTTTAAAAAAAATGAATTTTCCATAAAAGACCTTTTCTACTTACGATAGCTTTAGAGTTTCCATATAGTGTCAGTTACGCTATAGAAAAGCACAAATCAATGACGGCGACATTTTGTGACGGATAATTTAGTAAAAGTTTTGCTAATGATTAAAGTAGGAGTGAAAAATGCAAAAAATTGCATTTTTGGCAGATGAAACATACGAGGCTCAAAGAGCATTGGAAGTTTTAAGTAAGAGCTATGGCTCAGTATCTGCAGCTAAAGCTGATGTGATAGTGGCTTTGGGTGGAGATGGCTTTATGCTGAGCACATTGCACAATACGCAATCTATGCCATTACCTGTTTATGGCATGAATAGAGGTACGGTTGGTTTCTTAATGAATGAGTTTTCCGAAGAAAATTTGCACGATCGGTTAAAAAGTGCTGAAGCAGCTGACATAAGTCCGTTAAGAATGTGTGCCATATGTGATGATGGCTCTAAAGTTGACGCTCTTGCAATAAATGAGGTTTCATTGTTACGCGCTGGTCCCCAAGCAGCTAAATTGAAAATAACCATAGATGGCAAGGTGCGAATGGAAGAATTAGTTTGTGATGGTGCCTTAGTTTCTACGCCAGCAGGTTCGACTGCTTATAATTATTCGTCACATGGTCCAATTCTTCCAATTCAGTCAGATGTTTTAGCAATGACTGCAATCTCAGCCTATCGACCCAGGCGTTGGAGAGGTGCTTTATTACCTAAAACAGCAAATGTTAAATTTGATGTTTTGCAACCTGATAAGAGACCGGTGATGGCTGATGCTGATAGTCGTTTTTCCACAAAAGTTTTGAGTGTTGAAATTAGCAGTGACAGAAAAATTAGTCATCGTATTCTTTTTGATCCTGACCATGGGTTAGAAGAGCGCTTAATAAGAGAACAATTTGTTTAAAAGTTGGCTAAATTATATTTTTCTTGAATTGCTTTTATAGTGTTTACTTCAATGTGACTAGGTTCGTAATTTGTAAGAATTTTCTCCACTTGGGCCTTTGCAGTGTTTGTAATGTCAGGCGCACCATCTGCCTCCCATTCTTCCCAACTTTTGCGATCACTAACGGAAGGATACAAGTAATCACTACGCATTCGATCATACGTTTCAGGTTGTCCCAAGAAGTGTCCTTCGCCATCAATAACCTTTTTAATGCTCTCAAGTCCCAAAGTGCTCTTATTTATCTCCAACTTTCCACAACTTCTTCGAATAATACCTAACATATCGTTATCGATTACCGAAGCAGTAAAGGAAGTTGCCATCAAACTTGCCAAACTACCACAAGACTGAGTAATTAAATTAACGCCAGAAAATGCTGCCATTTGAATGTTTGATGTTTTTTCAAAACTTGATTGAGCATCTGTTGATTTACTGTCTGTGGCGCCGGAAATTGCTGAGTTAGCAAAGCCATAATATTGAGCCATTTGGCCTGCCATAGCCGTAGCAATTGGTTGTTCCGCACTTCCTCCAGAGATAGCCCCAGTTCTTAAATCAGTTATCATTGGTCTTGGACCAAATATTAATAT
>JAQWNW010000051.1 GCA_029246285.1 Paracoccaceae bacterium | reverse complement strand
GTAAAAGATTATCCTTTGGTTCTAGTGACCGGTTGTTTGATAATCTGGGGGTAAGACCGGGTGCTGTTACACCATTTTCGATGATAACTGGCGTTAAGAATTCAGTGGAGTTATTTATGCAATTGAAATTGCGTAAGTGTAGATTACTCTACGCGCATCCTTTAGTTAATGACCGAACGGTGTCTATTTCTATTGAAAATTTAACTAAATTTATGAAGGAAATTGGTGTAAGAATAAATTGGGTGAAGTTTTAAAAGATTACTTTATTAATTGGCAATTATAATTGTCCTGTGATATTTTTAATGAGCAAATATATCGATTATTGTTATCCCATGTATAGAAACGTATAATTTCCCCAAAACCATCTTTATCAATGAAATAATCTAAAATTATTCTCTTTTGTACATCGACATCGATTCTTGTACTAAAATTAGAGGTATTAGAAGCAGATAGAGCCTTCTCAAACGAGTTAGCCTGAATTATCATTATTGTTAAGATAACTGTTACTATTTTTTTCATTTCTTACTTCGTTAAATTTGGAGGCGAGTACCGGAATTGAACCGGTGTACGCGGTTTTGCAAACCGCTGCGTAACCACTCCGCCAACTCGCCTCGAGGTATTGCGCGGTCTTAACAAGTGCTTTTCCAACACGCAAGAGGATTTGACAGTCTTCCATCTTGCTCTTGGATTGGTTTAATGTCAATTAATAGGGCTAACTCAATATGAGTCGAGGGAAATTTGATGACTGATTTTGTTCAAAAAAGAATAGCAATGGTTGATACGCAGGTTAGGCCGTCGGATGTCACTAAATTTCCAATCATTAATGCTATGCTAACTGTAGCTCGAGAGCAATTTATACCAGATAAATTGAAATCGATAGCTTACGTTGGTGATCACATACCTTTGGGTAAGAACCGAGTTCTTTTAGATCCTAGAATATTTGCGAAAATGCTGGATGCGTTAGAGGTAAAATCGAACCAGTTAGTTTTGGTTATAGGTTGTGGGAATGGTTATGGCGTTGCGATAATTTCTCAGATTGCAGAAGCTGTTGTAGGCGTTGATGATCCAGAATTTTGTTTAGAAGCAGAAGAATGTTTAGCATCTCAAGAAGTAGACAACGCTTATATAGTTGAGGGGGCCTTAGAAGACGGTGACTCAAAACATGGACCATACGATTCAATCTTCATAGAAGGTGGTGTTGAAGAGTTGCCAGAGACTATTGTTGGGCAATTGAAAGACGGTGGAAAAATAATAACTTTATTTGTTGAAGGTAGTGTTGGAAAGGTTATGTTAGGAGTTAAGAGTGGCGATGCTATTGCTTGGAGATTTGAATTTAATGGGATGGCGCCAATTTTAAAGGGTTTTGAAAAGGTTAAGAAATTTAATTTCTAGGTTTAGTGGAAAAAGCTGAATGAAGGTCTTAAGTAATTTCTAATAAATAGGAATTTTAAAGTTTGAACAGTCAACTTTTGGGGGAAAGCTAAAGTGTATTTTTATGTAATCAGAAATTTGGCATTAGTTTCATCTCTCTTTTTAGCAATTTCCTCAAGTTTACATGCGGATACTTTGAATAAAGCAATGGTTGACGCTTTTAATAACAGTGCAGAGCTCAATATCCAGAGGGCAACTATCCGCGAAACTGATGAGAAGGTAGCTGCGAGGGTAGCGGCCAAACGGGTAAATGTTCAAGCCAAACAAAATGTCAGTTCGGGCTACTCTTTTTCAATGAGTTGTGGAGGTTTTTGTAACTCAACCAGTGCGGGCCTCAGTATAGAGGCTTCTTCTTCAATCTTGGACGGTGGGCGGTCTGATATAGAAATTTTGATTGCTGAGGCTCAAGTGAAAATTGAAAGAAGTTTACTGGTAGAAGCCGAGCAATCAGTCCTATTGGCCGCAGTAAAAGCATTTATGGACTTGCGTCGAAATATGGAATTTGTAGCTTTGGAAAAAAATAGTGTAAAGTTATTACAAAAGGAAGTTCAGGCAGCCCAAGATAGATTTACCGTTGGAGAAATAACAAAAACAGACATCAGTTTTGCGGAGTCAAGATTGGAAGCCGCCAAAGGAAAGCTGGCTAATCAACTTGGATTATTAGAAATATCTAAAGAACAATACCAAATGGCAATTGGTAGGGCTGCGGGAGATTTAAAAAACCCTCCACCTTTGCCAGAAATACCTTCAACACTGGAAGTTGCGAAATCTATTTCATCAAAAAACCATCCTATTATTTTTAATCTTAAACAAGCCGTTTTAATCTCAGAACTTGGTTTAGATTTATCTAAAGCGAATTATAGGCCAACTTTTGATGTGTCGGGTGGATTAAGTGACTCATCTACAACTGGTAAGTTATCTGCAAATGTTTCAGTAACTGGGAAAGCTATACTGTACACGGGAGGTTCTAGATCATCTGCAGAAAGGTCTGCTTTAACCGCAGTACAAAAAGCGCGCTCCCAACTTTTACATCAGTCAAAGATAATACGTCAAGGTGTTGCTAATCGCTGGGCACAACTAAATATAGCAAGAGCTCTTATTGTTGCTAATGAAAACCAAATTAGAGCAGCTGAAACAGCTTATCGGGGAGTAAAAGATGAAGCAGAATTTGGACTAAGAACTACCCTTGATATATTGGATGCAGAGCAAAGTTTAATGGCCGCTAAAGTTCAATTAGCGTCGACTAAACGCGATGAGTATGTAGCAGCCTATGAATTATTAAAAGCGATGGGATTGTTAACTGCAAAGAATTTAAATCTAAATGTCAAACAATATAATGTTACGAAAAATTATGATGCTGTTAAGAATGCACCAAGAAACAGCCAGTTTTTCAAGTTAGACAATTTGCTTAAGCGTTGGGGTCAATAGCATATTATTCAGTTAAATTAATTAATTTATCTAAATCGATAAATTGTTCTATATGCTTAGAAAGTCGATCTAAGGTAATATCTACTTTTCTATCAAATTTTAATTCAGATGGTGTAGCACCGAGTCCCTTTATATAGTGTGATCTAAAGGTATCGTTAGAAAAAATTCCATGTATGTAGCATCCTTGAATATTTCCGTCTGTAGTTGCTGCGGAAACAGATTTACCATCCACAGATAACCAACTGTTATTTAGATCCTCACCTTCTGATTTTCCTATATGTATTTCATAACCCTTTACATCAATATTTCCCTCCCTTGTTTGAGCAGTAACTTCTTGCAATATTTTATTTTCTGACATTGTTGTTTCTATGTTGAGCAAACCCAAACCTTCTATACTTTTTGGGGGTCCTTCTATTCCTTTTGGATCGTGAATCATTTTACCCAACATTTGATATCCGCCACAAATCCCCAGAATTTTTCCACCTCGTCTCAAATGCGCCTTTAGATCTATGTCCCACCCCTGATCGTAAAAATCCTCCAAGTCACTAATGGTAGATTTGGAACCTGGAATTAAAATTAAAGCAGCATCTTGTGGAAGAGGATTTCCTCGTTCAATAATTTCTAAAGAAATACTGGGCTCAATTTTTAGTGGATCTAGATCGTCAAAATTTGCGATACGTTTTAATTTTGGTACGACAATCTTAATTTGATCCCCACTTGACGAAGAAATATCAAGAATATCTTCAGCTGGAAGTATGTTTGCTTCATCAAACCAAGGAACCACACCAAGAGATGTCCAGTTTGTCTTATTTTCTGTAATCTTTAGACCTTCATCAAATAAGCTTATATCTCCTCTGAATTTATTGATTATAAATCCTTTGATTCGATTGGAGTCTTGTTTGGTTAATATGTTTTTTGTTCCAACCAGTTGTGCAATTACTCCGCCTCGATCTATATCACCAATGATTATAACTGGTACGCCCGCAGCCTCCGCAAAACCCATATTTGCTATGTCACCTTCACGAAGATTCACTTCAGCTGGGCTACCAGCGCCTTCTACGACAATAAAATCATTTTTTTTCTTTAAATTTTTGAAGCTTTTTAATACTGAGGCTAAAAGCTGAGGTTTTAGCTTTGCATATTCGCGAGCTTTGACTGTAGCTACTCTTTGCCCATTAACAATAACTTGGCTGCCAATTTCAGATTCTGGTTTTAATAATACTGGGTTTAAATCAGTATGAGAGTCTACTCTTGAAGCGATTGCTTGTAACGCTTGTGCTCGACCGATCTCACCATTATTTTTTGTTACCGCGGCATTATTGGACATGTTTTGAGGCTTAAAGGGGCTAACTTTATAACCTCTGTTATTTAAAGCACGACAAATTCCAGCTACCAGTAAGGATTTACCGACATTTGAGCCGGCTCCTTGAATCATAATAGATTTGGCCATCTTTGTCCCATTTTGATAACATTAATATTTTACCACAGATAATGATGTGTAATATACAAGTAAATCCAGAATATTATATTTTTGCGGCATAGCTGATGTCGGTTTCAAAATAGATTTTTTAATGGAATCGCTATCAAATCTTTTTTAGGATTTCCTCATGCACCATGTAAGGTTTTAGAGAATCGTAGGATCTAAACTTCATTCATTTTGTTTAATTATTTTGAACAATATGTACAAATCTTTAATTTTGTTATTTGTTAGAGTATCTGTAAGATTGCCCACAAGAATACTTACTATCGAGGATACTGTCTTAAATGGGTTGAAGGAAAATAAAATGATTTATAAGGGTGTTTTTTTATCGGATTCACAAAAAGATAAGTACTGGTCCGACGGCTATCTTTTTCCACTTAATATTTTTACACTATCCGAAGCTAGTCGATTGAGACATAAATTAGAGGATTGGGAACGCAAATGGGTTACCAAAGATTTACCCTTACCGTTAAACACTTATAAAAGAGTAAACTCTCATGTGGTCTGTAAATTAGCTTATGAAATATCTTCAAATAGTTCCATATTAGACAGGGTCGAAAGTATTTTGGGGGCTAATATACTGGTTTGGTCTGTTGAGTTTTTTATAAAGGAACCTCATACTAGGCAAATGGTGGGAATGCATCAAGATTTGACATATTGGGGAATGGGAGAGATTGATAATTTAGTCACGGCGTGGCTAGCCTTATCTGATGTGAATGAGAAATCAGGTTGTATGGACTTTGTAAGAGGTAGCCATAAAAATAAGATTTTGCCCCATACGGACACCCATAATAACGATAACATTTTAAGCCGATCACAAGAGATTAATGTCAACGTCAAAGATAAAGACAAAACGCCAATTATTCTTAAACCGGGTCAAATGAGTCTTCATCATGGTTTAATGATTCATGGTTCTGGGCCTAATATCTCAGATGATAGACGGATAGGTGTTGCGATAAGGTATGTTTCTCCAAAAGCAAAACAGACTGTAGCCGAAAAAGATTATGCGATGTTAGTAAGGGGGGTAGATAAAATTGGTAATTTTGTAAATGTTTTGCCACCTTTGGGTGACTTTACAGAAGACAGTTTAAGTGTTTATGATGAAATACGAAGAGCTCAAGCAAAAGCATTAACGGCCGGATCAACTTCCACCGTAAATTTATACAGCGAGGCCTGATTATGGAACAAGTCAAATTCACAAAAATGGAAGATGGAGATGCTGAGGACTATCGCTTCCTAAATGACCATGAAACAGAATATACTAAAGGAACCGCCGATCGCTTGCTTAAAGCATTGGTAAACCTAGATGAAAGCTTGTCAGGATATCAAATCACCCGATTAGGACATTCTGTACAATCTGCATCGAGAGCTTGGCGAGATGGGGCAGATATAGACTGGGTGGTATCAGCACTTTTACATGATGTTGGGGATATATTTGCGCCTTATAACCACGATGAATACGCAGCAACCATACTAAAACCTTTTGTGCGCGAGCAGTGTAGATGGGTGGTTGAAAAGCATGGAGACTTTCAAATGATCTATTATGGACATTTGGTTGGGGGGAATCAGAATAAGCGGGACAAATTTAACGGGCATGAGTTTTTTAATGATTGTGCTGAATTTTGTGAAAGATGGGATCAGACCAGTTTTGATCCCAGTTATGATGATTTGCCTTTAGACTTTTTTCGTCCAATGGTTGAGGAGGTGTTTGCTAGAGAGCCTTATAATCCTGATATTTTAAATGCAAAATCAATGCCTCTGTTTGATCCAGAGATATCTGCATCAAGATGTAAGAAGTAATTTCTTAAAAACCTAGAATTTTTAAACAAATTACAAAGTTTTTTCATGTTTCAAACTGTTTTGTCTTTTTATAGGCTTTTGTTTGAGTAAAAGCCTATATAAGGACTGTTATTGAATAGATATCGGTGAATTGAATGAGTATGGAAAAAAATTTTAATGCAAAGACTGCTGAAGCTGAAATCTTAGCTGAATGGGAGCAAAAAAAGTGCTTTGCAGCTGGAGTTAATGCGAAAGAGGGAGCTGATAGCTTTTCAATAATGATACCACCACCCAATGTTACGGGTTCTCTGCATGTGGGTCATGCTTTCAATAATACTTTACAGGATATTTTAATTAGATGGCACCGTATGAAAGGCTTTGATACGCTTTGGCAACCCGGTCAAGACCACGCTGGCATTGCAACACAAATGGTAGTGGAGCGAAAACTTTCTGAAGAAAAAAAGCCTGGTAGAGAAGAATTAGGTCGCGAAAAATTCTTAGAAAAAGTTTGGGAGTGGAAGGAAGAAAGTGGAGATACAATCGTAAACCAACTGAAACGGTTAGGGGCCTCCTGTGACTGGGATAGAAATAGATTTACGATGGATAAAGGCTTTCATGATGCCGTCTTAAAAGTGTTTGTTGAGATGTATAATAAGGGTTTTATATATCGTGGAAAAAGATTGGTTAATTGGGATCCTCATTTTGAAACTGCGATTTCAGATCTAGAAGTGGAAAATATAGAAGTTGATGGTCAATTTTGGCACTTCAAATACCCTCTAGCTGACAATAAAACATACACTTATATTGAAAAAGATGATGCTGGCAATGTTGTGCTTGAGGAAGAGCGAGATTATATTTCTATAGCAACGACAAGACCAGAAACAATGTTGGGAGACGGAGCGGTTGCGGTTCATCCATCTGATGAACGTTATGCGTCTATAATTGGAAAACACGTTCATTTACCACTTTGTGATCGGACTATCCCTATTATTGCAGATGAATATCCAGATCCTGAATTTGGCTCTGGAGCTGTAAAAATTACTGGAGCCCATGATTTTAACGACTATGAAGTGGCAAAAAGAAATGACATTCCTTTATACGCGCTTATGGACTCAAAGGGAGAAATGCGAACAGATAATCATACAGATAATCTAGTGCCCAGAAAGTATCGAGGCCTATCTAGGTTCGTGGCTCGAGAGCAAATTGTAAAAGATCTAGACAGCATAAAACTGCTTATAAAAATAGAAGACAAGAAAGTAATGCAACCATTTGGTGATCGTTCAAAAGTTGTAATTGAGCCGATGTTGACCGATCAATGGTTTGTTGACGCTCAAAAAATTGTAGACCCTGCAATATTAGCGGTTAAAGAAGGTAGAACAAGAATTCTACCAGAAAGAGATAAAAAAGTTTATTTCCACTGGCTTGAGAATATTGAACCCTGGTGCATTTCACGGCAACTATGGTGGGGGCATCAAATACCAGTTTGGTATGACGATGAAGGTAATCAATATTGTGCCACTTCGGAAGAAGAAGCGATAATACTCTCTGGAGGAAAATCGTTAACCCGTGATCCTGACGTTTTAGATACTTGGTTTTCATCTGGTTTGTGGCCAATCGGTACCTTGGGTTGGCCGGAGAAGACTGATGAGTTTAAGAGATATTTTCCAACTGACGTACTTGTAACAGGTTTTGACATCATCTTTTTCTGGGTTGCTCGAATGATGATGATGCAGTTAGCAGTTGTTGAAAAAGAACCATTCCATACAGTGTATGTACATGCGCTTGTCCGTGATGAGCATGGTAAGAAAATGTCCAAATCACTTGGAAATGTTCTAGACCCACTAGAGTTGATAGATGAGTATGGGGCTGACGCTGTTCGTTTTACTTTGTCAGCAATGGCTGCAATGGGTAGAGATTTGAAGTTATCAACTCAAAGGGTAGTTGGTTACCGGAATTTTGGAACAAAATTGTGGAATGCAGCTCGATTTGCTGAATTCAATAATTGTTTACCCAATAAAAACTTCAAGCCCGAAGACGTAAAGCAAACTCTTAATAAATGGATAGTTGGAGAGGTGGCTAAGACAAAACATTATATGGATGATTCCTTAGCGCAATATAGATTCAATGATACGGCAAATGGGCTATACTCGTTTATTTGGGGAAAAGTTTGTGATTGGTATGTTGAACTTTCCAAGCCGCTTTTTCAAGGGGATGATGCCGAAATAAAGAGAGAAACACAGCAAACTTTGGCTTGGGTAATTGATCAATGTTTGATTATGTTGCATCCAATTATGCCATTTATCACGGAGAAATTATGGGGTGAGATTGCTGCCAGGCCTAATATGTTAATCCACGAAGATTGGCCAACTTATAAATCTGATAAATTAGTTGACAAGCAAGCTGATCAGGAAATTACTTGGACTATTTCTCTTATTGAAAATATCAGATCTGTGCGCTCAGAGATGAATGTAAATGCGGGAGCGAAGACTGATATGGTGCTTTTAGATTTAAGTTGCGATAAGCGAGGTGCTTTGGATGACAATTTAATAATGATAAAGAGATTAGCCCGAGTTGAGAATGTGAAAGAAGCAAAATCTGCACCAAAAGGCTCTGTCACATTTACAATAGATGGTGGTACAATTTGCTTACCTTTGTCACATTTAATTGATGTTTCTTCGGAAAAAAGCCGTCTCAATAAGATAATGGGTAAGTTGAACGCTGACATCGAGGGCATGCAAAAAAGAATTGCAAATCCAAAATTTGTTGAAAATGCACCTGCACACGTCTTGGCGGAAAATAAGGAACGATTGACACAATGGACGGCTGAGGCCGAAAGGGTTGCTAAAGCAATCGACAGACTTGATGAGATGATTTAGTTAATTGTCTTATGTAGTTAAATTATACGAGTGCTAAAATGAAGAAATTTAATTTTACGAAATTAAGTGAGAAACTTCCCTCGACGGTTCCGTTTGTAGGTCCAGAAACTCAGGAACGGGTTAATAACAAATTGTTTGCTGCACGTTTGGGTGCAAATGAAAATGTTTTTGGTCCTTCGCCTCTAGCCATTGGAGCAATGAAAAAAGAGGCGGAAAAAATATGGATGTACGGCGATCCTGAAAATCATGACTTAAAATTGCAACTGGCAAAAAAACATGCCGTCCAATCCGAAAATATTGTTGTTGGTGAAGGCATAGATGGGCTTCTAGGATATTTGTGTAGATTGTTTATTGAGCCAGGAGATAGAGTTGTATCTTCGCTAGGTGCGTATCCAACATTTAATTTTCATGTTGCGGGCTATGGTGGGCACTTGGACACAGTGCCTTATGTTAATGATTATGAAGATCCTGAGAGCTTAGTTGAAAAAGCAAGAGAGACCAACGCAAAATTATGTTATATGGCTAACCCAGATAATCCAATGGGGACATGGAATAGTGGGGAGAAAATTGAAAAAGCGATTAACAAGATACCAGATGGCTGCTTATTTGTATTGGATGAAGCTTATGTAGAATTTGCACCGCAAGGCACAGCACCAAATATTGAAATTGATAATAAGAAAGTAATAAGATTCCGGACCTTTTCTAAGGCTTATGGAATGGCTGGTGCCCGTGTCGGATATGCAATTTGTCATAATGAATTAGCGCTGGCTTTTAATAAAATCAGAAATCACTTTGGAATGAGTAGAGTTAGTCAAGCGGGAGCACTTGCGGCATTAGATGACAAACCTCACCTTCTTCAAACTATAGATAATGTGAATGCTTCGAAAAACAGAATTTATGATATTGCTAAGACGAATAATCTAAAAGCTATTCCATCCGCTACAAATTTTGTGGCAATTGACTGTGGTGGTGGGCAAGAAAGAGCTGTTAGAATAATGAAAGGTCTCATTTCGAATGGTATTTTCGTAAGGATGCCATTTGTTGAACCGCAAAATAGATGTATCAGAATTTCAGCTGGAAAGCCTGAGGATCTTGATTTGTTAGAACAGGTTTTACCAAAGGTTCTAAGTAAAATTTAATAAAC
>JAQWNW010000024.1 GCA_029246285.1 Paracoccaceae bacterium | reverse complement strand
ACTATTCTTACTGTTGACAAATTTTAATTCGATAACCATAAGCCATTAAGAAAATTTATGAAATTGCTTTAAAAAGCACGCAGTTTTAGGCGCAATTTATTTGCAATAAGTCCTTTGTGGACGCCAACAGACGCGGAAATTAGAGGGCGTCGCTATGTTTGCGATTTTAAAAACTGGTGGTAAACAGTATAAAGTTACTTCTGGAGATGTGGTCAAGGTTGAGAAGTTGGCTGCTAACCAGGGACAAACAGTTCAGTTCAATGACATATTGATGATTAGTGGCAAAGAGACTGTAATAGGTTCGCCATTAGTTGAAGGCGCCGCAGTTCAAGCTGAGGTCTTAGATCAAATAAGAGGTGCTAAAGTAATTAATTTTGTAAAACGCAGGAGAAAACATTCTTCTAAACGAACAAAAGGCCATCGTCAGTACTTAACTCTCGTTAAAGTGACAAATATTATCGAAACAGGTGGAGATAAATCTGGTGTGGCGGCAGCGATAAACGGCTCGGGTTTTATTCCAACCCCAAAGATTGAGAAGGTCGTTACTGCTACAGAGGTTATCAAAAAATCTGCATCATCCAGCAAATCAGTTTTAAAGACTGAAAAAGTGTTGGAGGTAGAGGCTGCACCCAAAGAGACAAAGAAACCTAAGATTACAAAAAAAAGTAACTCGTCTGAAGTTAAAAAGTCTTCAGTTGGAAAAAAAGCTGGAGATAGTAAAAAAACAACTGAGGCTAAGAAGACTACGAAATCTTCGGCAAAGTCCAAAAAAGTTAAATAAAATTTTTTAAAGGAGATTTTAATATGGCACATAAAAAAGCAGGTGGTTCTTCAAGAAATGGCCGTGATTCAGCAGGAAGACGGTTAGGAGTAAAAAAATACGGTGGAGAATTGGTAGTTCCTGGAAATATAATTTGCCGTCAACGTGGAAATAAGTGGTGGCCAGGTGAGGGTGTTGGGCAAGGTAGAGACCATACGATCTATGCAGTCAGCGAAGGATCTGTCAAATTTCATAAAGGTTTAAAAGGCAGAACGTTTATTTCTGTTGTCACTAATTTAATTGCAGCTGAGTAGGGCAAGACTAATCTTAAATTAACTCCTGTGTAATGATTTGGTAGGATCTGCTCCATTAAGTATTTTATATTGTTTGCTGTTAGATAAATGAGAGGCTTAATGTCAGAAAATAGTTAAAACATAAGGATGATAACTGCCATGATCTCTGTCATTTTGTCTTTCACGTTGTTTGCCCTTTCTCAAGTAGGTACACCAGGTCCCGCTAATATGGTGTTATTGTCAACTGGGGCCAAGTATGGGTTGAAAAAAGCAATACCATTTGTAGTAGGAGTAATTTTTGGAAAGCAATTGATTATTTGGCCAATTGGTTTTGGTTTAATTGGAGTAATATCTAATATGCCAATGGTATTTGCATTTCTAAAAATTTTATCTGCAGCGTATATACTTTGGCTATCCTATAAAATTGCAAATTTAAGGCTCGATATAAAAGATTTATCTGGGACGCCACCTGGTTTTTTTGCTGGTCTGATGGTACATCCGCTTAACCCAAAAGCTTGGGGAATGGTTATCACAGGTTATACGAGTTTTATTTCGAATGAAATGAGTATGTTGTCTGCTATTCTTACAATTTCAATAATTTTATTATTGACCCAGATTGTTCTCCATCCACTTTGGTGTTGGGGAGGTCAAAGATTAGCTTTACTGGTTAAGGGTAAAACTCACGAACGATATTTGATGTGGATTTTAGCTTCGCTAACTTTAATATCGGTATTTTATGCTTTGTCTCAAGGGTTCTAATTAAAGGTATAATTTCATGAAGTTTCTTGATGTGGCGAAAGTTAATATTCGTTCGGGTGATGGTGGAAATGGGTGTGTTAGTTTCCGTCGTGAGAAATATATTGAATTTGGTGGTCCGGATGGTGGCAATGGTGGAAATGGTGGAAATGTTTTTGTTGAAGCTGTTAATGGATTAAATACGTTGATCGATTTTCGCTATCAGCAGCATTTTTTTGCAAAAAATGGCACTCCAGGAATGGGAAAGCAAAGATCTGGAAAAAATGGTACCGATATTGTCTTGAATGTACCAGTGGGTACTCAGGTATTAGATACTCAGAAAAATCTTATAGTTGATTTGGTAACTAAAGGACAACGCTCACTGTTACTTGCAGGTGGCAGCGGCGGATTTGGAAACATGTCTTTCAAGTCATCTACAAACCAAGCCCCTAGACGTGCAAACCCTGGACTAAAAGGGAGTGAGGCGAAGATTGTGTTGAGACTTAAATTAATCGCTGATGTTGGTCTTTTGGGATTACCGAACGCTGGTAAATCAACATTTTTGGCTTCAACTTCCAATGCTAAGCCAAAAATAGCTGATTACCCCTTTACTACATTAGTCCCTAATTTGGGAATTGTTGCGATAGATAATGAAGAATTTGTCATAGCTGATATTCCTGGTTTGATTGATGGTGCATCTGTAGGAAAAGGTTTAGGGGATCAGTTTTTGGGTCATGTTGAGAGATCATCAATATTATTACATATTGTTGATGGCACCTCAGGCTCAATTCAAAAGGATTTTGAGACACTAATAGAAGAGTTAAAAAAATATAGCTACTCCTTATATTTGAAGCCAAGAATTACGGTTTTAAATAAAATTGATGTTTTAACTGCTAAGGAAATTAAACAAAAAAGTGAAATTTTAATGAAATTATCGGGATCGAGTGTTCTATGTATGTCAGGTTTCACAAAGATTGGTACAAGTGACGTCTTGAGGCATTTGAGCATAGCGATTAAGAATCATCTTTTAACTAACTCGGCAAAAATATAAATTAGAAACAAATAGAAATTACAGCAATCCGTGAAAAAAATGAAGCAAGTATTAACTTCAAATAAATTAATAATTAAGAT
>JAQWNW010000001.1 GCA_029246285.1 Paracoccaceae bacterium | reverse complement strand
CACTGAGCTACAGCAGCTTGTCTTTACCAAAAAGGTAAAAAAGTTTGGTTGGGACGTTAACTTGGCACAGATACCAACCGTCCCGAATCCTTAATCGAGGCTCTGGATAGGTATCTCTTAGTACTATTGTCATTATTTTTGATAAATTCTTTACTTAATAAACATACTATACTAGGGTACGCATTAGGGTACAAATGAAAAATTAGCTATCTGTAACCCACTGTTTTTAGTTAAGTAATTGATATATCGGGGACTTTATGGTGCTGCTGGCGAGGATTGAACTCCCGACCTCACCCTTACCAAGGGTGCGCTCTACCACTGAGCTACAGCAGCTTACATCAAGGTCTCACTTAAGCTTAATTTCAATATCAGGCAAGCATAATCTAGACGCCCGATAAGTGGTGTAGTATGAAGTTTCTATGGCAAGAATAAAAAAGCAATCGGATTCAAAAGAGAAAAAAGCATCTGATAGATCAATACGTTTAAAAGCAGCTTTGCAGGCTAATCTTCAACGTCGAAAAAAACAGTCAAAATTGAGACAAGAAGATGCAAAAACAAAAAAAGATATAGATAAAGATAATTAGATGGATACTATATTAATCAAAGGTGGTAAGTCTCTTAATGGTAAAATCGATATCGCTGGCGCTAAGAATGCGTGTCTAGCTTTAATGCCATTAACCCTTCTAACAGAAGATAAGTTGACCCTAACTAATGCTCCTAAACTTTCAGATATTAATACCTTTAAGCAGTTATTGGAGTCACTTGGTGCAGAAATTGAATTTAAGAAAAGTGGTCGAGAAATAATTCTATCAACCCCAGAAATTAAGACAGTAAGAGCTGACTACGAAATCGTTCGCAAAATGAGAGCATCTAATTTGGTTCTTGGTCCCTTATTAGCGCGTGAAGGGCACGCAATCGTTTCTTTACCAGGTGGTTGTGCGATTGGAGCAAGACCTATGGATATTCATATTGATGCTCTTGAGATGCTTGGAGCTAAAATAGACTTAAGAGATGGTTATTTATTTGCAACAGCAGCTAAAGGTCTAAAAGGATGTGCTATAAATTTACCGTTCGCATCGGTTGGAGCGACAGAAAATCTAATTATGGCAGCTTCGATGGCTAAAGGAACTACTATAATAACTAATGCTGCTTGTGAACCCGAAGTTGGAGACATGATAGAGTGTTTGATTAGTATGGGTGCAATTATTGAGGGTAAGGGAACTTCAAAAATAATTATTGAAGGTGTTTCACAGTTATATGGTGCTAAACATGCTGTTATTTCGGATAGAATCGAAATGGGTACCTATATGCTTGCTCCAATAATTGCTGGTGGTGAGGTTGAAATCATTGGTGGAAATATAAAATTACTTGAGGCTTTTAGTGAGAAGTTAATATCAATTGGAGTAACTATAACAAATTCTTTAGATGGTGTGATAGTGAAGGGTCCAGATGATCGATTACAGGCGATTGATGTAAAGACTGAAATTTACCCTGGTTTTCCCACGGATCTACAAGCGCAGATGATGGCTCTTCTAACGACGGCTAATGGTACGTCAATTCTACATGAAACCATATTTGAGAATAGATTTATGCACGCGCCAGAGCTTATTAGAATGGGAGCTAAAATTGACATCAGTGGCGGAAAAGCAGTTGTTGAGGGAGTAAGCCGATTAAAAGGTGCGCCTGTAATGGCAACCGATCTCAGGGCTTCCGTCTCTATGATTTTGGCAGCTTTAGCGGCAGAGGGTGAAACTGTTGTAAATAGAGTTTATCATCTTGATCGCGGTTATGAAAATGTTGAAGAGAAATTAAGCAATTGCGGTGCAATAATCGAACGGATCATAACTTAATGGCAACTGATGCAAAATTTGAGGATTCTTATTCTACGCCAATTAGACTTGAGGCACTTGATGATGAAGACCTTCAGGTTGTATCTGCGCTGTGCCAAGATTCTGTTCTTTCTGGAGAAGATATCTCTTGGCAGCCAAAAAAAGGCAGACTAACTCTTCTTTTAAATAGATTTCGTTGGGAGGAAAAATCACTAAAGCCAGAAAGAGTGCGCAGTTTATTAATTATTCATGATGTTAGGAAAGTATCCAGCAAAGCTTTTTCATTAAATGAGAAGAATAAAGTATATTCTCTTATGTCATTAAAATTTGAAGCATTGGATGAGATAGGCGGAAAGTTAAATATTATTTTTTCAAATGTTAGTATGATTGCTGCATCAATTGAGTGTTTGAATATAAAGCTGCAAGATGTAACAAGGCCTTATCAAGCTCCCTCTGGAAACAAACCAAAGCATGACGAATGAGCCATTTAATTCATATAGACTTGGAGGAACAGGAACTTGCAGTTCCAACTCCTGAAATAGATCAAGAACGGAAGGTTGCAATATTTGACTTACTTGAGGAGAATTCATTTTTCTTACCAAAAAGAGCCGGAATTTTATCATCAGATGGGCCGTATAAGCTTATTTTAGGAATAAGAGATGGTCGTTTGGCATTTGATGTAAAAACTGAGTCAGACTCTCCAATTACGATAGTTGCTCTATCACTCACACCCTTGAGGCAAGTAATTAAAGATTACGCACAAATCTGTGAAGCATATTATGACGCGGTAAAAACTTTACCACCAGCTCAGATTGAGGTGATTGATATGGGTAGGCGTGGGATACATGATGAGGGTGGGCGTCTGCTTCAAGAGAGATTGGATAATAAAATAATTTTAGATAAGCAAACTGCGCGGAGATTATTTACATTAATCTGCGTTATGCATTTTAAAGGATAATAGATGACTAAGAAATTAAGTCCATCATCGGTTCTTTTTTGTTGTGATAATAATTCGATAAGGTCTCCTATTGCTGAAGGATTAATGAAAAAGCAATTTGGAACTTCAATTTACGCTCAGTCTGTGGGCGTAGAGTCTGATCTAGAAATTGATGGATTCGCGATTGCTGTTTGCAAGGAAATTAATGTTGAGTTGGGTCGTCATCAGGTCCGTAGTTTTGATGAAATGGAGAAATTAGGAGAACACATGGTCGCTTTCGATGTAATAATTGCTCTTTCAAAAGCATCTTATCACAAGGTGCTAAAAATTGTGCCTGATAAAAATATTGAGGTTGTTTACTGGCCGATAAAAGACCCTGTTTTCACAAGTGAAAGACGAGAGGAAAAGCTTACTGTTTATCGGTTGATTAGAAATCAGCTGCAAGCATTAATAACCGAAGCATTTATTATAAAATAGAATTTTATTTATCTAATTAAGAGAGTTTCAATCTAAATTTTAACTTTTAGGAAATAAGTGTCAAAAATAACAATGAATACAAATAAAAATGATTAAATGAATAGTTTTTAAGGAATGTACTTGATTTTCACGTAAAAGTTGAACATTGACCTTACCAACTAAGTTAATCGTTTTTATCGGGAGTAAGTATGGCCAAAGAAGAATTATTAGAATTTCCAGGAGTTATTAAAGAACTTTTACCTAATGCAACCTTTAGAGTTGAACTGGAAAACGGCCATGAAATTATTGCTCACACTGCTGGTAAAATGCGAAAAAACCGAATCCGTGTATTGGCTGGAGACAAGGTACTGGTTGAAATGACACCCTATGACCTAACAAAAGGCCGTATCAACTATCGATTTAAATAATTGATGAAGCTAATACTTGGATCAGCTAGTCCGCGCAGATTAGAATTATTAGCTCAAGCAAATATTACTCCTCACAGTATTAATCCGGCCAATATCGATGAATCCCCACGAAGGCGAGAGTTGCCTCTCGAGTACTGTCGAAGAATGGCTTTAGAGAAAGCGAGTTCTTTATCAATAAAAAAGGGAGAGATTATCTTAACTGCAGATACTACAGTTTCCGTTGGAAGAAGAATATTAGGTAAACCGATTGATGTGAACGAGGCTGAAGAATTCTTAACATTATTGTCGGGTAGAAGACATAAAGTAATCACAGCGATTACGGGTCGAAACACTACTGATGTGAAAGTAATAAGCGTAGTTTCTCAAGTGAAGTTTAAAAGATTATCGATAAATGAAATGAATCGATACTTGAAATCCAAAGAATGGGAAGGAAAAGCCGGTGGTTATGCAATCCAAGGATTAGGAAGTGAATTTATACCTTGGATTTCGGGTTCTTACTCAGGAATTGTTGGCCTGCCATTATCCCAAACTATTAGTTTGCTTAAGTCATTAGGTTGGAAGCAATGAAAGGTGTCGTTATTGCCAACTCAACTTTTAATGATCGGCCAGCGAGTGCCTTTGTAAAGGACGGTAAGTTGATCGACTTTCTTATTGGTTCAAAAACGACTGATGAACCTATTCCTGGTGCTATTTATAGAGGTGTAGTTGGGCGCATTATAAAAGGTTTGAATGGTGTTTTTGTAGATTTAGGTAAGACAAATAAAGGTTATTTGAAGTTATCAAATGGTTTAACCCCAGGTAGCACGATTTTGGTTCAGGTCACCACAATTGCCCTAGAGGGTAAGGCTCCTACTTTAACTCAAAAAATTATTTTTAAGAGTAAATATGTTCATATTACCCCAGGAAAATCTGGTATAAATTTGTCGAGGAAAATAAAAAATGAAGAGTTGCGTGGACAACTTCGTATCATGTGTGAAGATATTATTGGAGAGAATCCAGATTTTGGCTTAATTATCCGTTCTTCGTGCGTTGAGGCCAATGAGAGTGAGATTGCAACCGATATAAAGAGTATGTGGGCACTTGCTCACGCAGTTATGCAAGACGATGTAGGTAAGAGTGAGCTTTTATTGGATGGTGCTAGCCCTGAGGAATATGCGTTGCGAGAATGGTCTTCTAATGAACCTTTGATACACCTGAGTGGTAATGAAGCATTTGAAAATTCTGGAATATATGAGCAAATTGAAGCATTAACACAGCCATATGTTAAGCTGGGTGAAGATGGATCTATGTATATTGAACCCACGCGAGCAATGATTGCTGTTGATGTTAATTCACGTGCAGGGGCGTCTTCTGCTTTTAAGGTAAATTTAAAAGCGGCCGAAATACTCCCAAAGGAACTTAGATTAAGAGGCTTAGGTGGGCAAATCGTTATTGATTTTGCACCGATGGCAAAAAATAACAGAAAAAAATTAGAGACTGTATTGTTAAAGTCTTTGAAAGAAGATCCGGTAGAATCTACTCTTGTAGGCTGGACCCAAATGGGTCATTTTGAGATTCAAAGAAAAAGAGAACGTATCCAAATTTAGGAGCTGTAGAATGAGTTGCCCAATCTGCGCAGGCATTGTTTCAGATAAATATAAACCATTTTGTTCAAAACGGTGCGCTGAAGAAGACTTGGGTAAATGGCTGAAGGGAAGTTATCGTATACCCGTAAATGATCTCGAAGATATTGAAGAAAATGAAAAAAACCCCAAAGAAGTAAGAACATTTATTAATTAGTAAAGAAAGTATAAATTGAGGTCTGGACAGATTGGGTTACCTACCATAAAACATCGCGAACCCAAGTTTTTTTTTACCCGTGCCCGGGTAGCTCAGGGGTAGAGCAGTGGACTGAAAATCCTCGTGTCGGTGGTTCAAATCCGCCCCCGGGCACCATTCTTTCAGCTTTTAATTTATAGAGAAATTTTCTTTACTAATTACAACACTATTTCACGAGCTTTTGTGAAATGATCTAAATCTCTAGGCTTATAGATATACTGGTCAAACACTTTTTTGTTTAACTCAATGCCAAGTCCTGGTTTTGTAGGTAGTTCGAATGAACCATTTTTAAAGACAAGTGGCTCGACTAAAATATTTTCTCGTTCCGGTACCGGGATGTACTCCATGATCCTAAAATTTGGCATGCATGCTGATGCGTGAATTGTTGCGGCTGTGCAAACTGGTCCATTACAGTTGTGAGGTATAACTGGGCAATAGTAGGTTTCTGCCATCATCGCAATTTTACGTAATTCATTCATGCCACCCGTGTAGATAGCATCTGGCTGAATATAATCACATGCATATTTCTCCAAAACATCGCGAAATTGATGTCGGGCAACGTAACGTTCTCCCGTTGCAATTGGAGTCGAAGTGCTACGCTTTAATTCAACAAATGCATCAATGTTTTCAGGTGGCAAAGGCTCTTCAAAGAAGTACAGATCATATTCTTCAAAACGCTGAGCTAATCGGCGTGCTTGAGGCAGATCAAACCTACCATGAGCGTCAACCATCAACCAGATATCTGGCCCCACAGCTTCTCTAACTTGTCTAACACATTCGATTGTGATTTTTTCTTGCTCGGGTGTCATAGAATGTGCCGCGTACCCAAATGGGCTCCACTTTAACGCTTTAAATCCATTTTGCACTGCAAGTGCAGCGCTTTCAGCGTACTCACCAACGCTGGTTTTCCCCATTTTTGTCTTCATAAACCAATAATTTCCATAAGCTGGAACTGTTTCTCGTACAGGTCCACCGAAAAGTTCGTAACATGGGACCCCCAACTCTTTTCCCTTTATATCCCAACAAGCGATCTCAATTGCACTTAATGCTACGTTTACGAGTAAGTCTGAACGTAGAAACTGTCCTCGATATCGGTCTTCCCAGAGGTATTCGATAGCTCGAGGGTCTTTTCCAATGACTGTGCGTTTGTAATCTTCAATTAAAGTAACCATTGTGCGTTCAAAGGGCTCTATGGTTGCCTCTCCAATGCCTGTAATGCCTGCATCGGTTTCCACCTCAATGAATACCCAGTTACGTCGATGAGCTTCAACCAAATAGGTCTTGATGTCGGTTATTTTCATGTATGACTATCCTTATTTAGCTTATTGGAGAGAGTAATAATTTGTTTCCAAGTTTTTTCTGGTATTGCAACAATTCCATTACTGAGTTCACGGTGATTTCGTTCTCTCTCACCAGGTATTTCGACTTTATCAAATCCTTTAGCTGGTGGACAATTTCGAATATCATTAAGGATTTCCTCAGCAGCGGCTTTAATAGAACTTGGATCTCGAAACCTTTTTGTGTCTACTGTTAAAAGAAACCAGTTACACTCTGGTGAGGATGGTCCGAGCATTGCTTCACCTATAAGTTCTGCCATTAAAGACAGTGCATATCCTTTATGGCCTCCCATGGGTAGAATAGCACCTCCATCAAAGTAAGCATTTGGATTTTGCGTCGGGTTTCCATCTCGATCTATTATACAGCCTTCAGGGAGTTTTGCTCCAGCAGAGCGTGCAGCATACAACCAGCCTCCAGCAACTTTTCCTGTTGCAAAATCCATTACGACAGGCCCTTGGTCTCCTCCCGGTATTCCAATGCACCAGGGATTTGTTGGAAGCATACCTCGCGCACCTCCATACGGCGCAACTTGATTATGGACTTGACGGTTTCCTCCACCCGTACAGATTGTAAGAAAACCTTTTCTGGCGGCAATATCAGCAAAAGCGCCATGGCGTCCTGTATGGGCAGAATTTATAACTGACAATGCGGATAGTCCATTCTTTTTTGATAAGTTCATACCGGTATCATAAGCTAAAGTCATAACGGGTATTCCGATAGACATTCCACCATCTACAAGCGTAGCGCCAGTTTTTGTTGTGATTACCTTAGGTTCTGAATTTACGTTAATTGTACCGTTTTGCATCTGCTCGGCATACTGTAGTACTCGCATTATCCCATGACTCTCAACTCCACATAAGTTAGCGTCAATTAAGTGCTCTGAAATAGCTCTACTCGTTTTCTCCGAGCAGCCCAATCTTAAGAAAATTGTTTTTATTATGATGGATACTTTATCGACTTCAATCAAGATGCGTTCACTAGAAAGTTTTAATTTACTTGTAAAATTCTGCATTTAGCACCTAATGAGTTATTGTCTTATTAAGTTGGGTTTATAGATAAAATGAACTCCATATAGTTAGGTTATGCAAATCCTTTTTGGAAAAAGTCAGCTAACTATTATAAAATGAGTTATTATAGAGTATGACATTAATAAATAAGAGTTTAACACTAATGACATTTTTTCTAAAAATAGATCATCTAATGGGTTGATAATCATCGCTTAAATAGTCAAACAATCTAATAAGTATTTAATCCTATTTTAAGAAACATTTATTTGTTTGTTTCATAAATATTAAATGAAAGTAACATTATGTCCTACCTAAACTCAAAGCTTACTGTTCCCATGTTAGTTGGATTTTGTATATTTTTTGTCTCATCAGCAATTGCTGAACTTAAGATTGAGACGATTTTAGCGGGGTCTGGGGAAGAGGCTCAAGTGGGGATGACAGTCTCAGTACATTATACTGGAAAACTTGAGGATGGCACAGTTTTCGATAGCTCAATACAAAGGGGAGAACCCTTTAGTTTCACGTTAGGGCAAGGCAGAGTCATTAAAGGATGGGAGCAAGGTATATTAGGAATGCTAGTTGGTGAAACTAGAATCTTAACGATTCCATCTGATTTAGGTTATGGCGCGAATGGCGCAGGGGAGACAATTCCTCCAAATGCTACATTAGTTTTTGAAGTTGAACTTTTAGATGTGAATTGGCCGCCAAAGCTAACGGATGTTAATGAAGCAGAATTAATTCACCAGCAAAAAAATGGTAGCTTAATTATTGATATAAGAAGAAAAGAAGAATGGATTGAGACAGGATTTATTGATGGTTCAAAATTAGTGACAGCTTTTACAAGTAATGGAAGTTTGCATCCTGATTTTCAAAACATTTTTTTTCCTCTTTTAAACCAAAAGGATACTCCAATTATATTGTATTGTCGGTCCGGAAATAGATCTCGAAGGTTAGGGGAAGCACTGGTTAATCAAGTGGGTTTGACTAATGTTTCTCATCTCGAGAGCGGCATTTTAGGTTGGATGTCTTCTGGTTACGAAACAGTTAAGTTCAAAGAAGAAGATTCAGAGTAATTGTTTATTCATATTCTGCAAACAAAATGACCAGAACTAATACATTAAAAGATGTTTTTGGCTTTGACCAATTTCGGCCCGGGCAAGAAGATATTATAAAAGCTGTTGAAAATGGTCAAAACGTTTTGGCTATTATGCCGACTGGGGCGGGAAAATCCCTCTGCTTTCAATTGCCAGCTATTTTGCGTAATGGAGTCACCGTTGTGATATCTCCATTGATCGCTCTAATGCGTGATCAGGTGCGCGCCCTACAGGAACTTGGCGTAAATGCAGGAGCGATAACTTCAGGGAATACTAAAGAAGAGATTGACGAAGTTTGGTTATCTCTCGAGCAAAAAAAGCTTAAACTTCTTTATATCGCTCCAGAACGCCTTGCAGCTGGTTCGGCATTAGGAATGCTTAGGCGAATTGGGGTAAGTATGATCGCCGTGGATGAAGCACATTGTGTTTCGCAATGGGGACATGATTTTAGGCCAGATTATCTGCGTATCGGTGAGTTACGTAAAGCATTAAACGTGCCAATTGCTGCCTTTACAGCTACAGCTGACAAAGAAACCCAGGCTGAGATCGTAAATAAGTTATTTGATGGTGTTGAGCACACAAAGTTTTTACAAGGATTTGATCGGCCAAATATACATTTAACTTTTGTTTCGAAGGATCAGCCTCGAAAACAAATTTTGAATTTCGCACAAGCAAGACAAGGTCAATCAGGTATTATTTATTGTGGTACGCGCGCTAAAACAGAAACTTTAGCTCGTGCCCTGTCCGACGTTGGTTGCTTAGCGTGCTATTATCATGGTGGAATGGAGGCCGAAGATCGTCGGATTGTTGAAGCTCGTTTTCAAAGAGAAGATGGTTTGATTGTTGTAGCTACGGTTGCTTTTGGAATGGGAGTAGATAAGCCCGACGTTCGGTGGATTGCTCATGCAGATTTACCAAAATCCATTGAGGCCTATTATCAGGAAATAGGACGTGGTGGCCGCGACGGCGCTCCAGCAGAAACATTAACTCTTTTTGGAACGGATGATATTCGGCTTCGTCGTTCACAAATTGATGAGGGGATGGCACCTTATGATCGTAAATTTTCAGACCATGCGCGACTTAATGCTTTGCTTGGGTTAGCTGAGGCTCATATCTGTCGTAGAGTCACTTTACTTGAGTATTTTGGTGAAAGTTGCAGCGTCTGTAATAACTGTGACTTGTGCGATAAAACACCGGAGTTATTTGATGGCACACAATTAGTACAAAAGGCTCTTTCAGCTATTTTAAGAACTGGGGAATGGTATGGAGTTGGCTATTTGATCGACATTTTGCGTGGAAATCTAACTGATAAAATTAACCAGCGCGGCCATAATGAATTGCCGACATTTGGCGTAGGTAAAGATTGTAGTAAAGCTCAATGGCAAGTAATTTTTAGACAAATGATGGGGTATGATTTAATCCGCCCTGATCCTGAGAGACATGGGGGTTTACGTATTATGGATGGTGCTCGCCTGTTATTAAAGGGTGAAGGCAAAATACAACTCCGAGTAGATAATGCTTCGGGAAAAACAGGACACGACGCTATTATTAAGTCTCTCGTTTCAGAAGAAAATGCTCCGTTGCTATCTGCACTCAAAGCTCAAAGACGGGCCTTGGCAGAACAACAAAAAGTCCCAGCATATATTGTGTTTACAGATAAAACATTAATTGAAATGGCTGAGATTAGACCAACAACATTAGATGAAATGGCATCAGTGAGTGGGGTTGGATCTAAAAAATTAGAAAGATATGGGCGTCAATTTTTGAGAGTAATAACTGGTGAAGAAGTTAGTATTCACCCAGTGCGTCGTAAATTAGCGGGTAAACCAGAGGCTGATATATTTGATCGCCTTTTATCAGCACAAATGTTGTTAGAAAGAGGCAAATTTCAAACAGAAAAACCTCTTTCTTGCTCAACTGCAACATTGCGAAATATTGCTAAATCACGTCCAAATTCAATGGAACAACTTAGTAGGGTAACTGGTATGAATTCATCACGAGTTGAGAGATTTGGGCTAAAATTTTTGGATATTTTAGCAAAGACCTAAGAACTTTTATTCTGCGATAAAGTCTCTATTGATTATAGTTATTGAATAAGAGATGCTTACTTATTCAAATGAGGATTTTAATGACGAGACCTGTATGTGTAATTATTGGATCTGGCGAAGGGCTTGGGCAAGCGCTTGCGAAAAAATTTGCACTTCAAGGATATAATGTAGCTCTGATCTCCCGTTCTTTAGAGGGAAGTGCCAAGGCACTTAATGCAGTTAAACAAGTAGGAACGGATGGTCATTATTTTTATGCAGATGCACAAAGTCCTGAAACTATTGAGTCTGCTATAGCTAACGTGATTAATAAAATGGGTGAGATTGAAGTCTTGATTTACAACGCACGAGGTGATTTTACCGCTTGTAAACCTCTTGAGATTTCTTACGAACAGCTCTTAGAGGTATATAATTTGGAAGTGGTGGGGGCATTTGCAGCAGCTAAAGCAGTTTTGCCTACAATGATAAAACAAGAAAATGGAAGTATATTTTTTTCAAGTGCGACGGCTGCTTATCGTGGGTCAAGCACTCACCCGTTGTATGCGATTGGTAAATTTGGATTACGGGCATTATCTCAAAGTTTGACTAAAGAATATGCAAAGAATGGCGTTCATATTGTCCATGTTAGATTAGATTGCGATTTAGACGTTCCTTATATGAAAGAGTCATATGGCGTTAATTATAATTCTGAAAATCTTGCTAAGCCTCATGATGTAGCAGAGAGCTATTGGTTGACCCATTTACAACCTAAATCAGCTTGGAGCAATGAGATAGAATTGCGACCGTATACGGAAAATTGGACATATTGAATTCGCACTAAATAATTCTGAAGTGTCTGGAAGGAAAAAACTATGAGTTACAAATTATTTTATGATGAAGGTAGTGCTGCTCAGGGTGTTCAAATGGTTCTTGAAGAGTTAGGCCAACCCTATGAATTAATTCAATCAACAAAAGATAGAACCAAACCAAGGCCGGCAGAACAATTAAAAGTCAATCCTAATGGATGGGTGCCTGTTCTTCTGTATGAAAACACGGGCATATATGAATGCGCGGCGATAACAATATTTCTATGCGATCGTCATTCAGAAAAAAAACTTGGGCCAAAAATAACTGACCCAAATAGAGGATTATTTCTGCAGACCCTCATTTATTTCTCCAACTCTGTTCAAACAGCGTTTCAAACAAATTATTATCCAGATCGTTTTGTTGATTTACCATTAGATGAGGATAGTGCCCAAAGACGTGGAATAAGAAGATTGCGTGAGACATGGGGTGTTATAAATGATCAGATTGGTAATAATAAATGGGTGTTGGGCGATACTTTCAGTGCAGCAGATCTCTATTTATTGATGCTAACCACATGGTTGGCCCCCGATCGTGGACATCCAAGTGTTAATGAATTTTCAAATGTTAAACGTATAGCTGATTTAGTAATGGAACGGCCAAGTGCGCAATTTGTCTATAAATAAGTATTAATAACAATAAATTTAAAACTTATTACTCCATTATTGGCGCACCACCCTCTGAAGTTCGTTTTTCTATAAAGTTTGCTAAGCGTTCGGGCACTGCATGACCTGTTGTTGGTTGAACGTAGTTTTGCAGGGTGCTTTCCCAAATACCCGTTGCGCGTTCAGTTGCAGTTTTAGACCCAGATTTAATCCAGGAGCCATTATTTGATAAGTCAGATACAATTGGAGAATAAAATTCAGTGGAGTAACGCTCCATTGTGTGCTGCGTTGCAAAAAAATGACCTCCAGGATCTACATGTTTTATGGCATCAAATCCGATTTCAGAATCTGTCGCTTCAGTTTTTTTACATAATTCAGCTACTGTTTGTAATGCCTCAATATCTGTGATGAACTTCTCGTATCCGAATGTTAAGCCACCTTCTAACCAACCTGCGGCATGAATTGTTAGAGTTGCATTGGCCATTAAAGCACCCCACACACCGGATATATTTTCAGTTGCTCCTTGTGCGTCTGCAATATTAGAAGCAGAACCAGCTGCTGATCTCCATGGTAGGTTGATATGCCTTGCCAGTTGTCCAGAACCAATTTGCATTTTAATGTGCTCGGGCGTTCCAAATGCAGGAGAACCAGATTTCATATCAACATTAGAGGCAAAACCCCCATAACTAACTGGGGCTCCAGAATTCACTAACTGTGCCAAGGCAATCCCGGCAAGTGCTTCAGCATGTTGTAATGTCAATGCGCCTGAAACAGTTATAGGTGCCATAGCGCCAGCCAAGCAGAAAGGTGTTATTATACTCATTTGTCTTGCCCGAGCAAAATCAATAATTCCTTGTGCCATTGGTTTATCTAACATTCTTGGTGAGTTTGAATTAATTACAGTGGTTCCCCAAACACCCTTATTCCAGTCTTCTTCGCTCAAATTTAAAGCTATACGGATCATTTCAAAAGACTGTTCAGTTTGTTTTGACCCACGAGCATAAACAAACATTGGTTTATCGGAAAATTCCATTTGCGCCTGCATCGTTGCATAGTGGCGTAGGTAAGTTGGTACATCTTGAGGTTCAGCAGACGGTCCCAATTTGTGTATAACATCAAAGCTTTGATGTAATTTTAGAGTTTCTATATAAGAGTTTAAATCACCTGGTCTTCGTCCACGTTTACGATCAGTTGCATTTGGACAACCTGCTCCTGGAGAGAATATCAAAGCGCCATCTTCATAAGTCAAAGCACGTTGAGGATTGGCTGCACACAATTTAATAGAGTTTGGGGCATTATTTAAAGAAGTGCTTACAATATCTCTGCCAATGAAAGCCATTTCATCCTGAACGCGAGCACCGGCCCTCTCAAAAATATCTCTGGCTTCGGGTAGAAGGACTTTAATGCCAAGCTCTTCTAATACCTTTAATGCTGTTTCGTGAATATTGTTGATTTCGTCTTCACTAAAAATTTTTTGTGGGGCAAACGGATGTCTTAATTGTCTATAATTTGGTTTTCTTGTTGGAGCTAAACTTTTTTCAAGAGCTTTTTTTCTACCCCCAGAGCGTCTTGATTTACCAGATTTAGTCATAGATTACATCCTCATTCGTTCGCCAGTTGGATCATAAGGAGAGAGCGACACTATCTTGGCTTGACTTTTTTTGCCAACAATATGCACGAATACTGTTTTATTTATTTCTATATAATTTGGATCTAACATTGCTAATGCATAACTTTTTTTCATGCGGTGGCCATATCCACCTGACGTTGTCATGCCAATTACCTTCTCATTTACCCATACAGGCTCAAAGCCGGTTGCATCTGCATCGTTTGATTCAATTTCCAACATTGCTAATTTTTTATCTGATTTGGAAGAACTTTGATTGGAATTACAACCGATAAAATTATTTTTGCTCCAATCGCACCATTTATCTAAGCCTGTCATTGATGGAGTGTAACTTTGTGTGAAATCTGCATTCCAAATCCCGATTGATTTCTCTAATCTTAAAGATAACATTGCGTCAAAACCAATTTCTTTGATTTTAGAAGTCTTTCCTGTGCGTAGTAGTAAATCTCTTAAGCCAGCATGTTCAGAAGATAAGCAGTTTATTTCAAAGGCCAATTCGCCTGAAAGCGAAATTCTTGACACTTTTACTCTGAACAAATCGAGATCTATTTCGGCACATTCCATCATTTTCATTTCAGATATTGGAAAATTAGTAATCTTTTTCAAAATATCGCGAGAATTTGGGCCATTTAACGAAAACCCTCCAAATGTATCTGATAAGTCCCGAATAATAACATTAGGTTCGATATTTTTCTTGAACCAGCGCATATGAAAATGGCGCATATAATAAGATCCCATCAACCAATAGGTTCCATCTCCCCAATTGAGGCAAGTCAGATCACCCTTAAGACGTCCATCATACCCTAGCATCGGTGCTAATTTTATTTTCCCAGGCTTAGGTAACTTGCAAGCTAATAATTTGTTTAACCATTGTTCAGCTTTAACTCCTGATATTTCATATCGTGAAAATCCAGATATATCTAAAAGGCCACAGGCTTCTTGGACTGCCATGCATTCTTTTTCCACATACTTAAAAGATTTAGGTCTCTTCATAGTACCAGGTTCTTTAAAATCTTTTGGTGCAAAATATAGCGGTAATTCTAATCCCCAAAGGCATCCCCAGACAGCTCCCGCTGTGGTCATGTCATCATAAGCACCTGGGACCCGTAAAGGTCTGCCAGCTGGTAATTGCTCATTTGGGTAAGTCATAACAAAACGACGGGAATAAAATTGGCTTGTAGTTTGCTTTATGTATTCTCTGTTAGACTGATGTTCACCAAAACGAGCTATATCCATACCAAAGATATCATTTTCCGGTTCACCATAAATCATCCATTCTGCAAGGCTTTTCCCAACACCACCACCTTGACTGAATCCCGCCATTACGCCACATGCAACCCAATAACCTTTTGGACCAACTGGGCCAACAAGAGGATTCCCATCAGGGGCAAAAGTAAATGCACCATTTACCCAACGCTTAATTCCTACATTATCCAAACCCGGGAAACGTTCAAAGCCGATTGCCAATTCATTGCTAATACGATCTATATCTTCGGGAATAAGATCCATTCCATAATCCCATGGTGCACCGTCCATATTCCAATGTTTTGGATTTTGTTCATAAACACCTAGTAATAAACCGTCACGTTCTTGTCGTGTATAGGTAAATCCATCCAAATCGACAATTGTTGGAAGCTCCTCCTTTAAAGCCTTCAATGGTTCAAATCGCTCTGTTATAAGATAATGGTGCTCCATTGGAGTTACTGGCAAATCAACGTTTGCCATTAACCCAACTTGTTTTGCCCAAAGCCCACCAGCGTTAACTATATGTTCAGACCGGATAGTTCCTTTTTCAGTAACTACGTCCCAACTACCGTCTGGTCTTTGATTTAGCTCTATAACGCGATTTCTAAGGACAACGTCAGCACCACGTTTTTTTGCAGCGCCAACATAAGCATGTGTTGTCCCATTGGGATCCAGATAACCCTCGTTTGTATCATGAAGACCACCTAGAACATCACTTGTTTTTATGACCCCTCCTGTAATCTCTTGCACTTCAGTTGGAGATATTAATCGGGCAGTTTCAACCCCAATAGCTTGAAATGTAGCCCAGCCAGCTTTTACTTGTTCCCAACGGTCTGGGTTGGTTACGATATTCACTCCCCCAGTCATATGCATGCCACAATTTATGCCACTTTCTCTCTCTATTTCCTTATAAAGATTGATCGTGTAGCCTTGTAAAGCTGCTACATTAGGGTCTCCATTCAACGCGTGAAAACCTGCGGCGGCATGCCAAGTTGAGCCAGCTGTCAATTCTGAGCGTTCAATTAAAGCGACATCTTTCCAACCAAATTTTGATAAATGATAGAGTACAGATGCTCCTACAACACCGCCTCCAATGACTACTGCTTGATATGATGATTTCAATTCAATACCTATCTTAAAAGTCTGTTATGTTAGCTTTTTTAAAACTTCGTAAACGGTCATAATATCTTCTCGAGTACAATAAAATTGTCCAGCAGTCATTCTGATGACAAATTTGCCTTCATGAGTTGTTTGGGTCAGATAAATTGTACCATCGTTATTAATTCTTTTGAGTAACTCTTCGGTTGCTTGGTTTGCATCTTCACCAACTGGTACATACTGAAATGTAAATAAAGCTAATCTGCTGTTTGTAATAACTTTAAATTTTGAGTCTGAGTTAAGCTTCTCTTCTAGCTCTTCAACCCATTTTATATGATTCCGGATAATTTCGCGTAGTCCTTTTAAGCCATAAGCTCTCAACAAAAACCACAATTTGAGGGCTCTGAATCTGCGTCCCAGCGGTATTGTCCATTCATTAAAGTTAGTTACTTCATCCTGTTCTAAAGTTTGCAGGTAATCTGGCCTTAGTCCCAGTGTGTTAATTTGAGCAGTGGGGTTAGATAAGAATTGGACAGAACAGTCGGCTTGAGCGCCGAGCCACTTATGAGGATTGAATACGATGCTATCTGCCTCCTCAACACCTTTCCATAATAAGCGATATTCGGGGCAAATCATTGCTGACCCTGCCCAGGCAGCATCGACGTGCGTGTAAAGTTTATACTTTTTTGCGATTTTGATTATTGATTTCACATCATCAAATGCGCCGATTGAAGTGCCGCCAATACAAATTATTATTCCAGCTGGTTTTAAATCATTTGCAATATCATCCAAGATTGCTTCTTCCAGAAGATCAGAACGCATGGCAAAATTGTCGTCTGTCTTTATTTTTACAAGATTGTTTTGTCCGATACCCGAAAGCCTAACGGCTTTATCTATTGAAGAATGTGTTTGAGCAGATGAGTAGATTCTTAATGGTTTTTGTTCGAACAGCCCCTGTTCCAATCCTTTATGATTTAGGGCCAGTTCTCGCATAGTTAGTACGGCTGACAATGTCGCAGTAGTTGCTGCATCATGGATTGTACCTGAGAAATATTTTGGTAATCCCAAGGCTGAGCGTAGCCACTGTATCATAACTTCTTCTATTTCAGTTGCTGCTGGGGAGGTCTGCCATAACATACATTGAGCAGCAATTGTATTTACTAATTGCTCCGCCACAATAGAAGCTACTGAAGCATTTGATGGAAAATATGCGAAGAATCTTGGATGTTGCCAGTGAGTCATTGCATTTGGTACAATTTTTTCAAAATCACTAAAAATTAATTCTGGATCTTCTGCTTCTTCTGGGGGAGTGTTAGGTAGTAATGATGCTACTGAGCCTGGTTCAATATTTGGTCGAACCGGTTTGTTTTTTAGATCAAGAAGATAGTTAGATCCCCATTCAGTGGCTTTATTGGACCATTTTTTATAATCTATTATTTCCAAAATATATTCTCCTATTTCCGATCATAGACATACTTAGCCATTACATCATCTTTAGTGCAATGCAATTATCTTGAAATCAATTTTGGAGTAAAAGAAAAATTTTTTTTTATTTGTTTAAAACAAGAGGAAAGTCAAACTCTACGTTTTGTTAAATTTACACCTTATATTATATTCTATGATGCCTCTTTCCCTGGATTTTGGCAATTCTAAGCCCTCGTCTTTGGCTTTGCTGGAGAATGCTTCGTAAATAGCTTGTCTTAATTTTTTATCTATTTCGTCATCGTTCAATACAAACTCCTTATGTGCCTTGCCTTCACTCTTCGTGACACTGCTTTTTGAGCTATTCTTATTCCCAAATATATTGTCCCAACCAGATCTGTAGGCGGGAGTAGATACGCTTGAGAAATGGCTTATTGAAGATTGCGATGCGGATTTTGGTGTCTTTTCTGACTTGTTAGTTGACGGCTCTTGGCTCGAACTATCTTTTTTTTCTCCAACAGTTTTTTTTGAATCTGAAGCGCTTGTTTCTTTCGTTGGTTTTGTTGTTTTTTTTGGCTCACTCATTGAAATTCTTTTCTTGCTTTTTCGCGATCCTTTAGCAAATTTTTATAGAGTTATTCAAGACACTTTTACATCTGTAATTAAGTTCTAAAAATTATTAATTAATTAGTATTTCTTTTTTCATAATTCCTAATTGACTGCCCTAAGGCTTCAATACCTTTTTTTATTAAGTTTTCAGGTTGGGAAGAAAAATTTATTCGTGCATGGTGTCGTTGCTCTTTTACTGGAAAAAAACTTCCTCCTGGAACGTATGCAACTTTGGCTTCTGAGAGCGCTATTTCTTTCATAAACTGAGTTGTATCAAAGGTTGTGTCAAATGTTACCCAAGTGAATAATCCACCGCTGGGGTTTGTTATTTTAATATTTTTTGGGAAGTGTTTTGTGATTTCTTTTAGCATTAACTCTTTTTTGATTAAGTAAGCATGCCTAAGTTTCTCAATATGAGAAAATAGATCGAAACGTTCAAGGAACAGGTTTGTTGCAGCCATGTTAAGTGTAGATGTTTGCGTATCCGCAGCAACTTTTAACAAACTCATTTTTTTAAGAAGACTTTTTTCAGCGAGTGCCCACCCAATTCGCAAACCAGGTACTAAAATCTTGGAAAAGCTACCAAGATGAATTACGCGATTTTCAGTATCTAGTGATCTTAGCGTAGGTAAGTTTTGTCCTTCAAATCGAATGTGTCGATAAGGAGTGTCTTCGAGAATAATTACGTCATAAAAGTTAGCCAAGTTTATTAATTCTTTGCGCCTCTCAATACTCATTGTAACCCCCGTTGGGTTCTGAAAGTCAGGTATGGTATAAATTAATTTGCTCTTTGGGTTTGACTTTAGAGTTTCTTCCAGAACATCCATTTTCATACCGTTTTCGTCCATTGGAATAGCAGCATAATTAGGTTGATTTGGATTAAATGCTAGCAAAGCTCCCAAAAATGTGGGGTCCTCAGTTATTAGGGTATCACCAGGATTGATTAACATCCTTGCAGCTAGATCAATACCTTGCTGTGAACCTTGGAGGACCAAAATATCATCTATGGAGCAGGGTGTCCCATCTTCATTCATCAAGGTTGCAATTTTTTCTCGCAGAGTTGGCAGCCCATCAGAAGGAGCATATTGCATGGTTGATCCTGTTGGATCATTTATTATCTCGTTAAACACCTGGTTTAGCATCTGTTTTGGAAAAAGTGAGGCGTCAGGATACCCCCCGCCAAATGAAATAATAGACGGATCTGCGCCAAGAGCTAACAACTCGTCGATAGCTGAAGGGTTGACGTTATCCATTCTTTTGGCAAAATAATTTTTCATTTTTATACCTGTTTTCAGACCTGTAAGATTAAGTTAAAAAACACGTAAAAAGTTTTTTTTGCAAGTGCAATAAAGCAATATTGCTCTGTAATTTAAAACTAGAAACGTGTTACCTGCATCATGCCCAGAGTAGCATAACTTTGTTTTTCTTGCCGTTACTGTTACTTTAATTCTTCATTTCAATTTAATGTCAAAAATCTAATTTTATGTTATTGAAAAAAATTTTTCTAAATTTTTAAATTTGGTCTAGACGTAACTGTTTTTCTAGTTTTAAGTTTTTGAATAATTGAAAGGGCATAATAATGAAATCTCAATATCGCGTGGTTGTTATTGGTGGTGGTGTAGTAGGGGCATCTGTTTTGTACCACCTTGCCAAAATGGGTTGGAAAGATGTGGTTATGTTGGAACGGCGTAGGCTCGCTTCAGGTTCAAGTTGGCATGCTGCGGGTGGCATTCATGCTTTGAATGCGGATCCAAATATGGCTGCTTTACAAGCCTACACGATAGATCTTTTAGCTAAAGTTGAAAAAGAATCTGGTCAGAATATTGGTCTTCACATGACTGGTGGTTTAACCTTAGCAGGAACACCGGAGCGGTGGGAGTGGCTTCAATCTAATTATCGTACTTTTCAAAGTATAGGTATTGATGATTGTGAGCTCTTAACTCCTGAAGAAGCGCAGAAACGCTGTCCAATTATGTCTAAAGACGGTGTTCTAGGCGCGATGTGGGCAGACCGTGAGGGTTATATTGATACGACGGGAACAGTTCAGGCCTATGCTACTGCTGCAAAAAAGCGAGGCGCTGAATATTACGAGGAAGTTAAGGTTGATAGCCTCATACAAACCGCTGATGGTTGGATTGTTAAAACCGAAAAAGGGGACATTAGTTGTGAGCATATAGTGAATGCTGCTGGCCTTTGGGCTAAACAAGTTGGGAGAATGGCTGGTGTTGAACTTCCCGTTAGTCCTCTCAAACATCATTACTTGGTAACTGATAGTATTCCTGAAGTTGAGGCTAGTGACTTTGAAATGCCTATGACTGTAGATCTTGAAGGCTTTACATATATGCGCCAAGACCAAAAAGGTGTTCTTGTAGGAATTTACGAGATCGATCATGAGCATTGGGCTATGGATGGAGCTCCATGGGATTATGGTGAGGAGTTATTTCAAGAGCAACTTGATAGGATTGAAAATGAGCTGACTCTTGGCTTCCAACGTTATCCTGCGATTGAAAACGTCGGTATTAAGACCTGGGTGAATGGAGCCTTTACTTTTTCTCCTGATGGAAACCCGCTCGTTGGACCTGTGCCTGGGAAACGTGGTTACTGGTCAGCTTGTGCGGTTATGGCAGGCTTTTTGCAAGGTGGGGGAGTTGGGAAAACATTAGCAGAATGGATGATAGAGGGAGAGCCTGAGACTGATGCATGGTCAATGGATGTCGCTCGTTACGGAAATTTTGCAGAGAACAAGCGTTATATCCGTGAAACTACAGGACAGTTTTACTCCCGTCGTTTCGTTATGTCTTATCCAAACGAACAATTACCAGCAGGTCGTCCAATGAAGATGGCTCCAGCTCATGATGCAATGACCAAAGCTGGTTGTAGGTGGGGCGTTTCCTGGGATTTGGAAACACCATTATATTTTGCACCATCAAAAGATTTTAAGGAGAATCTAACATTAAAACGTTCAAATGCTCATGATATTGTTGCTGAAGAATGTAAAGTAATCCGAGAAGGGGTGGGATTACTAGATATTACTGGTTTTTCACGCTTTGAGGTTGGAGGTCCTAATGCCGAACAGTGGTTAGACAAAGTCTTTTCGACTAAATTGCCCAAAGCTGGAAGAGCTCGTTTGGCAGTTATGCTTTCGGAAACTGGTAAGTTAAAAGGTGATCTTACTTTATTAAATTGGGGTAATGGAAAATATTGGATTATGGGTAGTTATTACCTGCGTGCCTGGCATATGCGCTGGTTCAATACGCATATGATGGAAGGCGTTGCTGTTCGGGATTTGGGTGAGGAAATATGTGGGTTTGCTGTGGTTGGCCCAAAATCTCGCATAGTTGTTCAGAAAGTCGCTGAACAAGATGTTTCAAAGTTAACATTTATGGGTTGTGGAAAAATAGATATCGGTCTTATCAGTGCACATGTTGCCCGAATGAGCGTAACGGGTGAAATGGGATTTGAGATTAATTGTCGTTTGGGTGATCATATTGCACTACGACGAATACTTTTGGAAGCTGGAGCTGACGAGGGTATTCGTGAAGTCGGGTTTAACGCTATGCTATCAACTCGGATTGAGAAAAGTTTTGGTATTTGGTCTGCAGAATTTACTCAAGATCGAACACCTGGCATGACGGCAATGGATCGTTGGATTGACTGGGACAAAGGGGATTTTATTGGGCGTAAAGCAGCAATGTCAGAACGTAACGGCAACGGCCCGTCAAAAGTGCAAATTACCCTTGAAATAGAAGATGGGGATGCGGATGCTTCTGGTTATGAACCAATCTGGTCTGAGGCTGGAGAAATGATTGGTTTTGTTACGTCTGGTGCTTATGGCCACACTTTGCAAAGATCTTTAGCAATGGGCTTAATCGATCACGCTTTGGCTAAAACTGGCACAAATGTCTTGGTGCATGTGGTTGGTGCTGAGCGAAAAGCTAGAATTATCGCCGCTTCGCCTTACGATCCAGAAGGAAGAGCGATGCGGGGGTAAGTTAAGTCTTATTTGAAACGCATTTTTGTCATATAAATCATTTTCTAGTTTGTCGCTTTGGCAGCATAGTCTTAAACAAATGAATGCTTGCTGCCACAGAAGGACCAATTCCAAGTGCAAATAATAGTGTCCCTATGCCGAATACGCCACCTAAAATCCAACCAATCATAATGACAGAGAGTTCTATTCCACTTCTAACCCATGCAATCGGTAAATCAGTTAATTCTTGCAAGCCAGTCATTAAACCATCTCTTGGACCAGGTCCCAAATTGGCAATTAAATATATAGCGCCACCAAAACCTGTGATGAGTATACCAGCTATTACTTGAATTAGTTTTAAGGAAAATTGTTCTGGAGACGGGAGATAAGTTAATGAGTAATCAAGTACAGTTGCTATAATTATTACGTTTAGAATTGTGCCAATCCCAGGAATTTGTCTTAGGGGAATCCAACACAATAAAACAAAAAGGCTAATGAAAAAGGTAGCTTTTCCAATGCTCAGATTTAATACATTCGAGATACCTTGGCCTAGAACAGTCCATGGACTGACACCAATTCCAGCCGTTATGAGTAAAGCTTCACCCAAACCGAATAGGATTAATCCGATAATTAAAAATAAAACAGAAATTAATTTAGGCTTAGCTGTTAACGCTTTTGAGGAACTCCAAAATAAAGTTGGTATTTTTTTTGTTGATAGAAACTCTAATTTAATTTTCAACTCCACCCCATATTGCCTCTGCTGCGGTTACAATTAGCTCGAGTTTTCGAGATTGATCGTCATGTGATAATGTGTTTCCTTCTTCTGTAGAGGCAAAACCGCACTGAGGCGCTATCCCTAATTGATCAAGATCGATATATTTTGATGCTTCATCAAACTGCCTTTTGATCCAATCAAGCTCTTCCAATTTACCGCCCTTGGTAGTTACAAAACCTGGCATTACTCTTTGCTTGCCTTTGGGCATCAACGATAAAGGCTCTAAACCTCCTGCTCTGTCAGTATCATATTCCATAAAAAATACATCTACGCCTGTTTGATTAAAAACAGCGTCAGCTACCGCATCATATGCGCCTTCTGCAGCATGAGTTGATCTGAAGTTACCCCGACACATATGCATACCAATTGTCATATCCGAGGGTCTATCTTTGATAGCCTCAAACATCATCCAGGCATATCTCTGAATTAAAAAATCAGGATCGTGACCTTTTTGTTTCGCCGTTTCTCGATGTTTAGGGTCGCACAAATAAGCGAAAAAGATATCATCCATTTGCAGATACCTGCAACCTGCTTCGTAAAATGTCTGCACTGCCTTTTTGTAAGCATTGGAGATATCAGATGTAAGTAGTTCAATATCTTCGTATTCTGGATGAGTAATGTCCTCTAAAGCTGTTCTAAAATGACAGCAGGAGGGGCCGGGGATTGAAATTTTTGGTATTACGTTTGTATGTTCTGCTACAAATTTGAAGTGATCTAGGTGTGGGTGGTTATCTGGAAAATCAATTTTTCCATTAATTGTTGGGAATATAGGCCTTAGTTTTATACCTGAGAATTGCACACCTTCTTCGGGATTTCTTTCGACCATTTCCATTCCATCTAAGCCATCCATAAAATCGTAATGCCAAAATGATCTCCTTTGCTCCCCATCGGTGACACAACTGAGACCTACGTTTTCTTGCATTTTGATGAGTTCAATTATCGATTGGTCTTCGATATTGGTAAGTTCTGACTTATCAATATTTTTCTGATTATAAAATAAGTTACGTGCGTTTTTTACTTGGTCAGAGCGTAAAAGGCTTCCTACATGATCGGCTCTTAACAGTATTTTGTTCATTTCTTAACCCCCTTTTAATTATTATGATTTGGTTTTTGGAGAAACTAATGCCATTCCAACCAACATTACTATCATGGATAACCATACCCAATTTGAATGCTCCTCTCCAAATAAATATATTCCCCAAACTACTCCTGAAATGGTTACTAGAAATGCCACCTGACTTGCAAACAGCGGTCCAGAAGTAGCGACTGTAAAAACGAATAGTGTGTATGCTGTGGCTCCAATCAAAGAAAGCCCCAATATTGTCCATGATAATTCATCCATTGGTAATGGCACAGGCATAAAATTATTTGTGAAATACGAAAATACTCCTAAAATCAAAGCTGCCATTAAGTTAATACCACAAGATAATCGCACGGGACCGATACCATCGATTCCGCGTATAGCTAATGTAATATTCTCTAACGCATAGCAGATTGAACTTAGGCAAGCCACTGCGATCCAGATCACCTCACTTTTATTTGGAAGACTGTTTTCAGGTAAAACTAGAATTAATATCGCTCCCACTCCAAAAAATACACCAGTGAGCCTTCTTGCTGATAAGACTTCAAGTTTTAATATGAAAGATAGAGCGTAAGTTGCAATTGGTACAACTGTTATCGTAATTGATAAAACGCCAGCACTCACATGTGAAGCGGCATAATAAAAGAACATATTTGGAAACATAGCACCAAGAAATGTCAGCAAGAGAATAACGCCCCAATCTTTAAATTTTATTGTAAACTTTTGCCCTCTTATTAATGTAAAAAATAACAGAAACAGTCCGGTCAATAAACATGTCCAAAATGTTAAGCCGATAGGTGTGCCTCCCAAGTTTACAGCTAGTTTACTCAGAGAAAATGATAACCCCCACACGATTCCCATGTAAGCTAATGCTAGCCAAGGTAAGATTGATTTCATGAAGAATTTTCCTAACAAATATTTTGTTATCGGTGGCACAAATTTTTTAATTTGGAAATAGTTATTTTTGTATAGTTAATTAGTGACTAAATACGTGGCTTGGATTGACATTATGTCTTTTAAAAATAAATATCAGTCGAGGCTGGAGATAAAAAAGATTATAGGAATGATTTATGACAAAATTAAATGATATTTTCGCTATTGAGAATGCGGCCAAGGACCATCTTATTCAGCCTTGGGACGAAATTAAGTCTTTAGGATCTGAAATCCGACCGATAATTTCATCTGCGGAAAATATTTATTTGATTGATGCAAATGGGAAGAAATTAATTGATGCACCAGCAGGAATGTGGTGTTCCCAGGTTGGTTATGGCAGGAAAGAAATAGCACAGACGATGTCTGATCAAGCAATGATGTTATCTTATAATTCGCCTTGGTATACCACTTCAAGTCCCGCTGCATTGTTGTCAAAAAAAATCGCAGATTTCACTCCGGGAGACTTAAACCACATATTTTTTACGTCTGGGGGGTCCACAGCGGTGGATTCAGCCTTAAGGTTTGTTCAATTCTATCAGCACTCAAGAGGTAAGCCAGATAAGAAAATTATTCTAGCGCGCTTGGGTGGTTATCATGGAAGTACTCATTTAGCAGCAGCCTGTTCGGGGGATTTAACTAGTAAACCCAAATTTAATCTCGATCAGGAACCAATTTCTTTTCTCTCATCACCCAATCCTTTAAAACTACCTGATGGAGTTTCTAAAGAAGGTTTTTGTGACTTTTTGTTAGACGAATTACGGGAACGAATTAAAGAACTTGGCGCAGATAATATAGGTGCTTTAATCGCCGAACCAGTTCAGGCCTCCGGTGGAGTCATTATCCCTCCTAAGAACTATGCAGAAGGTATGGTGAAGATATGTCGAGATAACGATATCTTATACATTTCAGATGAGGTGGTTACGGCTTTTGGCCGTTGTGGAGCATGGTTTGCGTCTGAAGAGGTTTTTGGAATAGAGCCAGATATTGTCACGTTTGCTAAAGGAATTACCTCCGGATACATACCTCTTGGAGGATATGCAGTATCGGACAGATTGCTCAAAGAAGTTACCGAAAAATCACCAGAGGATAGTACTCTTTCAAATGGCTTCACCTATTCTGGTCATCCTGTGAGTTGTGCGGTGGCCCTTACCAACATTAAGATATTCGAAGATGATAAAATATTAGAGCATGTTAAAGAAATTATACCATATTTTGCAGAAAAATTGAACAAATTGTCCGAAATGAAAATAGTTAAAGAAGTTCGTACCGTAGGAATGCTTGCTGCCGTAGAATGTCATTCAAGTGATAATGCAGCGGAGAAACTCGGATTGATTATTGATAAGCATTGCGTCGAACTTGGAATGATCGTTCGTCCGATTGGGAATATTTGTGTGATGTCACCTCCATTAATAATCACCAAACAGCAAATAGATGATATGGTGGATATTCTTCAAGAAGGAATTTTGCGAGCCTCCAAAGAGATATTATAAACTTTAAAATTTGGAAAAAAACTGAAAGAAGTTAACAGAATAATAAATTTACCAAAGAGTTATATAAGGTCTCTACCCGTACGAGATAGAATCTCGGCTGTTCAGCCTCTTGGACTGGATATTATAAATTTGGGATTTAATGAGTTGCCATTTAAGCCCACCGAGAAGGTATCATTAGCAATTGAAAAAATAAGAAATAACGCTGGTTATTACGGTGATCCGATGTGCCTGGAGCTTCGTAAAGCGATAGAAAAAGCCTATGGTATCAATCGGGATCATATAATTTGTGGAAATGGATCTGAAGAATTACTTGATGTGATAGCTCGTAATTTTGTTAATTCTGAGGATGAGGTATTAATATCTCAGTTTGGCTATATACAATTTGTCTTAGCAGCAAACAGATTAAATGCGTCATTAAGAAAATCTTCTGAAGTAAAATACCACACGTGTGCCGATAATTTATTGAAGTTAATAAACAGTAAAACAAAATTAATATTTGTTGCCAATCCAAATAATCCTACTGGCACATTTATACCAATTAATGAAATAAAGCGTTTACTGACCAATATACCGTCAAACGTGGTGTTAGTGATGGATTTGGCATATGGAGAATTTGTTGGTTTTGATTACTGCAACCAAGTACATGACTTAGTTGAGCAATTTAGCAACTTGGTAGTTACCAGAACATTTTCTAAAGCATTTGGACTAGCGGGGTTGCGAGTGGGCTGGTGCCATGCACCAAAGAACATGATCTCTGGCTTTTACGCGGCTCGTGGCATGGGCAGCGTTAATGCAATGGCTCAAAGCGCAGCAACAGTAGCTCTAAGTGAGTTGGATGAGATTCAGTCAAGGATTGACCTAATAATTTCAGAACGTGAAAGAGTTGCAGCTGCTTTATTGGATTTAAATATTGAAACATTACCGAGTTACGCCAATTTTTTGTTAGCTACCATCAGTGGTCAGGATAAAGAGCTTATCGAGAAATTAGTTCAATTTCTTTTTGACGAGGCTGGTATAATTGTTAATCGTACTCGAGAGAAAGGATTGGAACGATTTATGCGGTTTTCTTTATCTTTGCCAGAACATAATGACTTAATGATCAAGACGTGTAAGAGGTTTATGAATTTTAATTCGATAATGATTAAATAACTTAAGAGTTTGTTACTTGACGTTGCGTAAATACAAATTGGGTTGAGCAAATGCTTGCAAATACATTTAAATGTTGCATCACAATAAGTCTTATGCATCATTGAAATCAGGTGCTAAATTTTGTGTCTGCTTATAAACACTTATGGAGAATAAATATGAAATTTTTAAATAAACTTTCTTTGAGAGCAACTGGAGCTTTAGCTGCCGCCAGTATTGCTTCATTGGTGGCTTCAACGTCTGCTTATGCAGAGGATAAAGTCACAGCCGTTCATGCATTTCCAGGATTTCTGGTATATACTCAAACATTTCTTGCAATGGTTGATGACATCAATGCTCGAGGAAAAGGCATTGTGCAAATTGAGGTGAAAGGCGGCCCTGAAGCTATCGGAATGTTCCAACAACCTGCTGCTGTTAGAGATGGTGTTGTGGATATGGTTCACACTCCGGGTAGCTTCTATGGAAAATCAGTCCCTGAAATTGATGCTATGGTTGCATCAACCGTGAATCCAATGGAAGCTAGGGCAAATGGTGGCGCTGCTTTAATGGATGCTGCGCATCAAAAACGCTTCAATGTTCGTCATCTTGGTTGGATTGACGGTGGTGTCCAATTCCATATTTATAATTCCCAGAAGCCAAAATTTGGAGCTGATGGAGTTTTGGATCTCAGTGGTGTGAAATTACGTGACAATCCAATATATCATGCTTTTTTCATGGCTATGAATGCGACTACTGCTGGAATGCCAGCTACGGAAGTATATGCCGCTTTAGAAAAAGGTGTGGTAGATGCAGCTGCTTGGACCTCGATAGGATTAATGGATCTGAAATGGGATAAATTTATGAAATATCGGGTGGATCCACAATTTTATAACACTGATATTGGTGTAATTTTTAATAAAGATAGCTGGAACTCATTATCTACTGAATCTCAGGAGTTGATTCAAAATATTGTAATAGAGTGGGAAGAGAAGTCTTATAATGATCGGCAAGCTGATGTTGTTGCAGAAGCAGCAGCTTTAAAAGCTGGAGGTATGGAGTTTGTTGCCCACAGCGCAGAAGGTGGTGCAAAATATCTTAAAATGGCGGATGATGCTGCTTGGGGTCGTATGAAAGGTCGTTTGGATGCATTGGGAGATACAACAACCTATGATGCACTTCGTAAGCATTACACACCTTAATTTTTGACGTGATATTTGATATTTTGGCATCGATTTTTATCGATGCCAAAATACATAGAGACTTATAATGCGATTAATCGATAAAATATGTAATCTTCTTGCCATTTTGGCTGGTATGTACCTAGTGGTGATAATGTTCGCTATCGTTATCCAAGCAACATTAAGGTCATTTAATCTTACTGGATCTTCTCATATTTTTACATTTTCGGAATATGGTTTGTTATATATTGTGATGGCTGCATCGCCCTGGCTAGTTCGTATAAGAGGTCATGTTTTTATTGAAATGTTGACCGCTGCACTACCTTCGAAGCAATCAAAAATTTATTCAAGATTCATCGCGGTATTGTGTTTGATTATTTGTTTATTTTTGGTTTGGTACTCTGGCTCAAATACGCTAAAGGCGTATAATTATGGTGACGCTGATATGCGTTCTTTGGATATGCCTAAATGGTTATTGTTAATATCAATGCCAATTTGTTTTTCTTTGATGGCTCTAAATTTTGTGCGTTTTATTTTTGGAAGTGAAACAATGCACACAGGTGAGGCTGGTGTTCATGAATAGAAACAAGTGTAGCCTAGTAGATAGCGAGATACTTTAATGGATTGGTACATTGCTCTTTCTTTCCTGTTAGGAATGATATTATTTTTCATGTTTTTGGGAGTTCCTGTTGCTCTGGCATTCTTAGCTGCCAATATGGTTGGAGCTACATATTTTATGGGAGGAAGTGGAGATTTGCTTCGTCAAATGTCAAGAGGGATTGGTCAATTAACTAACAATGCTCTTCCTACTGTTACTTCCTTCAATCTCATGCCAGTACCAATGTTTCTCCTGATGGGTGAAATCTTTTTTCATACTGGCTTGGCAAACAAAATGTTTTCGGCTGTTGACCGATTGATGGGACGAATCCCAGGTAGGTTATCTTTTGTGACTGTTGCTGGAGGAACTGCTTTTGCCACTCTTTCTGGGTCTTCACTAGGCGCTACTGCGTTGTTGGGGTCTCTTATGGTTCCAGAGATGCAAAAACGTGGCTACAAAAAACATATGGCAATTGGACCTATTTTAGGTACTGGCGGTTTGGCAATGCTGATCCCACCGTCTGCTCTCGCTGTATTACTTGCAACATTAGCAAATTTGGATGTTGGTAAGTTACTAATTGCTGGGGTTGTGCCTGGTCTAATGTTAGCTGGGTTTTATGTTATATTAATTCTCGGGATGTGCCTATGGGATCCTGAAGCTGCGCCATCTTATGAAGTGGACAAAAGCACGTTGGTTGAAAAACTAAAATTGCTATTCTTTGATGTGCTTCCCATGATGTCAATTGTTGTTGGTGTTATCTTACTTATCTTAAATGGCTGGGCTACTCCTTCAGAGTCTGCGGCTTTCGGATGTTTGGGTGTATTAGCATTAGCAATTTTATATGGAAAATTAACTTGGGAAGGGTTTAAGAATTCAGTTAATGGAGCTTTAAAGGTTACAACGATGGCGTTGTTAATAATTTTTGGCTCAGCCACGTTCTCTCAATTATTGGCATTTTCAGGTGCGAGCTCTGGCTTGATTAAATGGGCCACTCAATTTGATCTAGCACCTGTAGTGATGTTGTTGATTATGTTTGGCATTTTGCTTATTTTGGGCATGTTTATGGACCAATTATCAATGATGCTACTGACTGTTCCAATTTTCTTTCCTCTGGCGCAGACTTTGGGATTTGATTTAATATGGTTTGCGGTAATTATTTTATTAGCTTTAGAAATTAGCTTTACTACACCTCCATTTGGCTTGCTATTGTTTGTTATGAAAGGTGTGTCTGCTCCGGGGACAACTATGCGTGATATTTATCTTTCTGCTGTTCCGTTTATGGCGTGTGCTATGATTCTCGTTGGCTTGATAATAGCCTTTCCGCAGATTGCCCTTTGGCTCCCCAGTTTTGGGCGGTAGGTATTCTGTTTTGGGTCAAACTCTTGCGCAGAAAATCATATCAAAGGCATGTAGCAAAGATTATGTTACGCCCGGTGAGATCGAGGTTGCTAAAATTGATTTAGCAATGATTCATGATTCTGGTGGTCCACGACGCGTGAAACCAATTTTAGATCATTTGGGTGTGGGCGTATGGTCTTCAAAAAAAATAGTAGTAGTTAGTGATCACTATGTGCCTGAGTTTGATTCCGAAACCAAAGCTATTCAAAAATTGACACGTGACTGGGTTAAGTCAAATAATATTCAAGCTTTTTATGACCAAATGGGAATATGTCATGTAGTTGTTCCAGAAAATGGACATTTGAAGCCAGGGATGTTTGTTGTTGGGGGGGATAGTCATTCTCCCACTGGAGGAGCATTTGGGGCATATATGTTTGGAATTGGTGCAACTGAGATGGCTGGAGTGCTGGCTACTGGTGAAATCTGGATTAAAGTACCAGAAACGATAAAAATTGATTGGTCTGGACAACTCAATGAATTTGTAACGGCTAAAGATATGATGCTTTATACTTGTGGTCGATTAGGTATGGACGGAGGGAAATATCAAGCCGTTGAATATACTGGCTCGGCAATTTCTTCCTTGAGCATGCAGGAACGGATGACCGTTTCTAACATGACTGCTGAATTAGGTGGGCAGGCTGGTCTTATAAAGCCGGATATAACTACTAAGAGGTACTTAGAAAATGTTGGGATTACCAATATTGAAACTGAATTTTGGGAATCGGATGAGGACGCTGATTTCCTTGATTCATTCTCATTCAATGCAAATGATTTGGTTCCTCAGATTGCAGCGCCACATTCTCCAGCAAATTCAAGAAATATTACTGAAGAAGAGAAAATTGCAGTTGATGTAGCTTATATTGGAGCTTGTACAGGAGCAAAAATGTCTGATCTACGCATGGCAGCTAATATTTTAAAAGGTAAAGAACTCGCTTCTGGAGTAAGATTGCTCGTCGCGCCCGCTTCAAAAAAAGATCAGAACTTAGCAAAAGATGAAGGAATAATGAAAGTTTTTGAAGATGCTGGTGCTACGATTTTACCTAATTCATGCGGAATTTGCGCTGGATATGGTTCCGAGCGGCTTGATGCGGATGTAATTTGCGTTTCATCAACTGCTCGAAATTTTCAAGGTCGAATGGGAGCGTTATCATCTGGAGTTTATTTAGGTTCACCTTATACTGTGGCAGCTTCTGCAATCACTGGCTGTATTACCGATCCTAGGCACTTTATTGAGGGTAAATATGAGTAATACGGGTTTGGTGTGGTGTTTTGGAAATGATATCGATACCGATATTCTTGCTCCAGGAAGGTTTATGAGTAGTAAGTTAGAGGTCCTGGCTTCACATTGTCTAGAAGCATTGGATCCGTTGTTTGCATCAAATGTCAAACCTGGAGATATTCTGATTGCTGGCAAGAATTTTGGCGTGGGTTCATCGCGAGAACAAGCAGCTCAGGCATTGAAGTATCTAGGAATTAAAGCAGTAATAGCAAAGTCATTCGCTGGAATTTTTTATAGAAATGCTATAAACTTAGGTTTGCCGGTATTAATTGGTAATGCTAGTGATGTTGTCCAGTCAGGAAATAGAGCTAACTTAAAAATAGAAACGGGTCTCTTAGAGTTAATTGAAGAAGCCAAAATTATAAAATGTGAGCCAATGCCAAAATTTTTGTTAAAATTAATTGAAGCTGGGGGATTGGTTCCACATCTTGAAAAGCGTTTTGCCAAAGAAAAGATAATACAATGAGTTTGAAATTTGGAGACCTCTTCAAAAGATCTGAAACCTTGTTATTACCTGGTGTTTATGATGCTTTATCAGCGTTATTAGCTGAACAAGCAGGGTTTAAGGGAGTTTATTTGTCAGGTGCTAGCATTTCTTATACTAAGTTGGGTCGCTCTGATGTGGGATTGGCTTCTGTTGGAGAAATAGCAAGTACATTAGAGCTAATCTGTGATAGGATAAAAATTCCCGTAATGATTGATGCTGATAACGGATATGGAAATGCATTAAATGTTCAACGAACCGTTAGAAAGTTTGAGAGAGCGGGAGCTTCGGCGATACAATTGGAAGATCAGGCGTATCCAAAAAGATGTGGACATCTACAAGGAAAGAAACTGATTGAATGCAATGAGATGTGCGGAAAAGTACATGCTGCGGTAGATGCGCGAAAAAATGAAAATACCCTTATCGTTGCTCGAACTGATGCTATTGCAGTTGAGGGTCTGGAAAGCGCTTTGAACAGAGCAGAGAAGTACGCAGACGCAGGGGCAGATGTTTTATTTGTCGAAGCCCCTAAATCAATCGAGGATATGGAGTTGATAGTTAGTCGTCTTGGATCAAAATTACCTTTGTTGGCGAATATGGTTGAAGGTGGTCAAACACCTCTGTTAACAGCTAAAGAATTGAAAAAAATTGGCTATGATATTGTTATTTTTCCAGGAGGATTAGTAAGAGCCCAGACCTATGCCACACAGAAATTTTTTAATAAGCTTTTGCTTGATGGATCAACGTCTAACTGGTTGGATAAAATGGTTGATTTTCATGAATTGAATAAAATTATCGGAACTGATGATTTGTTGGAAAACGGTAAGAAATATGACGGTTCAAAGGGTCAATCCAAATGATAGATGCGGTTACTCTAGCAATTCTAAACGGACGACTAGAACAGATAGCGGATGAAATGGACGCTACTTTATTTAGGTCTGCTTTTAATCCAATAATTGCTGAAGCCCATGATGCGTCTCATGGTATTTATGATGCTGAAAATGGAGATACCCTGGTTCAAGGTAAGTCGGGGTTGCCAATCTTTGTCGGAGTAATGGCGTTCGCTGTTAAAGCCGTAATTGAGAAAGCTTACACTGATGGTGATCTAGTTGATGGTGATATCTATATTTTTAATGATCCTTATGAAGGTGGTACTCATTTGTCTGATTTTAGGCTTGTGAAACCTTTTTTTAGAAATGGATCTGTTTATTGTTATTTAGCATCGGTTGGGCATTGGCACGATGTTGGGGGTAATGTACCGGGTAATTATAATCCAATTGCAACCGAAAGTTTTCAAGAAGGCATGCTAATACCTCCAGTAAAGCTTTTTAAAGCTGGAGTGTTACAACAAGATATTGTTGATATATTGCAGGCAAATTCTCGGCTACCACTTTCTGTATTTGGTGATCTTAATGCTCAAATCAATGCCTTAGATCTGGGCAACAAAAGACTTAATTCTTTGTTAGATCAATATGGTGATGACACAATCAAATCTGCTTTATCTGAATTGAAAGAGCGAGCTTCAAAGATGATGCGTGCCTACATATCAGCATTGCCAGATGGAGAGACTATTGCTGAAGATTTTTTAGATAACGATGGGATTGTAGATGAGCCGTTAAAAATAAATCTAAGGTTAAAAATTGAAGGAGACAAAATGCTTTTGGACTTTGGTCAGTCTTCTGCCCAATGTAGTGGTCCAGTCAACATTTCGCGTTCTACCACTATAGCAGCGTGTTATGTCGCCTTAAAACATATTTTTGGGGATGTTCCAGCTAACGCTGGGGTTTTGGAGCCAGTCGATTTTATTGTTGAGGAAAATTCGCTTTTAGCAGCACTCGCACCAAAGCCTGTTGGAGGATACACTGAGACAATTCTCAGGTTAATTGATGTGATATTTCAAGCTGTGGCTAAAATTGCTCCCGAAAGATCTAATGGCTGTGCGTATGGGACGATAAATGCTCTTTCGATTGCTGGGTATCGCGAAAATGGTCAAAGGTGGGTAATGTTCTCTTTTTTTGGTGGTGGTCATGGTGGCCATCCCCTAGGTGACGGTTTGAATCACGGTAATGCACCGATATCAACTGCCACTATACCGCCATTAGAAATTCTTGAAGCCGCTTATCCAATAAAATTTAATCAGTGGGCTCTGAGGCCTAATTCAGGTGGTGATGGGAAATTTCGGGGTGGTTTAGGAGCGACCTATGAAATTGAACTTTTGGAAAAAAGCGCTGATGCTTTTTTATTTGGTGAGCGGGGTAAGTTTTCTCCAAAGGGAGTTGTAGGTGGAAAGGAAGCTAGCAAAAATATTTTTACATATGAAGGTGACGACGGCCCAACGAACCCAAAAATGGTTTCAAAAATTGTTGGTGTAAAGTTGAAACGTGGACAGAGTGTAAGAATAGATACACCAGGTGGAGGAGGGTATGGTAATCCGTTAGATCGGAGCAAGCGAGCTCGTGATCATGATGTGCAACTTGGGTATGTTACAGAAAAAAAACTATGAAAATTCAAAAGAAAAGTAGCAAATTAGTTGGAGTGGATGTTGGAGGGACGTTTACCGATGTTTTTGTGCTAGACCAAGAATCTGGCGTTGTCTCAATTAGTAAGGTTGCTTCGACCAAAGGTGATCAATCGGTTGGATTTATTGAGGGAATTGAAAAGGGGGCAAAACTTTTTAATGAGATTAACACTGTTGTTCATGGAACAACGGTTGGAACCAATGCCTTATTGGAGCGAAAAGGTGCTAAAACGGGTATTATTACCACTAAAGGTTTTCGTGATGTTTTAGAAATGCGTCGCAGAGATCGTCCAAGTACCTGGGGCCTTTGGGGTATGTTTGAACCAATTGTATCAAGAGATCTGCGATTAGAAGTTAATGAGCGCACCTTGGCTGATGGAACGATAAATATACCAGTTGATACGGAGGAGGTGAAAGCTGCCGCAATCAATTTGTTAGAACTGGGATGCGAAGCAGTCTGCGTTTTTTTTATAAATGGGTTTGCGAATTTAAAGAATGAAACAATCGCTGCGCAAATAGTTAGAGATATATGGCCAAATCCATATGTAACGGCAGCAACAGAAATACTACCTGAAATAAGAGAGTTTGAAAGATGTTCAACGGGCACATTAAATTCTTATTTGCAACCTGTTGTGGCTAACTATTTGGACAAATTAAAACTTGGCCTATCAAATAAAGGTACATCATCCGATGTTTTAATAGTTCAATCAAATGGCGGTCTTGTTGATGTCAAATTAGCAGCACAATTTCCCGTAAGAACAGCACTTTCTGGCCCTGCTGCTGGAGTGAAAGCAGCGCAGTATATTGGTTCTGAAGCTGGTTTCCTCAATATTATAACTTGTGATATGGGAGGGACGTCTTTTGACGTCTCTCTGATTAACAAGGGGCAAATTACGTTAGCGGCGCAAACTGAGATAGCTTTTGGTATGGTGGTTAGGACACCAATGGTTGAAATTTCCACGATTGGAGCAGGTGGTGGCTCTATCGCTAATATTGATCAGGGTGGCTTATTAACAGTAGGTCCTGAAAGTGCTGGATCTGATCCAGGACCGGTCTCTTATGGGCTTGGTAATGATCGTCCAACAGTGACCGATGCAAACCTCCTACTTGGACGAATTAATCCTAAACGACCAATTGGGGGGAAGCTCAAAGAACTTGATATCAGCGCTGCCTGGCAAGCGGTTGATGCTAAAATTGCCAAGCCGCTGGGATTAAGTGTTCCTGAAGCTGCTGATGCAATTGTAAGAGTGGCTAACGCTAAAATGGCGGGAGCAATTAGGTTAGTTTCTGTAGAGCGTGGTCATGATCCAAAAGACTTTGCTATCATGCCGTTTGGTGGTGGTGGCTCTCTTCACTCTGGTGCATTGATGAAAGAAATTGGTTTGGGGGCATCTTTGATACCATTATACCCTGGTGTAACGTCAGCTTTAGGGTGTGTGGTGGCTGATATGCGAGTTGATACTGTGCAGACGGTAAATACCCTACTTGACGATTTGGATATCAATCAACTGAAAAAAAGAATGAATCAGCAAGCCTCAACGTTTGAGAATATTTTGAGTGAATCAAAAAATAGTTTGGATGGTTTATCACGTGTGTTTGAATTGGATATGTTGTATGTTGGTCAAACACATTCTATTTGTGTGCCATTATCTGTAAACTTGCAGACTTTGAGTAAAGAAATAATCAAAAAGGCTTTTGATAAAATCTATCTTGAAACCTATGGTAGATTGCTCCCTGGTATAGATGCGAGAGTAATTAACTTAAGGGTAGCTGTTATCGGAAATAGACCTAAGCTTGATTTATCATCAATGGCTTCAATCTCTTCAAAAAGTGTAGAAGAGTGCCAAATCGAAACTCGTTTAATTTGGTGTGATGGAGTTCAGGTTAGTGCAAAAATTTATGAGCGCTTAGATTTACCAATTGGGGGAACAATTATTGGACCGGCCTTGTTAGAGCAGCCGGATACAACTATTTTTATAGAGCCAAATATGTGTGGTGAAGTTGATCATATTGGGAATTTACTAATCAGATGGTGCGAGGAGTAAAATTATGTTTACACAAAAAACTGCTTTACTTTTAGTGGATCTTCAAAATGACTTTATTCATGCAAGAGGTGCTTACGGGCGCGCCGGAAAATTCTCAAAAGAGATCTCAATCTTGCCTGAAACGATTGCGCCATTAGCAATGATGTTCAGAAAGTTGAGTTATCCTATTATTTCGACACAATTTACCTTGGTTCCAGATGAGCAAGGTGAACCAATGATTGCTGAGCACTTAAAAAAGATCCGACCTTTCTTATCAAAAGGAGATTTTGCTGCCGGTTCATGGGGTAATCAGCTAGTTGATGAATTGGGTGTTCCAGATTATCTAATAGAAAAAATTGCTTATTCTGCCTTTTATATGACTAGATTAGAATGGTTGTTAAACAAGTTGAATATTAAGAATTTGATCGTGGGCGGAATTGTAACTAATGGAGGGGTTGCATCCACTGCAAGAAATGCTCACGTCTTGGGTTTTGGTACAACTATTCTATCGGATGGTTGTGCAGCTTTTTCTGCAGATATTCATCATAATGCTATTTTGGATCTTTCTACTGTATCAGATGTGAAGACTTGTGCTGAAATAATGGCGATGTTTAAATAGTTTTATAACCCTTTTGGATTAGTTAAAAACTCCTCAATTATTTGATCTGGTGCTTTTGCATAATCGGAATTTCGACTGACTCCTTGGCCAGTTTGTTTCTTTAAAGTGACAGCCATTTCCGCCATTTTAACCGCGATTGGTATGCCGTTGATAACTGGTGCCGTATCGATGTTATGATTAAAAAACTTAGAAAATAGTAACATTGGTATACCACCTCCAGGTATAATAACGTCGATTCCTGATTTTATTAGTGGTTTGCCTTGTTCTTCGAATAGTTGCCTTACTTCCTCGGCTTTGTCGTTTGAACCATATGCTTTTAATATTTGACCAGGTTCAAAAGTCATTGAATGAATACCTACGACACGTTCTTTCAAGCCATATTTTGCAATTTGATGATGGAACCATGGAATAAAACGAGGGTTTATAGTCACGATACCTAAACGTTGACCTAGTTGGCAGCTATATAACATCGTTGCTTCCCCAAGCGCTATAATCGGAATATCGACCACAGTTCGTGCCTCGTATAAACCTGCATCTTGAAAATGACCAATAATAAAAGCATCATATCCTTCTTTTTCAGCTTTTATGGCGTTGCATATCATTTCGCGTGCGCATCGAAATTCAACCAATGGATGAGCATAATTGTCATAAGGTGTAATTCCTCTAATATCAATTTGCGTATCTGGGCTTTTTGTATTGTTTAAATGGGTTTGTAATTCATCCCAATAGGATTTGCCATTTTCGTAATCAACGTAACTTTGATACCAAATTTTCATTTTGTTGCCCTTTTTATAATTTGATTGTTATTCCAGTATTTGCTTATTGTTCAAATAACTGCAAATAGTTTATCTAAATATCCTTGGCCTGTGGACTTGCGTTGATAACGTGCCATAGTGATTCTATGATTCATGATAATAATATAATTGCGTCTGTTGAGTCCTCGGATGGAATAACCTTTCAGTCATATGTTGAAGTTGCAATCGTTGGGGCTGGGGCATGTGGGTTAACAGCAGCACTGGCTGCCAAAGAGAAAACCGATGATGTTATAATTCTCGAAAGAGATGCTACGCCTAGTGGCTCAACCTCGCTGTCTTCAGGATTTATTCCTGCTGCAGGTACAATGGCACAAAAAGCAAAAGGGATAAGCGACAGTGCCGAAGTTTTTGAAGAGGACATAAATAAGAAAGCAAATGGAAGGCAAAATAAAGAGTTATCTAATATTGTTGCTTATCAGTGTGGTAAGGTCTTAGATTGGCTTACCTTAAAACATGACATCAATTGGTGTGTTTTAGATAGTTTTTTGTACCCAGGCCATGCTTTTCATCGAATGCATGCTGTTAAAGAAAAAACTGGTTCGGGTCTTATTAATCGGCTGCAGGCAGCTTCTGAACGCGAGGGTATTTCTCTTTCAACTAATTGTTTGGTGGATACTATTTTTATGTGCAATGATCTGGTTCAAGGTTTACGCGTAACGCGACCTAACGGCACGCATGAATTTATTGAATGTGGTAATTTAATATTAGCTTGTAATGGTTATGGAGCGAATAAAGAACTTGTTAAAAAGCATATTCCGGAAATGAGTGATGCATTATATTTTGGCCATTCGGGCAATCAGGGTCATGCTGTTTTATGGGGTGAGCAGTTAAATGCCAAAATAAAACATATGAGTGGTTACCAGGGTCATGGTTCCGTTGCTACTCCTCATGGTGTGTTAATTACTTGGGCACTAATGATGGAAGGAGGAATTCAAGTAAATCAAAAGGGGTGTAGATTCAGTAATGAAAATGAGGGGTATTCCGAACAAAGTGTTCATGTTTTAGCTCAACCTGGTCAGGTGGCGTGGGCGATATATGATGAAAAATTGCATTCTTTAGGAAAAGAGTTTCCAGACTACATTCAAGCTTTTAAGTCTGGAGCAATTAAAACTGGTAAGAATGCAAGTGATTTAGCAGATATTATTGGTATAAATAGAGATGGCTTTAAGAAAACTTTACAAGACGTAGAATGTTATACAAGAAAAGATAAGTTAGATCCTTTTGGGAGAAAATTTAAACGTGAATTAGATTCAGAAAATAAACTGTTTGGAATTAAAGTTACTGGAGCTTTGTTTCATACCCAAGGGGGACTTATTGTTAATAGTAAAGCGCAAGTTTTAAAAATGGATGGCAAATCTATTGGTAATTTGTTTGCGGGAGGAGGAGCGGCGTGTGGAGTTTCTGGGCCGGATGTTTCTGGATATCTTTCGGGTAATGGGTTGCTGACAGCTTTAACTTTAGGATGGCTGGCGGGCCAAAATATTTCAATCAAGTAAAATGTATTTGCGGAGTAAATTATGTTTGTTGATCTAAATGGTAAGGTGGCAATTGTCACTGGAGCAGGGCAAGGTATTGGTGCGGCTATTGCAAAAATTTTTGCTAAGAATGGCGCTTCAATCATTATCGCTACAAGATCCTCTAAGAATGGTGAGGAGATAATGCGGAACATCAAAGATGAGGGTGGTGAAGCTACTTTTATTCAATGTGATGTAGGAAAGAACAAAAATATTAAAGATATGGTTGAAAAGACAATCAAGTATTACGGGCGAATAGATATAGCGATACACAATGCGGCAGTTTTTGGTCAAAAAACAATTGATCAATTGTCAGATGATGCATTAGATGAAACACTTTCAGTCAATATGAAAGCTGCGTTTTGGTTAACTAAAGCTTGTGTGCCATTTTTTAGAAAGCAAAGTTTTGGCCGAATAATCGTAACTTCTTCTGTTACAGGTCCTAAAGTAGCTATGCCAGGCACTGCACATTACGCAATGTCCAAGGGTGGTATGAATGCATTTATCAAAACTGCTGCATTAGAGTATGCCAGAGAAAACATTACAATTAACGGAATTGAGCCCGGGTATATCTTGACATCAGCTATGTCTGAGTTGGCTGAGCCAGCTGATTTGGATGAAATGGCTAAGTGTATTCCAATTGGCAATTTTGGTACTCCAGAAGATATTGCTTATCCAATGTTATTTTTTGCATCTAAAGAAGCTTCTTATATCACTGGACAAACATTGGTAGTCGATGGTGGTTCAACGTTACCAGAAAGTCAGATTGTTATGGATCAGTTTTATAAAAAATCCGTATAATTATGCAGAATATTTTTTTATATAAATCATCATGAATGAGTATATTGAATTATTAACTGCATTTTTACCCGCACTGGGTTTCTTAATGCTAAATGTTCTCATACCAGGACCAAATGTCTTAAATACAGTTGCGACATCTATTGGTTCAGGTCGATTAGCCGGCATTTATTGTGCTTACGCCTGTGGATTGGGGCTCTTAGTCTGGGCAATAACTGCTCTAAGTGGAGCTGCCATGCTATTTTTTACATTTCCTGTGTTGAAATTAGGACTAACGCTTATTGGAGCTTTGTTATTGTGGTATTTTGCCATCAGATATTTTTCAAAAGCCATTAGCAAGCGTGACAACACTATAGATGCTATTGGCATTGCTAAGTCATTAGCCTTTAAAAGAGCCTTTTTTATAATGATAACTAATCCTAAAGTTTTAACGACATTTTTGGCACTGATCTCACTTTTTCCATTAGTGACGCAAAATTTCACGAACATATTATTATTTTCTCTTTTATCAAGTTTTGCATCTTTTGCTGGACATTCAGTTTATGCAGCGATGTTTTCTTCTAATATCGCCGTTAAGGTTTATAATCGGGTTTATAAATCAATAAATTTTCTCGTGGGGTTTGGTTTTTTAATATATGGGGGTAAATTATTTTTGGATATCTTATCTTGACTGATCCTTGTTTGAGGATGATTCATTTCAGGTTTTATTTGTAATTTTTATCAGAATCTGTAGTTAATTTTTGAAAAATTTTATTTTTATGACCAATAGTTTGGATAAAAAGTGTGGGAAATTTACACAATAAATGATTGGTTAGAAAAATTTTATTACAAATTTTGTAATTTTTTAGTAATTTTAGTGCGTATTTTGATGTTTTTTAAAAAAACACACAACATTTAGTTGACTGAGCGGATTTTTGCCTATTTTGTCCAAATCACACTGTCAAAGATATGACAGCAACATAAGAGGAAGCAGAAAATGATTGAAAAAGCAACAAAAGCAGTTGGAAGTATTACAGCGTTAGGCATAGGACTTCTAGCATTAGCAATAGTAGCACAACTTTTGGTTGGAGCGTCTAACATGGCGTTTCTTGGTAATGTTGTTGGTAACATTACTGGCCTTGTAGCTGAATTGGGAAGCGCTGGTCTAGCCGGCTTGATCTCACTCGGTGTAGTGCTTTGGCTATTTAATAGATAATTATTCTATTTAACTCTCCTCGGCAGAACGAGATATAACTGATGGATCGGTTTAGCGATCTTTTAAAGAAGATAACAGCATTGTTTATGACAGTTTCTCAAACTGGACTAGCACTGATATCTCTTATGTTGGTAATATATCTTCTGCTGGGGGGAGATTCTGGCACATTTATTTTGTCAGTTGTAAGTAACCTAAGTGCGTTAGTAGAAGCACTTACTCCCCAAGCATTTGTATCTGTTGCAGTAGTGTTTGTTGCCTACGCTTGGTTGAAGCGAAAAAACTAAAACCCTTTCGTTAAAAAGCTATTTAAATTTAGGAAGGTATTCACTTACCTTTTTTAGACCTTCTGTAAGAATTTTTGGGTCATTTGCATAACCAATGCGAACCCATCCCTCCATTTCCATCGCGCTGCCCGGCGCAAACAACACTCCAGTTTTCTCAAGTATTTTAATGCAAAAATCTCTAGAGGGTATATCAAAGTCATACTTTAGTAATGCTGTCGTTCCAGCCTTTGGTTTTATATATGATATGTTTGGTTCGTTACTTACCCAGTTATCTAAGATAGAGAGATTATCTCTTATTATTTTGGTGTTTCGAATGGCTATTTTCTCTCTACTTTCTAGCGCAATTGCGGCAAAATAATCGTCCAAAATTCCTACACTGATTGTATTATAATCTCGATGTATAAATACGTTTTGCAGAACTTCTGGATTAGCTGTTATCCATCCTAATCTTAAGCCCGCCAAAGAGTATGTTTTTGACATGCTACCAGTGCTAATTCCTTTTTCATACAAATCTACGATTGAAGTGCCATATTCAGGGTTACTTTGATTTGTCCCCCTATATACCTCATCACAAACAATAAATGCCCCGCAGGACCTAGCATAGCTTACTATTTCTGTTAACATTTCTTTGCCCATTAATGACCCAGTCGGGTTGTTAGGGTTATTTAAAGCAATAAGTTTCGTATTATCGTTAATTAGTTGTTTTAATTTGGATAAATCAGGCAAGAAATTATTTTCAGGTTCGATTTTTAATATGTGTAAATCGGCACCAAGACTTTCAGGGATCGAGTAATGTTGTTGATAAGTTGGTAAAATTGAGACCACTTTATCACCTTTATTGACTAAGCTATTGTAAACTAATGAATTTGCTCCAATTGCACCGTGGGTTACCATAACGTTTTCAGATGTTTGTTTTGCGAATAAAGAGGCTATTTGAGATCGAAGGCGTTTTGAACCTGTTATTTCACCATACGTCATTTTCATCTTTGAAAGTTCTTCAGTTATATTTTCATTACGCCCAGAAAGAGTTAATAGCTCTGATATAGTCATTGATTTTATGCACGTTTCAGCAAGATTATACTTACAGTGGTCTTCAAATTCGTTCATCCACATTTCAATCCCAAACGGTTCAATATACATTCTGGCGCCCTTTGTTTGTTCAAATTTCTTTTTATATATTAGCCGAATATTAAGTATTTTTGTTTTAGTCTAGTCAACCCCACTTTCGTATCACAAATAATAATTGATCTAATATTTATCTAAGTTAGGAGGATTTTAATGTGAAATATCTTGATTATTTAACGATTCATGATTTAGGTGTCTCAATATGTTTTTGAAATCTGCCATGAAAAGATTTTCTACTGCTTCCGTTTTGACTTTCGCTGGAGCTGTTCCATTTGTTTTTGCGGCAATTTTTATGTATTGGGATTTAGAAAGATTACCCTTAATTGGTGATGTTCAAAAGGTAACTGATGTTTACGGACTTGTTATTGTCGTATTTATTGCTGGGTCTTTTTGGGGTATTTCAGTAAACCTATCTGAAAAAAAACGTTCTATTTTATTGGTAATAAGCAATGGTCTAACGTTACTTACTTTTTACTCATATTTTTGGCTAAAAAATATACCGTTTCAATTAGTTTTGATTTTCCTTTTAGTTGTACTGTTGTTGGTTGATTATTGGTTATACTTTCTGGAAGTAAATACCAAAGAATATGTTACCCTTCGATTAGTTGTTTCCATAATAGTTGTTGGATCTTTATCTATCGTTTTTTCATCTTAATTTTGTAAGAAAGGGAGTTTGTTAATGACTAAAAGCTTAACTTGTTGGATCTCTATTGGGAGTACATACACTTATCTTACGTCTCAAAGGCTGATGGACGTTCTACAGAAACAAAGCATAGACGTCGTTATTAAGCCTTTCAGCGTGCGAGAAATAATGAAAGAAATGGAAAACATACCTTTTCCGCCATCTAAAGTTGAAAAGGTTAATTACATGTGGAGAGATATTGAACGAAGGGCATTAAAATATGCTCTGTCTGTGCCAAAAACTCCAGCGCCATATCCTTTAAAGGAATTTGACAGAGCAAACTTAGTGGGAGTCCTGGCTGCAAACGAAGGATGGTATTTAGAATATTTAAAAACCACCTACAGACTTTGGTTTGTTGATCGATTAGAGGCAGGCTCAGAAGAAAATTTAAGAAAAACTTCTAGTATCTTAAAGAAGGATTTTAATGATTTAGTGCTTCGATCAAAATCTGAAGAGATTTATCGACATTATAAAGAAAATACCAAAGAAGCCCGAGCAAACGGTATTTTTGGCGCGCCATCATTTCAAGTTTTGGATGAAATTTTTTGGGGTGATGATCGTCTCGAAGACGCCGTTGAATTTCTTAATTCCATAAAATAGTTGTGAGATTGATAAACCGTGGTTGACGCTTCTTCGAAATTCCAATCAAGTTTGCCCGTTTCTTCTGACTTTTTAATTCAGAAATTTCAAGAACTCGGTATCCCTATCGAAGTTTTCGAGCATGAGCCTGTGAAAACTGTGGCGGAGTCTAAAAAGGTTGAAAAGCTTTTCTTATCTTCAACAAATGGTGGGGGGCATATAAAGAACTTGTATTTGAGAGACGCAAAGAAAAAAAACATACTTTTGGTAGCATCTCAGGATACAACGATTGATTTAAAAATCATAGCCAACTTAATTAATTGTAAAAGATTATCCTTTGGTTCTAGTGACCGGTTGTTTGATAATCTGGGGGTAAGACCGGGTGCTGTTACACCATTTTCGATGATAACTGGCGTTAAGAATTCAGTGGAGTTATTTATGCAATTGAAATTGCGTAAGTGTA
>JAQWNW010000047.1 GCA_029246285.1 Paracoccaceae bacterium | reverse complement strand
TTAACTTTCAGTATTTCAATTCTATCGTCAACGCCTGCCGCTTTAGCTCTATGATTTGCTGCTTCACAAACTGGATCTTCAACATCTATACCTATCACCTTAGCCGCTTTATACTCGCTCACTAGTAGTACCGCGCATGCGCCAGAGCCAGAACCAATATCTAGGACGCACTTATCCTCAATATCAACGTCACTGAGGACCCGTGCTACTTCATCAGCTCCTCCTGGAGACAAAAAACCATCACCCCAAATTTCTTCTAAAAAACTAATTACTTGGGTATCGTAAAGAATCTCATTTTGCATGCATCTCTCCTACCAAGAAGAATTACCGTTTACATGCAAAATGCAAGACATTGTTTGCTCAATTTCAATATTGATAAACAGATAATTTCTAAGCACTTAATATAGTTAATCTTTTTGGCTTAGTTGTTTAATTTTGACAATTGCCATAAGAATAGATGGCTTTGAGTTTAATTGTTTCTGGTAAATTTTAAGCAACTCACTTACCATCTCGTTTCATGAGTAAAATATTAAAATCGCAATTAACTGGCCCATCTGTATGGTATGGAAGTACCTTCAAAGACAACGAGAATTGGGTTTATAATCTCAGTAGTGATGAGCTGTGTGAAATTGATAGCGCACTTAAAAACTTGAGTGCAGCAAATATCGAATTTCCAAATTTTTCTAAACATGATTTTAGATTACCAAAATTGAAATTTAGGTTAGAAGAATTCGCAAATGAATTAGAAAATGGCAGAGGTTTTTTAGTTTTGCGTGGTCTTCCAGTCAGCTATTACAATGATGATCAAGTTCATGATATCTATTATGGTCTAGGGTTGAACCTTGGGGAACCAGTTTTGCAAAATCATAATGGTGATTTGATTGGTACTGTTATGAATGTTGGTGATATAGAGGATAAGAATACTCGAGTTTATCAGACAAATCTGTACTTACCATATCACACAGACCCTTCTGATGTTGTTGGATTGTTATGTCTTCGCAAAGCTAAGACTGGTGGTTTAAGTAGTCTTGTCTCAGTCCCTGCAGTTTATAATATTTTGTTAACGGAGTTTCCCGAGTACGTGGGCTTGTTTTATAAGCAATGGTATTATGCTCATCTAGGTGAAGATTTGCCGAGTCCAACTTCACTTTTTGCGCTACATGAAGACAAATTGAATTTTAGATATCTTAGACAATATATTGAGCTCGGGCATGAGTTAAGAAAGTCTCCTCTATCACCTGTAGAAATTGAAGCATTGGATATTTTGGATAGTATTATTGTTCGTCCAGAGCTGCGTGTTGATATGATGTTGCAACCTGGGGATATTCAATTTGCAAATAATCACCTGGTATTGCATTCTCGTACTAGCTTTCAAGACAGCTCAAATCTGAAAGAGCGAAGAAAATTATTACGGTTGTGGTTGAAAATGGATAATGCTCGAAATCAACCCCGTGAATTTCCAGGTAGAAATGGTTTTTAAGGATCCATAGATAACCTTTAGAAGGGAGATAGAAAATGGAGAAGGAAAGACACAGTGGAGGCTGTGGTTGTGGTTCTGTCAGGTATGAAACTATAGGCAATCCAACTAGGGCAGGGGTTTGTCATTGTAGATATTGTCAAACACGGACGGGTTCTGCATTTGGTATTTCTGTATACTTTGAGGAAAATCAAGTAAGCGTTTTAAATGGTGAATTAACTGAGTATGAGTTTAAAAACTCCTCAGGACGGAAGTTTAAGAATAGATTCTGCAGAAAATGTGGAACTACAGTATTTTGGGAAGTCGAAATAAGAAAGGGCTTGATTGGAGTCGCAGGAGGCACTTTCGATCCGCCAACCTTTTGGTTTGAGGCAGGCTTTGAGGTGTTTTGTAGGTCAAAGGCGCCTTTTATTGAAACGACTATCGCAGATAAAAAAGAAACAACAGATTACTATGAACCGATTATTCCTGATAATGAAGCTTTGACTGGATAATTGCTCATTAAATCAATGGTAAAAATTTAGTTAAAAACGAAAAAAGGATGAACTATGGTTGAAAAGACGATCTTAATTGTTGGAACGTATGATACTAAGAATGATGAATTAGAGTATATGGCTGAGCGTGTAACCGCTTTGGATGGTGGTATACTGACTATGGACATTTCAGTTTTAGGTGATCCAGAAAAGGCGACGGATATTTCAAAACATCAAGTGGCAGAAGCCGCTGGCAGCTCAATACAATTAGCGATCGACTCAGGTGATGAAAATACAGCAATGCAGATAATGGCTAATGGTGCATGCACTCTAGCTAAATCTTTACACGCAAAAGGTAGATTTGATGGTGTCGTCATTCTTGGTGGTACTATGGGTACAGATGCTGCCTTGGATATATGCCAAGCCCTGCCGTTGGGCGTACCAAAGTATGTTGTGTCAACTGTTAGTTTTTCACCGTTAATTCCATCAGCACGGTTATCAGCGGATATTCAAATGATACTTTGGGCAGGTGGGCTTTATGGATTAAATTCAGTTTGTAAAGCATCCTTATCTCAAGCAGCAGGAGCTGTTCTTGGGGCTGCCCGGGCAGTTGAATTACCAACGGATAATAAACCTATCGTTGGCATGACTTCTCTTGGATCTTCGTGCCTAAAATATATGAAATTAATTAAACCAGCCTTAGAGCTGCGAGGGTTTGAAGTGGCTATTTTTCATGCAACTGGAATGGGTGGTATGGCATATGAAAGTATCGCGCGAGATGGTGGGTTTGCTTGTGTAATGGATTTTGCACTTCCAGAGCTTGGTAATCTTTTGGCTGGTTCAGTTATTAATGGTGGAGAAGACAGAATGCTAAATGCCGGCGCCTCTGGAATACCACAAATTATTGCTCCAGGTTGTTTAGATTTGATTGATTTTGCAGGTTGGCAGGAAATACCGGAACAATATAGTGACCGGCCTTTTCATGAGCATAATCGTTTGATCAAATCTTCAGGTCTAAATCCAGAAGAACGACGCGAAACAGCAAGAGAAATGGCCAAGCGAATTAAATCTTCAAATACACCGGCCCACGTTATCTTAACGAACGAAGGAATTGAAGAATGGGACCGTCCGGGCGCACCTGCTCACGACCCTGAAGGGTTGTTGGAATTTTGTGATGAAATGCGAAAAGTAATGACTGACCCAATTAAATTCACAGAGTTAGAGTGCCATATTAATGATCAAGAATTTGCCGATAAAGCCCTTGAAATTTTTGACTCTTGGGTAGCTGATGGTACAATAAAATCTTGATATCTAATTTGACGAGGGAAGCCCCTGATAGTCATAATTTTCAGTCGATATGTCGCCACGCCATGCATAAACTGAAAAAAAGGCCTCTTTTCTCGTTCTAGATGCATGTGGCATCATAGAGGGATGATAAGATTGTTCTCCAGGGTGATGAGTTTTATACGGTTCGTTACCTCGCTTCCAATCGGAATCTCCAGCCAACATGATGTAAAGTTCTTCTGCAGGATGTGTTCTAAGGCCATACTCAGAGTTTGGTTTCATGCCGTATAATCCAAGGCGGACTTTGTCTGAACGAACTAATCCATCGGGACCTAGTAACTCAATATGAACTTTTGATTTACTATGCTCGATATAGAGTGGATCATTTGAGGTTTTTGGAGGAACCCAGTCAAATGGTGTGTCATTTATAAGCTTGCATATTGGATGTGCATCAGATCTTTCGAATACGCTTATGAAAGAGGGAGACAAAGTGGTCGGAATAGTTGAGAAATCGATATCGGTATTGGCGTATTGGAGCTCTGAGCGAACATGAGATTCAATAGATAAAGGTCCAGAAAAAATACTTTCTAATTGGAGAAATATGGGTTTTAAGTCCATTTTTTTCACTTTGTTATCTTTCAATGACGAAAACAGTTAATCAATATTCTAAAAATATCAATAATATTCTTTAGAGTTTAGTTATTAAGATTATATTATGTTCAATAAAACTGTTTAGATATTGATTAATGTTGAAGAAAGATTAATTGGTCAATTAAAGCAGTATGTGCACTTAACTGGAGTCTGAAATAATGGTTAAATCAACACTCATTTCATTTTCAATATTGACTGCAACTTTTCTCTTTATTGATGTCATTTGGTTGTCACAAGCAGTTGGTTATTTTTACCAACCAAATATTGGTGCGTTACTTAGGGAAACACCCTTGGCACTCCCAGCAATACTATTTTACTTAATTTACCCACTAGGGGTTACCATCTTAGTGATCGTTCCATCTTTGGAACACGGGTTATTGAAGAAAATATTTTATAGAGGATTTGTGTTCGGCTTTGTTGCTTACGGAACCTATAATTTAACCAATATGGCAACGCTCAAAGGGTGGTCTGTGAACGTTGTTATTGTAGACATGATTTGGGGTGGTATTTTAACTGGGGTTTCAGCGTCTCTTAGTACATACTTAGTCCGTGGAATTTTACGACCAAGATAAGTAAAAATTAATTTTGATATTAACTTGTGTTTTTTATCATTTGTTCGCGCATAACAAATTTTTGAGGTTTGCCTGTAATCGTCATCGGTAGTTCATCAACGATTTGGATGTGTCTAGGTATTTTGTAATGCGCAATTTGGCCTTCGCAATAGGAAGTCACTTGTTCCGGCGTAATTTCTGTATTTGGTGATTTGACAATCCAGGCGCAAACCTCTTCCCCATATTTGTCGTTTGGTATTCCAAACACTTGTACTTCCGAGATTTTTTCATGACGGGATAAAAACTCCTCAATTTCTCGAGGATAGATATTTTCGCCGCCTCTGATGATCATGTCTTTAACTCGTCCTACTATGTCACAAAATCCATCCTTATCAATTATTGCTAAATCGCCAGTTAACATCCATCCATCAATTATACTTTCATCGGTTTTTTCTTTATCATCCCAATATCCTTGCATGACAGAATAGCCCTTAGTGCAAAGTTCCCCACTTTTACCTCTAGGCACAGTAGAACCTTCTTCATCAATAACTTTTACTTCAAGATGCGGATGGACATGTCCAACTGTAGCGCATCGCTTCTCAATAGGGTCATCTACAAAACTTTGAAAAGATACGGGCGAAGTTTCGGTCATTCCATAAGCGATCGTAACTTCTGACATATTCATCTTGCTAATAACACGTTCCATCACCTCGATGGGGCAAAGTGAACCTGCCATTATTCCTGTTCGAAGTTCACTTAAATCATATGCTTGATTTTCCATTAGATGTAACATGGCTACAAACATTGTTGGAACACCATATAGTCCGGTACATTTTTCTAATTCTACGGCCTTTAATGTCTCTTCAGGGTCAAAAGCTTCGCTCGGGAAAACCATTGTTGCACCTTTAGTAACGCATCCTAGCGTGCCCATTACCATGCCAAAACAATGATATAATGGAACTGGAATACAAAGGTTGTCACTGTCAGTTAGATTAATCCTATCAGTCACAAATCGAGCATTGTTTACAATATTTTTGTGGGTGAGTGTTGCGCCCTTTGGCGAGCCTGTTGTTCCAGATGTAAACTGAATATTTATAGCATCACTCGGATTTAACTTATCGGTGATAACATCAAGCTGAGAAGTCTTAACAGGCGTTCCAAATTTTAGTATTTGAGAAAAAGTGAACAGACCACTTTCGTTTCCATTTCCCATTGATATAACACTTTTTAAGTGTGGTAACTTCGCTGCCTTTAAGTGACCTGCCTTACAATCTTTTAATTCAGGTGCTAATTCTTTTAGCATCTCGATATAATTTGAAGTTTTAAAGGATTCTGCAGAAATAATTGCCTTACATTGAACTTTATTCAACGCATATTCCAATTCGGACAATCGATATGCTGGGTTAATATTTACCAAAATTAAGCCTATTCTCGCGGTAGCAAATTGAGTTAAAAGCCATTCATATCTGTTAGGAGACCATATACCAACACGATCTCCTTTAAGAAGACCCAAACTTACAAGACCGCTGGCCAGTCGGTCTATTTCTAAACTCAGTTCCTCATAAGTTAATCTTATTTTTTGTTTGGAAAAAATTGCAGCATTCTTCTTCCCGTGTTTTGAAACTGTTTCACGAAAAAGTTTTGGAATTGTTTTGAGGTACAGCTTTTCATCTGTTCTTCCAATTAAGTGTGACGGTTCATTACTCATCATAAAAAAATTTCTCTTTTGTGCTTTGATTGATTTTAAACTTAATGAAGACTTTATGTCGAATGTAATTTTATGCGATTTTATTTATATAATTTGATGTTAATTCACGACGAAAGATATTGTCAAATAAAGAAAGTAAAAAATGATAAGAAGGAGAGTTTCGGATAATTTAATCAAGTATTAATAAAAAAGAACAACTTTTTTAAAGTTTGTTAGTGGAAGTTATTAAAGTAATTAGTCCATTTTCATAGATTTCATACAATCCATCGTCATATTGTTCATCACTGGCAAGCTTTGACCGTATATCACATCATAAGTCATAAATGCAGCACCCATAATTAGTACAACACCAATAATTTTACTGATCAAATCACCTGCTGGTAGAGTTTTTTCTACCACAACTGCGATAGTTAACAGGAGTACCCAGCTTAGGTTCATTACTCCTCCTACAAAGAGTAGTAACATTATAGCCCAACAACATCCTAAACAGAATAACCCGTGTTTAGTTCCCATCTTAAAAGCACCTAATACACCGCTTTGCCAGTAACCCATAAAAAATCCAGCAGGAGTACGACATTTGGTAAGACACGTTTTCTTGAGTGCTGTGAATTGAAATCCGCCAGCTAAGACAAGAAGTCCAATTGAAATTATTTTTGATACTGTAAGTGAAGAAGCATCCAATACGCCGTTAACTTGTGAGATATATTGAATGGCGACTGCTCCAACTGAAAACAAGACCCATATAAAGAGATAAGACAAAATGAATGAAAGGTTTTCAAAAGGCTTTTTATTCTTAATTATCATGCGTTGATGTAATAAAATCATTGGGACGGCGGAAGGAAGCATCATTGCAATCATCATTACGACCCACATTGCAAATATCGCCAACGCATTACTTAGTGACCAACCAGGAGACATAGGCATAGTCATCATTACAAGCGGATGACAACTATCCAGTATTAACCATAATAATATTAGCCAACAGGCTAATATACTGCATATTATCATCGCAATAAGAGGTAGCTGTGCTCGTGTTAATAACAAAATTTACTTTGCTTACTTATGCGGCCCAAGAGAAATCTGTCTGATAACCACTTAAATTATTACCACCAAAGTCAATTCCCATTAATGATCCGATCACATTGTGAACGTTTGCTATCTTTAGCTCCTCACCAGCGGGATGCATCATGCCGACTAATTTAACAGGTTGTTCTGTCATTGGATTGGTAATCACTGTTGCGGAGTAATCAAAAGTATCTCCAATCTGAACATTAAAATTGTTGCCATCGTGCGCAATCGAAACAGGGTGTCTTTCCATTCCTAACATTTCACCGATTAGATCTTTTAACATTGCTGGAGGTCCTCCGATTTCGCCACTCATTAGAGTACCTAGAGCTTCCATTTGCTCATCGGAAGTATTTTGATCCACAATAACTCCAACTTTCCAATTCCCATCGGCCATCAAAGGAGGAGAGTCTACTAAAATAACAAAAGTCACGCCATCCATACTAACGCCTTCCACGGAACCTTCTGAGATTTTGAAAGCTAAATTTGCTCTACAGTAGTCGTTTGTAGCTGGTGCTAACATTGATGACCAAGTGCAAGGACACGTATTTGTACAAGAACAATTTTCGTAATAACTACCTTTAATATTCCACGACATTAACTTTCTCCTTTTTTATTAAACTCATTAATGCCAGAAAAGCATTAGATTAAGTTAAATTCAAGAAAATTCCCACACTCTTAAGATTAAGTGTTCTATTTCAAAGTTTTTTTCATATTTTTGTCTGTTAAAGAACATTAATTTTACCTGCTAGCCTTAAATAATTTATATTTTGTTTAAAATACCAAAGATAAATGGCATAAGATCCCGAAATGATAAAAATTTCTTAATTATGGAGCCTCAACAATGTGGCCTGATTGTCGATTGTTAGATTTGCTAAAAATTGAATTACCTATAGTCCAAGCGCCTATGGCTGGTGCAAGTGGTTCAGCTATGGCAATTGCCACTTCAAATGCTGGTGGCTTGGGGTCTCTACCATGCGCAATGCTTAATATTGAAGCTATGTACTCAGAGATTGGAATTATTCGACAGCAAACAGATAAACCAGTTAATGTGAATTTTTTTGTACATCAAGAACCAAGCCGAGATCTAAAAAAAGAAAAGAGTTGGATGGCGTCTTTGTCAAAATATTATTCTGAATTTGAGCTTAACGAGATGGAGCAAAACACCCCTAGTGGTAGAGCGCCATTTTCTAAGGATACATGTGAATTTATTGAAGATGTTAAGCCTGAAGTTGTTAGCTTTCATTTTGGGTTGCCTAAAAAAGAACTAATGGATCGCATTAAAGCTATCGGCTGCATTGTTATGAGTTCTGCGACAACTGTTGATGAAGCCCGCTGGCTTGAGGCTCGAGGATGTGATGTGATAATTGCTCAAGGTTACGAAGCTGGCGGTCATAGAGCTATGTTTCTTAGTAATGACATAACTACACAAATTGGTAGTATGGCTCTGATACCTCAGGTAAGTGATGCTGTAACCGTTCCTGTTATCGCCGCGGGTGGAATTGCGGATGGGCGCGGTGTTGCGGCGGCATTTTCACTTGGTGCATCCGGTGTTCAGGTTGGAACTCCCTATTTATTAACCAAGGAAGCACTCGTTAGTGACCTTCATCGACAATCCTTAAAAAACTCAAAAAGTGATGAGACTGCACTAACAAATATTTTTACGGGCCGACCAGCGCGAGGAATAGTGAACAGGGTCATGACTGAAATTGGGCCTATAAATTCAAAGGTCCCTGATTTTCCACTGTCTGGCACTGCGTTAGCTCCTCTCAAAGTCGCAGCAGAAGAGAAAGGTCTATCTGATTTTTCTTCATTATGGTCGGGGCAGGCTGCCAGTTTGGCTTATGAGACTTCTTCGGCTAGTTTTACCAAGGATCTGGCCAGAGATGCTCGTAAAAGGATGGGTTCTTTAATTTAGATTAATTAAATAGGTTAAGGCTTATTAAAAATGTTCGTTAATGAATGGTTGTGCCTAGTCAAACAGCAATTTAAGCATCTATAAGTGAGTAGCTTGGAATCGGTTGGCTGAGAAAGGAATTTTGATATTCAGATAGATTACGAAACTGATCGGCTTCGAGAAGAATGTGGTGTTTTTGGCATTTTTGGTCATCCCGACGCAGCTACTCTTACGGCCCTTGGTCTTCATGCATTGCAACACAGAGGTCAAGAGTCGGCTGGGATTGTAAGTTATGATGAGACTCATTTCCATGCAGAGCGCCGTATGGGGCTTGTGAGTGAAAATTTTACAAAGGCTAGTGTTTTAAATCGTTTGCCTGGAAATGCTGCTATTGGACACGTTAGATATTCTACAATGGGAGGAACGGTCCTCAGGAATGTGCAACCATTATTTGCAGATTTGGCAGGGGGTGGATTTGCTGTCGCCCATAATGGAAATTTGACTAATGGTTTAACATTGAGAGAAGACTTGGTTGAACGGGGTTCAATTTTTCAATCCACTTCAGATACTGAAGCGATCCTTCAGCTTATTGCAAGGTCAAAAAAAGAGAATACTATCGCCCGATTTATTGATGCTCTTTTTCAAATTGAAGGAGCGTATGCTTTAGTAGCTTTAACTAACAAAAAATTAATTGGGGTTCGTGATCCTTTGGGTATAAGGCCACTGGTAATTGGAAAGCTGGATGAGCATTTTATTTTGGCATCCGAAACCTGTGCCTTGGATATAATAGGGGCTACTTTTGTGCGTGAAGTAGAAAATGGAGAGATTGTTGTAATTACCAAAGATGGAATTGAAAGCATAAAACCTTTTCCATTTAGAACAGCTCGACCATGTGTTTTTGAGTATATTTACTTTTCTAGGCCAGACAGTTCACTGGGAGGCGTGAGCGTCTATGAGTGTCGTAAAGCGTTTGGAAGACAACTCGCTTTGGAAACACCAATTGAAGCTGATTTAGTTATTCCTGTTCCAGATAGTGGGGTTCCTGCTGCCATAGGTTTTGCTGAAGCATCTAATATTCCTTTTGAGCTAGGTATTATTAGAAATCACTATGTTGGGAGAACATTTATTGAGCCCCAACAATCAATTAGAGAGTTTTCTGTAAAGTTAAAACATAATGCAAACAGAATTCTTGTAGAGGGTAAAAGGGTTGTATTGATTGATGACTCCGTTGTTCGCGGCACTACTTCGATTAAGATCGTTCGAATGATGAGAGACGCCGGAGCGACAGAAGTTCATTTGAGGGTCGCATCTCCACCAATCAAATTTCCAGACTTTTATGGAATTGATACACCTGTAAGGGATCAATTATTGGCTGCAAATAAATCTTTGATGGAAATGCAAGATTTCATTGGAGTAGACAGTTTGGCATTTTTGACAGTGGATGGTTTGTATAAAGCAATGGGCCATGAAAACGGGCGAGATGCTGAGAATCCTTTTTATACTGACCACTGCTTTACAGGAGATTATCCAACTAGACTACGAGATATAGACAGAGTAGATGATATCAGGCAACCATCTTTACTCTCAGAGTTGGAGAAGGATAACGATTAAACGAGCCAACTGTTATATTGTTGGCTCGAGAAAATCATCTGATATAGTTAGTTTGGTTTGAACCACCTACGCGTTTAGCTATGAGTCTTAATTCAAATCAAAGCGATCATTGTTCATGACTTTTGCCCAAGCAGTTACAAAATCACTTATGAAGTGATCTTTACCATCACTAGACGCATAAACCTCTGAAATTGCTCTTAATTGTGAGTTAGAACCAAAAGTTAGATCAACTGCCGAAGCCATCCATTTCACATCGCCACTACTTCGATCACATCCTTCGAAAAGATCATCAGACTTTGATGATTTTCTCCACTCAATGGCCATATCGATTAAGTTTATGAAAAAATCATTGCTTAATGTGTCATGCTTAGATGTTAATACTCCAATTGAGTTATTTGAAGCATTAGCATTTAAAACTCTCATTCCACCAATAAGTGCGGTCATTTCAGGAGCGCTTAAGTTTAACATATGCGCTCTGTCTATTAATAGTTCGCCGGAAGAGCGTTCTTGTCCAGCAGCAATGTAATTTCTAAAACCGTCAGCTTTTGGTTCAAGAACTGCAAAAGATTCTACATCTGTTTGTTCCTGCGATGCATCAGTTCTGCCCACTGCAAATGGCACCTCAATGCTATGTCCAGCATTATGCGCAGCTTTTTCAATTGCGACGCAACCTCCCAGAACTATGATATCTGCCATCGAAATTGACTTCCCATTTTCTTGGCTTTCATTAAAATCATTTCTTACGTTCTCTAAAGAACTTAAACATTTACTAAGCTCAGCTGGATTATTCACTTCCCAGTTCTTCTGGGGCTCTAAACGAATCCTAGCTCCATTGGCTCCACCTCTTTTGTCTGTTCCACGATAAGATGCAGCAGATGCCCATGCGGTTTTCACTAAGTCAGAGATTGACAAACCTGATCCTAAAATTTTGTCTTTTAGCGAGTTAATATCTTTATCATTTACCAGCTGGTGATCAACTTGAGGTACAGGATCTTGCCACAACTGTGGTTCTGCTGGTACTAAACTCCCAAGGCCTCTGACATATGGCCCCATATCTCTATGCGTTAATTTGAACCATGCTTTCGAAAATGCATCAGCAAATTCTTTAGGATTTTCATAAAATCTTCGTGAAATTGGCTCATATATTGGATCCATCTTAAGTGCTAAATCGGATGTAAACATCACGGGTGCATGTCTTACTGATGGATCGTGAGCATCCGGTACTGTTCCTGACGCGTCTGCCTCTTTTGGTTTCCATTGTACTGCACCGGCTGGACTTTTTGTTTTCTCCCATTCAAAACCAAAGAGATTTTCAAAATAATTATTATCCCATTTTATAGGATTAGTTGTCCATGCTCCTTCAAGACCACTACTAATTGTATGTACACCTTTTCCAGTTTCAAAAGTGTTTTTCCATCCTGTGCCTTGCTCTGCTAAAGTAGCTCCCTCTGGCTCTGGGCCAACATACTTGTCTGGATCTGCCGCACCATGCGCTTTTCCAAAAGTATGACCTCCCGCCACCAATGCCACTGTTTCTTCATCATTCATTGCCATTCTGCCAAATGTTTCTCGAATATCTCTAGCAGATGCGAGAGGGTCGGGATTGCCATTGGGTCCCTCAGGATTTACGTATATCAAGCCCATTTGAACAGCACCCAAGGGATTATCTAATTCTCTATCTCCACTATATCTTTCGTCGGCGAGCCACTCGCCTTCAGGTCCCCAATAAATATCTTCTTCTGGTTCCCATACATCTTCACGACCCCCCGCAAAGCCAAATGTTTCCAGTCCCATGGATTCAATTGCACAATTCCCTGTTAAAATCATTAGGTCAGCCCATGATAGTTTTCGTCCGTATTTTTGCTTGATCGGCCAGAGCAACATTCTTGCCTTATCCAGATTTACATTATCTGGCCAGCTATTTAGTGGAGCAAATCTAAGGGTCCCAGCTCCTGCACCGCCTCGTCCATCACCAATTCGATAAGTACCAGCGCTGTGCCAGGCCATTCGTATAAAAAATGGTCCATAATGACCATAATCAGCGGGCCACCAATCTTTAGAGTCAGTCATTAAATCAAAAATGTCTTTCTTTACCGCATTTAAATCTAAACTGTTAAATTCGTCTGCATAGTTAAAATCATTGTCCATAGGATCAGCAGCACTTGAATTTTGATGCAATATTTTAAGATTTAGTTGATTTGGCCACCAGCGTTGATTGGCTGTTGTACCTGTTACTGAATGTCTCTTAGATCCACCCATTACTGGGCATTTACTTTCATTTGTCATTATTGGCTCCGGTTTAGTAAATAATTTTTATCTGTAAATAATAAAGAAAAACAAATAGTCATTTTAGCTTATGTTAGAAATGAGTTTAGCCAAGGTCAAGCATTTTAGAATGATTTTAAACTAATCTACGTTAGGTTTTATCTTCACCAGATTGAGACGCATATATAGATGAATAACCACCACTCCAATCTGGTGGTAATTGACACGGACGTGGATCGTGCATTGCCCATTTAACCCGATTGCCTCTGACGATCTTATACGAGTTTTTTGTTGGTTGAGGGTGGGCGGTATAGGGTTTGGCGTCAGCGGACGTATAACAGTTTAAAAGTAGAGGTCTTGGCTCACTAGATTTTGATGATGGTGAAAAATGTAATGTTCTTGCATTGTGAATTGTAATGGAACCTGCCGCTCCCATCATGTATTCTACTTTACTCATATCAACACTTTCTGCATCCTTATCGGATAACATTCCCGACCAATTTCCTTTGGCATCGTATTGATCATAAAGATCTCCATTATGAGAACCCTTGATTGCGGCAAGAGGTCCATTGTTCATATTGGTATCTGCTAAATAACATCCAATTGTAATAACATTGTAATTCGTATGTGGAAAAAACTGTATGTCCTGATGCCATTTCACTTTGTCACTCTTATCTGCCCATTTAAAGTTTAGTTTAGAATGGTGAAAAACGACATTGGGTCCTAGTATATCTGTGGCAACATCAGCCATAAGGCCTTTTGAAAACTTCCAATATATATCGCTTTGAGCATCTGGTATTTTTAATCTTCTCAAAATAGGGTTCTTAGCTGAGTGACCATCACCTACATCAAATTTTTCATCAGATTGGGTTACTTTTCTACTCGCATCCACAAAATCAGAAGTTGTTTCTTGTAATTGTGACAATGTTTCTTCTGGCACAAGATTATTTATCGAAACAAATCCATTTTCAAAGTAATATTCTCTTTGTTCCTGAGTCAAAATACATGGGGTATAAGAGAGTACTTGATCTGGTGTCATGAAACTAATCCTCAAAAAAATCTGAAAAGTTAAGAATACTTTAATATTTAATGTCTAATTATTAAAGATATAGTTTTTATCAGTGTAAAATTTTTTAGAGGAAAAAATTTTGAAGAAATTAAAATAGTTACCATGTTGACTGACATTGATTTTTATTCACAATAAGCTCAACTACAAATTGAAATTTTTGACGGGTTAGAATTATGAGTGCCCCTAATATTGTTATTATTATGGCTGATCAGCTTGCGCCACAATTTACGTCTGCATATGGAAACTCAAAAGTAAAAACTCCTAATATGGACGAGTTGGTATCCAGGGGTGTGCGCTTTGATGCAGCGTACTGCAATGCGCCTCTTTGTGCGCCATCTAGATTTAGTTTTATGTCTGGCCAGCATATAACACGTATTGCTGCTTACGATAATGCCTCCGAATTTCCAGCAACAATTCCTACATTCGCCCATTATTTGAGATTAATGGGATACCGAACTTGCCTTTCCGGTAAAATGCATTTTGTGGGTCCTGATCAGTTGCACGGTTTTGAAGAAAGGTTAACAACAGATATATATCCTGCAGATCATGCATGGACGCCGGATTGGGAAGCCCCTGATGAGCGGATCGATAAATGGTACCATAATATGGAAAGCGTTAGGGAAGCAGGAGTGACTAACACTACTTTCCAATATGAGTATGACGAAGAAACAACATTTTTTGCCCGAAGAAGGATTTTTGAGTATGCGATGGAGAAAATAAATCCTTTTTGTATGGTCGTAAGTTTAATTCATCCTCATGATCCTTATTTGGCGAGACCGGAGCACTGGAATTTATACAATCATGATGAGATTGAAATGCCTAAAATACCTTCAATGCTAGATCCCCATTCAGAACGTTTGAGGCATGGTATTCAAGCTGACTTAGTAAAAGTCACTGATGACGAAGTACGAAACGCAAGGCATGCATATTTTGCGAATTGCTCTTATTTTGATGAGAACGTTGGTGTAGTAATACAGGCTTTGGAAGAAAGTAAACAATTGGAAAATACCATTGTTATTGTAACTTCAGACCATGGGGATATGCTCGGGGAGCGGGGCTTATGGTATAAGATGAACATGTTTGAGCACTCTGCACGTGTTCCTCTAATAATGTCCGGACCTGGTGTTGCAAATGGAACTTCTGATAATCCATGTTCTTTAGTTGATTTGTTGCCGACTATTTTAGATATCGCTGGTCAAGGAAAACCTGAGTTGGCAATGCCCATTGATGGCAGATCCTTATGGCCGTTGGCAAAAGGAGAAAATGAGGATGATCGAGAAGCTATTGTCGAGTATTGTGCTGAATGCGCTTCTCATCCAATATTCATGATTAGGCGTGGAGACTATAAATATATACACTGCGATGTAGATCCACCACAGCTTTTTAACATAAAAGAGGATCCAGAAGAGCTAATAGATTTAATTGGAAATCCAAAATATCTTGGTATTGCAGACAACTTTGAAAAAGAAGTCCAATCGAGATGGGACAGTGAAGCCATACGAAAAAATGTCATAGCCACCCAAAAGCAAAGGCGAGGAATTCATGCTGCTATGGAGGCAGGTATATTGCAATCGTGGGATTATAATCCGCCGAGAGATGCATCTAATGAATATATAAGAAACCATATGGATTGGCTTATCGCACAGGAAACTAAAAGACACCCACGGCATCAAAAAAGTTAATATTCAATCTCAAATAAAGGATCAAATATATGCCAATAATTAATAGAATTGCAGATTTTCATCAAGACATGAAAGATTGGCGTCAACATATCCATGCGAATCCAGAGTTAGATTTTGACTGTCACAACACAGCTGCGTTTGTGGTGAGTAAATTAAAAGAATTTGGTGTTGAGGAAATTCATGAAAAAATTGCAATCAGTGGTGTTGTAGCAATAATTAATGGTAAGGGAGATGGACCAACTATAGGATTACGCGCTGATATGGATGCGTTGCCACTTCAAGAAATTAAAGACCATAAGTACAAATCAATAACTGATGGGAAGATGCATGCTTGTGGTCATGATGGGCATACAACAATGTTGTTGGGAGCAGCAAAGTATTTGAGCGAGACACGGAATTTTTCTGGCCGTGTCGCTTTGATTTTTCAACCGGCAGAGGAAGGTGGAGGTGGTGGTGAGGTAATGTGCAAAGAAGGTATTATGGAGAATTTCAATATTCAGCAAGTTTATGGGATACATAATACACCAAATTTACCACTCGGAACGTTTTCTACAAATTCTCATGCAGTGCTAGCTGCGGCGGATAGCTTTTCAATCTGGATAACTGGTGAGGGTGGACATGGCGCTAATCCGGAGGAGACAATTGATCCAGTTATCGTTGCGGTGCAAATAGCTCAAAGTATTCAAACAATCTCATCTCGGAATCTTTCTGCTTTGGAGTCGGTCGTTATATCAATCACACAAATTCATACTGGAACAATAAATAATATTGTACCTGGAGAAGCTTTTATAAATGGTACCGTTCGAACGCTAAATAAGAAAACGCAAAGTACTGTGGTAAAACGTTTAGAAGAAATCTGTAAAGGAACAGCTCAGGCTTTTGGAGCTAAAGCTAAGTTGGACTATGAGTACGGTTATCCTCCAACAGTCAATCACCCAAATGAGACATCCTTTGCTCTACAAGTGGCTTCAGAAATATCTGGCAAAGATAATGTAGATGGTGAAGCTTTACCAATAATGGCTGCTGAGGATTTTGCTTACATGCTCGAAAAGCGTCCTGGAGCTTATTTAAATGTTGGGCAGGGGGACGGCGCTGCACTTCATAATCCAGAATATGATTTTAATGATGAACTTTCCCCTATTGGCGCAAGCTTTTTTGTAAAATTAGTTGAAACAGCTCAACCTTTAGATTGAATCGTCAAACTATATTAGAGATATGCTTTAAGCAGGTGTTAGAGGGTTTATCGCTTTCGGGTCTGTTCTTAAATCAATTATGGCAGCTTTATTTGACCGTCTTGCTCTTTCTAGCGCAGGTGGAAATTCATTAGATGATCGAACAACTTCGCCATAACCTCCATAAGACTGGGCTAACTCAGCAAAATTTGGATTAAGCATCGATGTTCCAGATGGCCGACCAGGAAAGTCACGCTCTTGATGCATTCTAATTGTTCCGTAGATTGAATTGTTTGAAATAATAACGATGATATTTAACCCATATTGGCAAGCTGTACCAAATTCTTGCATTGTCATTTGAAAGCAACCGTCTCCTGAGACGCAAATAACTTCCTTTTCCGGGTTAGATATTTTTGCTGCTATGGCTGCAGGTAAACCATATCCCATCGATCCACTAGTTGAACCAACTTGAGTTCTCCAGTTTTTATAAGAAAAATAACGGTGAAGCCAACCATTGTAGTTTCCTGCGCCATTAGTGATAATTGCATCATCAGGAAGTGCTTCAGATAGGTGCTTAATGACTATTTCCATTTTAACTGACCCTGGCGTGGTCATAGGATTTTGCCAGGCTTCATAAGCTTTTCGCTCTTTATTAACTGTTCTGTGAACATTTTCTAAAGGTAGACTAATTGCTTTCTCGATAAAATCTGCTCCATTACATACTAACCCTATATCAGCTTGATAAACATGATTAATTTCGTCAGGATTTGGATGAATATGGATGAGTGATTGCTTAGGTTTAGGGATGTCAAACATTGAATAACCGCTTGTCGTCATTTCTCCCAGTCTAGCATTTAGTACAAGTAAGTAATCTGCATCTTTAATCCTTTTAAGCAATTTAGGATTAATCCCAATCCCGACATCTCCAACGTAATTTGGGTGACGATTATCTATATAATCTTGGCATCTAAATGAAGTTCCAACTGGTATTCCTAATTTCTTGGCAAACACGCCAAGATTATTTGCAGCTCTTGAAGACCAGCCACTTCCACCCACAATTATAAATGGATTTAACGATTGGGATAGTTTGTTTACCACTTCTTTAACATTTTTTTCCGATACCATTTGTTTAGGTGGTTCTATTTTTGGAGCATCGTTTATTTCCAATTTAGAAAATAGAACGTCTTCTGGAAGTGAAAGTACCACAGGGCCAGGTCGTCCAGATTGGGCTATACTGAAGGCTCTTGAAATATATTCTGGAATTCTTTCAGTTTTATCGATTTCGGCAACCCATTTTGCTAATGGTGAAAACATCTTTTTATAATCAACTTCTTGAAATGCTTCTCGATCTCTCTGAGAACTACTTACTTGACCAACAAATAGTATCATTGGTGTGCTGTCTTGAAATGCGATATGAACACCTGCTGATGCATTGGTAGCGCCAGGCCCTCTGGTGACAAAAGCGATTCCTGGTTTTCCAGTTAACTTACCAATGGCTTCCGCCATCATAGCGGCGCCACCCTCTTGTCTGCAAACTATTGTTTTAATATTACTTTTGTATAGACCATCTAGCGCTGGTAAATAGCTCTCACCTGGAATACAAAAAACTTGTTTAACACCTTGAATTCTTAATTGATCAATTAATATTTGACCGCCGTGGCGCATAATTTACCCTTTAACTGATAATATTGCGGAAACTTGATGTGTTATGTAAATGTTTTAACGAAGAAGTTGAGTTCAGTCTAGATACTCACGGGGTAAATTTTGACAAAGATCATTCAAAATGAATTCTTAGATTTTATTCTTGAATCTTTAGGATCGATAGAAGGAATTTCATGGGGAAGTATGTTTGGTGGTTTTGTTATTAGGCAATACGATTTGCCATTTGGACTGATTTTTGATGATGAATTATATTTGAAAGTAAATGAAGGTAACTTAATTGATTATAAGGCCTTTGGCAGCGAACCATTTTCCTATTCAAAGCAGGGTAAGATTATAAATATTTCTAATTGGAGAGTTCCTGCGGAAGTGATCGAAGACGCCGATACTTTTGTTATTTGGGCAAAAAAGGCTATTCAAGCCGCTCAAGATAAAAAAAGAGGTAGCAAACCTCCCAAGAATTAATCTTAATTTTTGAGAGGTTTAATTTTCAACGCTAATTACCAAATTTTATCCCCAAGACCATAAATTAAAACACCATTTAAAACGGTAAATATTGCTGGAGCGATATATGCTTCAGCAGTATAATTTACGCCATCTAATTTTGCTGCATTGGAATTTGTAACAGTTGTATAACCTACAACTACAAAAATAAGTGCCTGCAAGAAGTTAAAGATAAAGAATGGCCAGGTACCTTCTGGTCCAACAAACAATATATAAAGTCCCAGTAAAGTTCCTGCGCTAACGAAAGTACCTAGAACTCTTGTTGGTAGAACTGCAGATTCATGTATACCATATTTGCTTAACCAAGGAACAGTATTAAACATCGTTTGATAGGCGTACATTGCGCCTCCTGCCCAATTCAAGATATATAAAATTAAGAATAACCACCCGTTAAATGACTCAACCATATGAACTTTCTCCTTAAATTTGGATACAATTAGAAATTGATCTTTGATATGCGAAAACAGTCAACATATTATTAGAAACAATTCAAGTTTTTTAATATATTTACGTTGAGTGAATAATCTGCTGTTAAGTATTTTTCCATAAAAATAGCTGTAAGTCTGCTACATTTGTTCCAGTATTTCCGGTCACGAGTAATTCATTTGTAAATTTAAGTGCACTGTTGCTGTCGTTATTGTTCAGAAGTTTTTCAACAGACATATTGTTATCATAGAGTTTTTTAATTGTGTCTTGATCAACAATGCCGCCAGCAGCATCCGTTGGACCATCTTGCCCATCGGTTCCACCACTTAAAAATGACCATTTTCCTTTTAATTTTTGATTAAATAATTTCTCAGCCACTCTTAGCGCCAATTCTTGATTTCTGCCCCCAGTACCATTACCGGAAACATTGACAGTAGTTTCCCCACCAAATGCTAGAGCGACATACTTCATTTTTCGACGAATATTGATCTCATCAAATATTTTTTGGGTGGCGGTTCTTACATTTCCAACGATAGGATAAGGTATTACTTCGGCATTTACTGACTTTGCCATAGCCACAACACTTTTTCTATTATTACCAATTAAGATGTTTTGATTGAGTTTATTGTCCGTAAATATACTTCTCGTTTTTGACTTGAAAAAATCTTGAAGTTTCAAAGAGAGTTTTGAATATAGATTATTTTTTACTAAAAGTTCATATGCTTCTTCAATATTACCAATTGGACTTACTGTTGGACCACTGGCGATGACTCTTAAGTCATCGCCAATTACATCCGAGAGAATAAATGAGTTGATCGGAATAGGGCTTGCGATCTTTGTGAATCCACCGCCTTTCAATGTAGACATAGATTGGCGAATTAAGTTTATTTCGCGTATGTTTAGATCTGAAGATAAGAGAAGTTGATTTATTTGAATTTTATCATTTAGGTTCAAACCTTTGACTGGTGCAGGTAGTAATGCTGACGATCCACCACTTATTAAAATAATCAATGTATCATTTTTGGTTGCATTTTTCAGTATTTCTATAACGCGGTTGCTGGCTTTTATGCCATTTTTGTCTGGGATTGGGTGACCTGCGGTTATTATTTCAGAACCAATTATTGGTTTGTAATTTTGGTAATTTGTAACTACTAGAAGCTGTTTTTCTCTTTTAGGTGGTAGAATGTCTATTGCTGTTTCCATTAAGGAACAGGCAGCTTTTCCTATTGATACTACAATATACTTTCCACCATTTGGTGTTTGTATCGGATTTTCTTTTATTGCTTCTTTTAAACACTTTCCAGGGTTAGCTGCTCTTACGCCGTGTCTAAATGCCTCGATAGATAATCTGTAAAAGTCTTTGTTCATAAGAATAACGTTATAAACATTAATTTACATTGAACACTGAAAAAATAAAATTTTGTGGTGGGCGACCCTGGAATCGAACCAGGCATGAGTCGCCTCGGGGGAGTTACAGTCCCCTGCCGCACCTTGCAGCGCGTCGCCCAAACCGAGGATGTGGATAATGGTAGCTTTTCATCCCGTCAACATCTAAATGCGAATAACCTAATTTCTATCTCTCACCACGGCGATAGGGTGCCATTAGAGCTTCTGGTACTTTAGCGCGCCGAGAAACGAGAATTAGTGCTAAAATTGATAGAATATACGGAGCCATTAAAAATAATTGGTAGGGAACATCTTCCACCACATGTTGTAAACGTAATTGATATGCATCAAAAAATGAAAAAAGTATTGCACCAAAAAGTGCTTTTCCTGGTTGCCAGGAGGCAAAGATTACCAAAGCGATACAAATCCAACCTCGCCCTTGAACCATTTCTGGAAAAAAGCTGTTAAAAGCTGCGGTGGTTAAGAAAGACCCTCCCAATGCCATCAGAGCGGATCCAACAACGATTGCAAGAATTCTGATCATTATTGGATTTAATCCTTGTGCTTCTACAGCGTGTGGATTTTCACCAGTCATCCGAATTGCGAGTCCAAGAGGAGTTTGTCTAAGTATGTAAGCCAGAAGAAAAACAGCAAATATTGCAAGGTATGTTGGGCCCATCTGGCTAAAAAATATTTCCCCAATAAATGGGAGATCAGATAGGAATGGAAGTTCCAGAGGTTGAAATGGCTCGATCGTGGGAGGTAACGAACCTACATTAACAACAAGCCTATAAATAAAATATGCCAAAGAAGAAGCAAATAAAGTTATTCCAAGGCCAGAAACATGTTGCGACAGGCTTAAAGAAACGGTGAGAAAAGCATGCAACAGTCCAATTATTGCCCCAGAGACTGCCGCAATTGCAAGCCCGGTCCATAAATCGGCACCTAAGTAAACAGATAGCCATCCAATCATAGCACCCATTGTCATAATACCCTCAATAGCAAGATTTAGAACGCCGACACGCTCACACAATAATGCGCCAAGGACTCCAAAAATTAATGGGGTAGCTATTCTTAGGACTGCTGACCAAAGACTAGCATTTGTGAGGATTTCGAGTGCTTCTATCATTTTCTTATCCTGTAATTTGTGAAGAAGATGGCAACTAGCATCGTAAGCAAAGATAATGACATTATAACATCTGCGATAAAACTGGGCACGCCTGTGGCTCTACTCATAGCATCAGCGCCTATAAAAATAGAGGCAATAAAGATAGCACTGATGATTACGCCTCCTGGGTGAAGTGCTGCGAGCATGGCTACTACTATGCCTGCATAACCAAAGCCTGGAGATAAAGTAGTGGTAACGTAGCCCGTTACTCCCATTACTTCGATCGCACCTGCTAAACCGGCTAATGCTCCAGAAATTAATGCTACTCCCATTATTGTTTTTGGTAGTGAAATACCTGAAAATGCAGCAGCTTGTGGAGTAAAGCCAGTTGCGCGCGCTTTTAGGCCAAATATTGTTCTAGTTACTATGATCCAGACAGTAATAGCTGCGATGATTGCTATCAAAAAACCATTATGCAACCTGGAGCTCGGGATGAGATCTGCAAACCTTAATGATCGATCTACTGGTACAGATTGAGGCCAACCAAAGGCAAATGGATCTTTAAGCGGGCCTTCAATCATAAGGCCAACAAAAAGAATTATTATAAAATTTAGAAGTAGAGTCGTTACAACTTCATCAATTCCAAATCTCAGTCTAAGTAGTGCTGGACCGGCTAATAATATAGCACCAGAGATCATTGAACACATCATAACAAGCGTCATAGCCATAATTATTGGAAATCCAGTTAGGAGGCTATTTCCAACAGCCGCAGCTACTAGCGCTCCGATATAAAACTGACCTTCGCCTCCGATATTCCAAAGGCGTGCTCTGAAAGCTACTGCTGCTGCTAGTCCTGTTAAAATAAGAGGACAAGCTCTAGTTAATGTTTCAGTTAATGCAAGTTTTGAACCAAACGCGCCCTTTAATATCTCAAAGTAAGCCACAAATGGATTTACACCGGCTAAAATTATTAGAATGCCGGAAATACATAAAGAAGCCATGATGGCTAGAATCGGGGCAATTATAGCTAATTTTTTTGATACAGATGGTCGTCTTTCAAGTCTCATTTTCTTCACCCCAAACACCAGACATCATTAATCCCAGCCGCTTTGCATCTGCATCTTCGGCTTTAATTGGTTTGGATAGCTTACCTTTCACTATCGCTTGCAATCTATCAGATAAGCCCACAGCTTCATCCAATTCTTCAGATATTAGAAGAATTGCAACCCCTTGGCCTCTCGCTTTTAGCAATTCTTTATGGACAGCCGCTATCGCACCTTCGTCTAAACCCCTAGTGGGTTGATTTGCTATAATTAGTTTAGGTGAAACAGAAAGCGCTCTCCCTAAGACAAGTTTTTGCATATTGCCACCTGATAGCAATCTTGCCTGGGTTTCTGGAGTGGCACCTCTCACGTCAAATTTTTCTATCAGTTTTTCTGTAAAAATCTGTGCCGATTTTTTTCTAATAAAGCCAGCTTTAGCAAATTTAGACTCATGAAGTCGTTCAATAATTGCATTTTCCCAGATTTTTAGTTCACCTATAATTCCCTCGGAATTTCTATCCTCTGGAATGCGACCAATTCCTGAATTTATACAGTCGCGTGGAGAGTAATTATTCATATGATTTTCATAAAACGATAAAGTTCCTGCCGTTGGCTCCCCAATTCCGGACAAAAGGCGACCAAGAGCAGCTTGACCATTTCCTGAAACGCCAACGATACCCAATATTTCACCTTCACTTATTGAAAACGATATTCGATCAAGCTCAATTTGTTTTTTATATTTTACAGTAATATTTGAAGCTTTTATAACTTTTTTACCAATCCTTTGAGCTTGTCGTACTGGTCTTGATACTTGGTGCCCAACCATTAATTCCGCTAATTCTTCTTTAGAAGTTTTGCTCGCATCCCTTTCTGCTACTACTCGACCTGACCTTAATACCGTTACGCGATCTGCCGCTGACATCACTTCATGAAGCTTGTGGCTTATAAAAATTAATGAAAGGCCTTCTTTTGTCATTTCCCTAAGTGTTTTAAATAGTTTTTCTGCCTCAGGCCTTGCCAGTACGGCTGTCGGTTCATCCAATATGAGAATTTGAGCATTTCTATATAACGCTTTTAAAATCTCTACTCGTTGTCTCTCTCCGACAGATAGTGAAGAAATTTGCGCATCAGGTGAGACTGGAAGGCCGAATTTTTTTGAAATTTGTAATAGTTTTTTCCTCGCAAATTGTCTGTTTGTTTTTCTCTTAAATAATGGTTCTGAGCCAATCATCACATTTTCTAATACCGTTAAATTCCCTGCTAATGAAAAATGCTGGTGAACCATACCTATACCAGCTTCAATTGCTTCGCGTGGCCTTCCACCTGATAAGCGTTTGCCAAGCACTTCAATGTTTCCAGAATCTGATGTATAATGGCCATAAATGATGTTCATGAGTGTCGTTTTCCCAGCACCATTTTCGCCCAATAAAGCTAATATTTCTCCTTTTTCCAATTTCAAACTAACAGCATCATTAGCAATTAATGATCCAAATTTTTTTGAAATTTTATGGATTTTAAGAACAATACTCATTTGAGTTGCGGCCTTTCAAAAGGAAAAACTTTTCTACCGTTTATTTGCTCTAGTTTTTCTCCAAGTTCAAGGAGAGGAAGATCACTACCAATACGACTCATTAGTTGAAAACTAACTGGAAAGCCATTTTCGAATCCAAAAGGCATAGCGAGAGCTGGAAGGCCAGCTATATTTGCAATAGATGCATTTGGTGCGAGACTTTCCATACTTGCAAAATGTTTTGATGGGTTTTTTGAATTAAAATCAAAGTGTCCTAATTTTGGTGGTAAGTTTGCTAATATTGGAGAAAAAATTACGTCTACAGTGTCAAAAATTTTATCCAAACTATCTGAAACTTTTGCTACACCTCGGATTGCTGAAAATAATGTGGAACTTTTCATATCACGGCCTTCATTCGCAATAGCGCTAGTTAATGGACGTATTTCGTTATCATTGATTTCAAAGCTATCTATGCATTCTGTAAGACCCGCCGTTAATATAATTCGAGCGATTTCATGTGAGTCTCTGCCAAATTCATCCAGTGATGGTATTTCAACAGTCTCAAAACCTCTTTTTTTCATTTTCTTTACTGTATTAAAAAATAATTTGTGTTGAATTTCGCTGCAGTTTTCTGGAAAGTAAACGCCGATTTTGGAAAGGTTTTTAATGGAGTGAGAGTTGCGTTGATAAGGGTTATTTTTTTTTAAAATTTGTAGAGTATTTTTTAAATCCCGTATTGAACGCGTGACTACAAACTCTTCAGCAATTCCTGCAAGGTAATTATTAAAATTTGGTCCACCAAGACTAGTGCCTCGAGATGGTTTTAATCCCATAATGCCGCAACAGGCAGCGGGAATCCTAATTGAACCAGCGGCATCAGTAGCATGCGCAATTGGTACTATTCCCGCAGCCACTGCAGCTGCTGCACCTCCTGAAGAGCCCCCTGGAGAGTATTCAGTATTCCATGGATTTAGTGCTGGAAGTTCATTTGGAGGCTCTGATGTTAACGCTAATCCGAGCTCAGGTACTGCAGTAAGTCCAAAAGTTATAAGCCCAGACTCATGGAATTTTGAAAATAAATCACTCTCAGAGCTATTTGCCTCTAATTTTTTTCTTAAGGCTAAAACCCCGCCTGATGTTGTTAAGTTAAAAGAGGAAGAGCCCAAATCTTTTCCCAAGAAAGGCACCCCATGAAAACACCCTCTGTATTTTTTTGAAACTTTATCCGCTTTTTGAGCTCGACTTAGGGCAATGTCAGCGTCTATTTTTACAATCGCGCCTAAATTGTGAAGCTCTTTGGCCTTTGAAAGAGCATTTTGCATTGTCTTGAATGCCGTAATTTTGCCGCCAGCGATATCGCTGGCGACTTGAGTTGCATCCAATTTATAGATCTTTAAGCAGGTTCGTTATTATCAATTGGCACGTCATATGTACCTGCGGCGATAGCTGCCTGACGTTTTTCCATTGCTGGAATTGCATCAGCAGGAACTTCATCTTGAACATAAATTAATTCATTGCCACCATATTTCATAAATGAATATTCAGTATAATCACGGCCAACCGCATTTCCTGCATTAACATCAGCAACTATAGCTTCAATTGTTGGTCCATAATTCCAGATTGCATTAGCAAACACCGTTCCAGGATACCTTGGGGTATAATCAATTAACGAACCAATTGCTTTTATTCCCCGTTCTTTAGCGGCGTCAGCAGTGCCAATTCTCTCACCAAATAAAATATCAGCACCTGCATCGATTTGAGCTATTGCAGCTTCTTTGGCTTTTGCCGGATCAAACCATGCTCCAATGAAGCCATTTAAGAACTTAGCATCAGAGTTCACTTCACTAACACCAATCCGGAAAGCATTAATAAGTAGATTAACTTCAGGGATTGGATAACCACCGACAGATCCAAAAATATTAGTTTTTGACATTTTACCAGCAAGCATACCGGCTAGGTAGGCAGCTTCATGATTTCGTGTACCAAACACACCAAAATTATTACCTTCTGGTCCACCAGATGAACCCATTAAAAATGCAGTTTTTGGATAGTCTGCTGCAACGTCGCGCGCTTGGTTTTCGACAGCATAACTTTCCCCCCAAATTAGCTGTGATCCATTTTCTGCATATTCTCTCATGGCTCTTGGATAATCAGTTGGAGAAACCCCTTCTGAAAATTCATATTCAATCAGCCCAGCCTGGGCTGCTTGTTGAAATGCTAAATGTATTCTTGAATTCCAAGCATTTTCAACCGGTGACATATGTACACCAGCAACTTTCACAACTGATCCAGCTGTTGCTGTTCTCATATAGGCCGGTAAAGCTACCATGGCTGAGGCTCCGAGCAGCACCTGGCGACGTGATGTTAAAAGTTTCATATTTATTCCTTTCATAAAATTAGTGTTAGATGACAGCTTTAGTAATAGTAATTAACTTTTTATCATTTGAAAAAAAACATTTATGATAACGAGTCTTGTTAATTTTATAGTTACCAGCACTTCTGCTTATAACATGCACTTTTGATAAAATTAAATTTTGATAAGTTCTCATTCACTTTTTATACGTTGCTATAAACTTTAATCAAGTTCTATATTGTTTAAGTGAAAACACGCGATAAGATTTAAAAAAAATTTTAACGGTTTTATAATTTTGGAAATGTACATGTCAGAAAAAGCAAATATCATAATAATAAATGCAAAAATATTAACCATGGATCCACAAAATCCTTATGCAACCTCTATCGCAATTCGGGCTAATAAAATTATTGCTGTTGGTGATTTTGATAGTAGTGAATACTCAGATGGCAATACCGATATTATTAATGCAAATGGAAATACGGTTGTGCCTGGTTTCATCGATAGTCATGTTCATTTATTTGGGGGTTCTGCTGAATTATCTTGCCTAAATGTATCCGAAATTTACGGCCTTGAGAGTTTAAAAAAAGCTGTTCAAAAAGAAATAATAAAAAAACCTAATGAAAGCTTAATTTATGCAGTTTGTGCAAGCTATCACATATTAGGTCATGATATTGAGATAACAAGACATGCCTTAGATATAGTTTGTCCTGATCTTCCTTTTGCTATGATGGCTGCAGATCATCATACCGTGTGGGCAAATACCAAAGCTTTGGAGTTGGGCGGCATTGTTAATGGTGGGAAAACCGATCCAGGTGCCGAGATCGTGATGGGTGATGATGGTTTTGCTAATGGTGTCTTATTAGAAACCAGTGCTTTTCAATATGTTGTCCAGCATACAAAGCATGGTGGGCGAGATTTCTTGGGATATATTACAGGAGACAACCCCAATCCTGAACCAACACTACAAGAAAAAGAGCTAGATAAAGTTGCTTTAAAAGATGGTTTAAAATATTGTGCTCAATTTGGAATTACATCCGTTCACAATATGGACGGTAATTTGTACCAAATGGAACTATTAAATGAGATTGAGCGTGAAAATAACCTTTCGTGTCGAGTCCAAGTGCCGTGTCATTTTAGAAACACGCACTCGTTATCAAAATTAAATGAAGCTATGGAAATGCAAAATTTATACAACTCTGATAAGTTGTATTCTAGACGGGTAAAGATGTTCATGGATGGTGTCATCGACAGTTATACAGCGTTAATGGTTGAACCATATCCGGATCGTCCAGACACCTATGGTGATGCTGTTTTTAGCGCTGAAAAGTTTGCTGAAGTGGCCGTAGAAGCAGATAAGATGGGATTGCAAATCAGCGTTCATTGTTGTGGCGATGGAGCAGTTCGACGAACGTTGGATGGTTATGAGGCTGCTCAAAAAAAGAATGGCAGTAGAGATAGTAGGCATCGTATCGAGCATATAGAAACAATTACTGATAAGGATTTGCCCAGATTTAAGGAATTGGGTGTGATCGCGTCAATGCAGCCGCTTCATTCGCCGATTGGAGGATTGTTTCCTGCAATGCAAGAAGGGATTATATTTAGTGAAAAGCAAATAAGAAATGCTTACCCTTGGCAAAGTTTTAGAGATCTAGACGTCCCATTAGCCTTTAGCACTGATTGGCCTGTAGTAGGATTAAATCCAATGGAAACGCTTGCTGGTGCCGTATTCCCTAAAATCCCTGACAAAAGGTGGAAAGATCAAAGCCAAGGTTTAATAGAGGCTATTTCTTCGTATACAGCAGTTGGTGCTTACGCAGAGTTTGCTGAAAGTAGTAAGGGAATGTTAAGGGTTGGGATGTTTGCAGACATTGTTTTGTTATCAGAAAATCTACAAAATGCTGACAGGGATTGTTTAAAAGATACGCAAGTTATGCTTACTATATGCGATGGTGAGGTTGTATTTTCCCGCTAATCTGTTTTTTAATATAATGGACTTGCAAATCGTGCTTTTACCAAATTAAAAATAATAAAAGGATTAATAAATGCTTAATAAATCAGACAAAGAAATGCTTAGAATAGCATATAATGAGGCTAAGGCAGGTTTTGATGAGGGAGGTTGTCCAATAGGTTCAGTGCTTGCAAGGGATGGTAAGTTGGTCTCTCAAGGTAGAAATCAACGGGTTCAAAAAGGCGACCCGATTGCCCATGGCGAAATGGATGCTTTAAGAAAAGCAGGACGTCAGAAAACATATCGTGACACGACTTTGTACACATCTTTAAGTCCTTGTATGATGTGCTCTGGCACAATAATTCAATTTGGCATCCCAAGAGTCGTGATCGGAGAGGCCGTAAATTTTGGAGGAAACGAAGAATTATTACGTTCTCGTGGTGTAGAAGTAATCATTGCAAATGATCAAGATTGTATCGATTTAATGGATAAATTTATTGAAGAAAAACCCGAGCTTTGGGCTGAAGATATTGCTGAATAAAATTGATTATGTTCTCTTTGTAACTATTTGATTTAAATTATAATTATTTTTCAACAATTTTTAAATCTTTAAACTTTTTATTTTCTTTCGCTATCATATACGGTGTATTACCGTCTGCATTCTTGATTTTGATATTTGAACCAGCCTCGATCAATGTGATTAGATTTCCTCCGTTAGCATTGCCTGCAGCTATGTGTGAAGGTGTATTGCCATTCTTGCATTGCGCATCAATATTTGCTTTTGCATTTAGAATTAAGGAGATATACTCGGAATTCCCTTTCTGAGATGCAAAATGTAAAGGGGTCCACCCCCATGAATTCGAGCTATTAATATCTTCCACGACTTGTAACTCTGCTTTAAGTTTTTCTATTGTGGTGTTTTTCCACCAGGTATTATTACAAAGCTTGCCACACTCAGCTGCTAATGCGGGCAAACAGCCTGATAAAAACCATAAAAAAGAAAACATCATAATTATTCGTACAATCATATTCAGACTATATTATAATTTTCTAAAATATTGAAGCTTTTAGTAAAATTTTAGTAAGATTTTACCAACGCAGTTACACAGTGTGTCATTCTTTTTTAACTACTTCACGTGTTTTCAGTATTCTTTGTTTGAGCTGGATCATCTGACAAAAACACGGCGAAAGGCCGTGTTCCGTCAAAATGGCTAAAAACGATCGCCAGGATTGAGGTTAACGGGATTGCGAGTATGCTGCCAGCAACTCCCCAAAGCGATGTCCAAAGGCTGAGTGATACTAGAACCACGAAGGGAGACATGTTCACCTTTTTACCTATCATACGCGGCTCAAGCCCGTTACCGACTAAGAGCTGCGCGGCAGTGAGTAAACCCAGCACCAAGATTGTGGTTTGAACGGAGCCAAACTGGGCTACGGTTAATAGTACAGGGAAGATAACACCTATAAGCGAGCCAATGAATGGAATGTAATTTAACAAACCGATCAATATTGCCCAGAACAACGCAAAATCAACGCCAAACAACCACATCACCAAATATGAAATCGACGCAAGTATTGCATTAATCAGTGTCTTGACTGCGAGATAGTCACCGATGCTAGTATTGATACTGGCAATGATACTTTGTAATTGAATGCCACCCTTTCCAGGTAAAGCGATCGCGATTTTTTGTGCAAAGCCAGCACGTTCCCCCATCAGGAACATCGCATAGATCACCACCATAAATATCACGCCACTTAGGGCGCTCAGCGAACCAAGTGTGGAGGTTGCAAGGGACTGAAGATCAATCACTCCAATAGTATGTTGCCAAACAACGCTCCAATCAGTCGGTGCTTGCCTACCAAAAGCTTCAAGAACGGTAGTTGCGAGCAGTCTTAGGTTCTCCTGATACTTAGGGATTTCCTCAATTAGCTGTCCAGCGGTTGTAATGATCACACCTGTCAGCGCGATGATCGCAACTATGAATGCAAGAAGAACTAGTAATCTGCGCGCCAAGCTCGGTAGAAAACCAAAAACTGGTTGTTTGCCAAGCCAATCGCTTGCCGCAGTTAAAACATAAACGGAAATCACTGCTACAAAAATTGGAAGCAAAAGCGATTTGCCAATAATCAGCAAGAACCCCATTAAGGTTGCAAAGACAGACGCGAAAACTAAATTTTGAAACTGGATTGAGCTCATTAGGTCTTTGTTCTGCATAGATCTAAGTTCTTCCTTTTAGTTTTTTATAGCTTTTAGTTAAATTTTACCAACGAAGCTACAGGGTGCGCCATTCTTTTTGGCTATTATAGCTATCCAGTCATAAGCAATATTTGCGGCGGCAAGTGCCGTAATTTCAGCAGTATCATATGCGGGTGAAACCTCCACTACATCCATGCCAATTAAGTTTAATGGCTCTAATCCTCTCACAAATTCTAGACCTTGCCAACTTGCCAACCCACCACTCACTGGCGTCCCGGTTCCAGGTGCAAAAGCTGGGTCAAGACCATCGATATCAAATGATAGATAAACTGGTGTATCCTCGGCTCTATTTACTGCAATATTAATAGCTTCCTTTATGCCATTTCGGTGTACCCAGGGACTTGTGAGTATTTCAAAGCCATAATCGGTGTCGTTATAAGTTCTTAAACCGATCTGAGTTGATTTAGTAACATCAATGATACCTTCGTTGGCTGCCCTTGCAAACATGGTTCCATGATCAAACCGTTTACCGTCATCAGCCCATGTGTCACAATGAGCATCAAATTGAATTAAAGTTATGGGGCCATATTTTTCTGCATGTGCTTTTAGAAGAGGGTAGGTGATAGAATGATCACCACCTAAACTAACCATTTTTGCGTCTGATTTTAATATTTTGGTAGCATGACTTTCAATATCGTCAAAAATAGTTGTTGGTTGATGTATGTCAAGTTCACAATCCCCATAATCTATCACAGATAAATGCTTAAAAGGCTCAAATCCGTATGGAAAGTGTGGCAGTTCTGCTAATTGTGACGAAGCAGCTCTTATAGCCCTTGGGCCAAAGCGTGTTCCTGGCCTATTCGTTACGGCATTATCGTATGGTATTCCACTAACCACAACTTCAATGTCCTTTGTATCGCGACTATACCTTCTTCGGCAAAAACTCAGTGCTCCTGAGTAAGTAAACTCATGTAATAGTTCTCGATCATTTTCTAATCGAAAGGCCCCGTCACCCTGTTTTTTTGATTCTTTTGCCATCTTTTACTTTCTACTTAATTCAAATTTAACTTTGTTTTGGCAAGATTATTTAACATCTCATTATCGTTTAATTTCCATCCGTCCGTAAGTAAACGTGTTGAGTACTGCTTGTTATATAAAAAAGGCATTATTAGTTGAAAAATGCCGAATGTAACCAGTGATAGTATTAGGTGAAGAACACCAATTCCAATTTCACCTCTAAAAATTGGGACAAAAAAACCAAAGAAAAAGTAGGTCCAGCTATACCCTATAAAGCCATTCTTGTTTACGCCAGATTCTCTGTGCACAAATCTGATTTTTTTTTGAACACCCATAATTGCCCAGCCAATTATCAATGGAGCGAAATATATAAATATGTATATGGCCAAGATTAAACCCATTTGGTGATGGTCCTAACATAGAATTTTAAAAAGCAGATTTTCTAAGTTTAAACACTTACATTCAGATATTACTAGAGAGAAAAGTATAAGTTTTTTGGAGCGGGCGGCGGGAATCGAACCCGCGTCTTTAGCTTGGAAGGCTAAGGTCTTACCACTACACAACGCCCGCGTAGAGCCTCACCTATTATTTAAACAATAATTGAAGGTCAAGGCTCTGTTTCTATGTCATTTATTCAATACTCTTTGTTAGTAACTCTTTTAATGAAGTTCTTCAGAAGGAAATTGGTTTTTTTTGGCTTGTCTAATTGAATCATATGAGCACAGTTTTCTATTAGGTAATATTCACTATTACTAATTAGCTTAGACATTTTTTCAATCGTTTTTGATGGGGATGCTTGATCAAGTGAACCCGCTATCAGGCAACACGGTTGATAAATCTTGGAAATTGCTTCTCTGCGATTGAAAGAAATTAAACATTCTAACGCATTTTTGTAGTCTTCAATATTAGTTTTTGCCATTTCTGAAATTGAATTCTTAACACTATTTTGATTTGCATTTCTTGAGAACATCAATGGGACATTTAACTTCGCTACCTCAAGCATTGAAAGGCCATTAGCCAGTGGTTCTAACCTCTCTTTTTTGAACGCTATCTTAAAATCGTCGTTTCGGCCTCCAAAGGCGCTGGTTGCGCCCAGCAAAGTTACGGAAGAGATTCTTGCAGGTTTTTGTAATGCCATTTCAATTGCTATCATTCCACCCATTGAATGGCCGACAAGATGGCATTTTTCGTCTTCAAGGTGGTCAAGTAGCTCAAACCCTGATTTAGCCAAATTTTCAAAATTCATTTTTTCTGGCTCTTCCCGACCTAGAGCGGGCATATTCCAAGCTGTAACATTGAATTCATTTGATAAAGCATTGATTTGAGGTCTGAAGCTTTCCGCGCTCAAACCTAAGCCGTGTAAGCACAGTATTCGCTGTCCTTTACCTTTCGAAATATAAGAAGGATGGATTTTGATCTCCCTTTATTGGTTTCTTGAATATTTAAATCGTTATGCAATCAAGTGCAAATCTAAACAATTTCTTCAAGATATTATGTATATTATAAAAATTCCGGTTTTTAACTTAATAGTTTGATTCTATTATTTTCTTTTTTAATTGATTTTGGTATAAGAATTTCTGGCAGTTTGGTTTTAACTTTGTCTTTAGTTGGCCAATTAGCGAATTGTCTCTTGGGAGGGAAATGATGACTTATACAGTTGCAACACCGGCAGATACCGCCACAATCGAAAATGAAATGGATATTTCAAAGCGCTGGAATGAAAAAACAGTTTATGAACAACTTTGCAAAACATCAAAAAAATTTCCAGACCGGCCGGCAGTTAGTTTTCAATTAAAGTCAGGTATGAAAGACAAATCAACTACGCTAAGCTGGAGTGAGTTAACTAAAAAAGTCACCCAAGCTGCTAATCTTTTTAGATCATTAGGCGTCGGACAGAATGATGTGGTCGCTTATTTGCTTCCAACGAGTCATGAAACTTTAATTACACTAATGGGGGGTATGACGGCTGGTATCGTTGCGCCAATTAATCCAACGCTTGAACCATCACAAATTTCTGCGCTCTTAAGAGAAACGGGCGCTAAAGTATTAGTGACAATGCGAGCATTTCCTAAAACGGATGTGGCTCAACTTGCTGCTCAAGCGGTCAGCAAAGCTACAAATGTTAAAACGATTATTGAGATTGATTTATTGCCTCATCTTAGCCCGCCTCTGTCTTGGATTGTTCCGCTGATTAGGCCAAAAAACCCCATTGAGCACTCAGCAAAAATAATTGAATTTAACTCAGCCTTGGAGACCATGAATTCTAATGAATTGGATTTCAATGAGGGGCAGGACGATCACTACTGTGCTTATTTCCATACTGGTGGGACAACCGGCATGCCAAAAATCGCTCAACATAGACATTCTGGAGTGCTCTACAATGGATGGCTAGGAGATGCGATACTTTACACTGAAAAAGATGTATTGCTTTGTCCACTTCCGTTATTTCATGTGTTTGCTGCATATCCAATTTGGGCTGGATGCCTGGTTTCGGGAGCGCATATGGTTCTTCCCACACCTGCTGGTTATCGTGGAGATGGTGTTTTTGACAACTTTTGGAAATTGATTGAGCGATGGAAGGCAACTTTTATGGTAACAGTTCCGACCGCGGCTTCTCAGTTACTTCAAAGGCCTGTAAATGCGGATATTTCAACATTAAATGCGGCATTTTGTGGTTCTGCTCCTATGCCTGTTGAATTGTTCAAACGCTTTCAAGAAGTGACCGGTGTGGAAATTATTGAAGGTTATGGTCTTACAGAAGCTACATGCTTGGTTAGTTGTAATCCTAAAGACGGTGTTCGTAAAATAGGATCAATCGGAATACCATTACCATACACCAAAGTTCGAATTCTTGAATGCAAGGAGAATGGAGAGATCATTAGGGAGATGAAAAGCGACGAAGTGGGTGAAATATGCATCTCTAATGCTGGAATTAATGTTGGTGAGACTTATACAGAAAAAGCTAAAAATAATGGACTATACGCGGATAATGCATTTTTTAGAACAGGGGACTTAGGACGTATAGATCCGGATGGTTATTTGTGGATAACGGGTAGGGCAAAGGATTTAATAATTAGGGGTGGGCATAATATTGACCCAGCTTTGATTGAGGAAGCACTTGCTGGGCACCCTTCCGTAGCAATGGTAGGAGCTATTGGCCAGCCAGATGAAAAAGCTGGCGAAATACCATGCGCTTATGTGGAGCTTAATGCTGATGCTTCAGTTTCAATTGAAGAGCTAATTGAATTTGCCAACAGTCATGTTCCTGAACGAGCGGCACGCCCAAAATATATTGAGATCATTGATGAGTTACCAAAAACAGCCGTAGGTAAAATTTTTAAACCTGATTTGAGAAAAATGGCTATCAAACGGGTCTATGATGAAAAGCTTGCTCGGGAAGGTTTAAACTTAACAGTTAACGAGGTTGTTGAAGATAAAAAACGTGGACTGGTTGCCTATCTAAATAAAACAAATTCTGAGATTAGTGACGAAGTTGTTAAAAAAGCTTTGGGAGACTTTACAAGACCTTGGGAATGGTCACGGTAATTACCACTTAAAAAAAATATAATAGATTGGTTTAAAAGCGGCCCAAAAACTGGGGTTTTAAGAGGGTAATTTTTATGGTAATCTAAAGTGAGAATATAAATAATAAATATGATAGTTTTAACAGCCATATAAATTCTTTAATTGATGTTTTTTAGCAAAAAAGTATTCAGTTTGGATAATGCCAATGAGATACTTTTTGCAATTTATACGGTTTTACTGAGGAGTTTCTTTCTATGAGTGATAATGATTTTGTTGTAGATCAATTTGTGGTTTATCCATCTCACGGTGTGGGTAAAATTACCGCAATTGAAGAGCAAGAAATTGCTGGTATTTCAATGGAATTATTTGTGATTGATTTCGCAAAAGATAAAATGACATTGAGAGTTCCTACAGCTAAAGCTGCCTCGGTTGGGATGCGGAGTCTAGCAAGCCCTGATTTGGTTTCTAAAGCAATGTCAACGTTGAGAGGTCGGGCAAGAGTAAAGCGGGCGATGTGGTCAAGACGAGCACAGGAATATGAGCAAAAAATTAATTCTGGAGATTTAATTGCTATTGCAGAAGTTGTAAGGGATTTGCATAGAAAAGATGACCAGCGCGAACAATCCTATTCTGAAAGGCAGTTATATGAGGCTGCTTTAGAAAGATTAACGCGAGAGATTGCCGCTGTGGATAGAGCGGAAGAAGATGCTGCTCAAACTAAAATAGAGGAAGTTTTAACATCCCGAGCTGCCTAGCACTTTAAGTTATTAGTTTATTATTAAAATCCCACTAATTATGGACAGTGCAATCAACTCTGCGAATTGCTGAGAAGCTCCTAATACATCTCCAGTTTGGCCACTGATTTTTTCATTAGCAATGTAAAAGATTATTATTGTTATGATACCAACGCCAAGCAAAACTAAAATACTTAGTATACCAACAACTAATACGCAGCTTAAAATGCCAATAATCAGGGCGATTATAAATGAAAATTTAGGTGGGGCTCCAACTGAGACAGAAAGACCATCATTTCTAGCGGGCTTGAGATAAACCATTGCGCCTACCATTGGCACGCGACTTACTGCGCCTGCTGCTACTAATGGCCAAAATAGTTGATCTAATTTCATCAGTTCATTCATGGAGCCGTACCGGCCTAAAATAATTAAAACCAACGCAATCGTTCCAAAGCTGCCAATCCTGCTATCTCTCATGATCTTGAGTATGCTGTCTTTATCCGTTCCTCCCCCGAGTCCATCTGCGCTGTCACTTAAGCCATCTTCATGGATGCCTCCGGTTAAGGCTACCATCGTTAAAAGAGCCATTATTGTGCAGATTGTTACTGGAAGGCCAAAGAAGTTTAATATATTTGCTGTCAGAGCAGCGATCGCCCCTACCAATGCCCCAACCAAGGGGTAAGCCCAAGAAGCCTTTCGGGATCTTTCGCCTACATTATTATGGTCGATGTTTACGGGGATTCGGGTGAGTAAACTGAGTGCTATCAAGAAATCACCCAATCTGAGATCAAAAATATTATTTTCGAATTTATTCATTCAAATGCCCAAAACGTAGTTTATTATTTCGTCACTTATATGTAATACGTATTGAATTTAATAATCAAGTAATCTGGATATAATACATGACTCGTGAAATAAAGAGCTCTAATGGGCTAAAAGACTTTTGGGTGCTAATTAATTCTCCACCAAATAAAGATGAAAGTACATCGAAATTAGCTGCGGAAAGGAATGCATCTCTCACTAAGCCCCCTGGAGCGCTAGGTAGGTTGGAAGAATTAGCAATTTGGTATTGCGCATGGCGACAGAACCCAAACGCTAATATTTTAAACCCCCAAGTTATTGTTTTTGCTGGAAATCATGGAGTAGCTTCGCTTGGGGTTTCTGCATTCCCTCAAGAAGTAACGGCGCAGATGGTATTGAATTTTGAACATAAGGGAGCGGCGATTAATCAATTATGTCAAGTGGCTGGAGCAACACTAGATGTGCATTCTTTAGATTTAGAAAAACCAACCAAAGATTTTACAAAGGAGCCAGCATTGTCACCAGAAGAGTTCGAGGAATCTCTAACGGTAGGATGGAATGCAGTTAAACAAGAATCTGATCTTTTGGTTGTGGGTGAGATGGGTATTGGTAATACAACTTCTGCTGCAGTATTGGCTTGTGCTTTGTTTGGTGGAACTGCGAGAGAGTGGGTAGGTAGAGGGACTGGTGTGACTGACGAAGGTTTGGCTTTAAAAATAAAAGTAGTTGAGCAGGGCTTGGAAAGAATTAAGGGAGAGTCGTTAGGTCCACTTGAGCTTTTTAGGCAATTAGGGGGAAGGGAGATGGTGGCGATGGTTGGGGCTATCGCTAGAGCTCGGGCTTTAAAAATTCCAGTTATCCTGGACGGTTTTATTTGCTGTGCGTCAGCAGCTGTCTTAGAAAAAACTACAAATGGATTGTTAGATCATTGTGTTGCTGGACATTTATCATCAGAGAGTGCGCATGTACGTATTCTTAAACTCTTAAATAAAAACCCATTAATTGATTTAAATTTAAGATTGGGGGAGGCATCGGGTGGCGCTTTGGCGATAAACATAATGAAATCAGCATTAGCATGCCACAGTGGAATGGCTAGTTTCGAGGAAGCTTCAGTATCAACAAAAGTTTAGTTTGGATTTTTTTAGATAGTGTCTTGCGAATTATAACAACCAGTTAAATTATCTTATTGGCTTTGATGTAAGCCTTCTAACTGTAAGTCAAAACCCTCTTGAATATGTTGAGTAAAAACTTCTAAAGTTTCTGTTTTATCTCCTGTCGAAATCACATCCACTAATGCCATATGATCGCCAAGAGACTTCCTTAGGTCAACATTTTCTATTGTTGCAAAGATCGAAAATGAATTTGCTTTTCCCCAAATCATATCGAACATCTCCAATAAGTATCTGTTTTCTGCTAATTCAACAAATTTCCTATGAATATTTCGATTGGCTTCAAAATATGTTCGAGCTGTTGCAGAATCAGTTTCAATATTTTCTTCAAATTTGATTGTTTCTTTCAATATTTCTAAATGATGAGGGTCATTTTTACTTGCTAAAATTCTAGCAGATTGTCCCTCTATTGCAGCCCGAGACTGATATAGTTCTCTAACTTCAGCGTCGCTCATTTGATAAAGTTTAAAGCTTCCCCTATTGGAAACCTCTAAAACCCCCTCTTGTTCCAATCGCATTAAGGCTTCTCTTACTGGGGTACGACTAATCTGAAGTTCCATTGCTAATTTTTCTTGAATCAACCTATCATCGGGACCAATATCTTGCTGAATTATTGCATCAATAATTTGATCATAGACTTGGTCGGCCAGTCGACGACGAGTTGGTTGAATACTTTTAAGTGCCAAATGTTACCTCTTAGTTTTTAGCTATATGCTTTTCCTTAATGAATTAGTATCAAGAGCAGAATAGACAAGATAATCTTTACATTGTTTCTTGTGATAATGCAATGCATACTGTATACAGTATACATAAAGGAGTCGTCTTAATGTGTGGAATAGCTGGTAGAATATTAAGTGCGCCCGGTAATGTTGGGCGGGATTTGGTAGATTTAATGGATGCCCAATCTCATAGAGGAGCAGATAGTACAGGCTTTGCAATCTACACGATACCCAGAGACGAGGGATATGTTCTGCGAGGTATGGGGTTTGACAAGGAAAAAATCGATACAGATCTCGATGATTTTAAAAATTTACTTACTGATCACAGCGCGAGTTTAAAATCTGAGCCGTCAATAGTGATGGACCATAATAAGCATTATTGTTTTAAGATGGAGATAACTGAGCCCAAAGACCTGAGAACTTGGGTGGTAGAAGCAGATAGTTTAGCCCAACGAATGGAAATACAATCCTGTGGTAGATCTTTAGAGATTATAAAGGATACGGGAAGCGCGGCGGAAGTGGCAGAAAAGCACAACGTACGAGAAATGGTTGGAACTCATGGACTGGGACATGCTCGTCTTGCTACAGAAAGTTCTGTATTGCCAAACGCCAGCCATCCTTTTTGGGCTAGGCCATTCTCAGATATGGCGATCGTTCACAATGGACAGATTACGGATTACTATACCTGGCGGGACAAGCTCCAAAGAAAAGGATATCGATTCTTAACTGAAAATGACAGTGAGTTAATTGCGATATGGGTTTCTGATCAAATGAAAGCTGGTATGACAATGGAGCAAGCATTGAAAAAATCAATAAATTCAATTGATGGAATTTTCACATATATGATTGCTGGGCCAGCTGGCATAGGCTTTGCAAAAGACCGATTTGCGCTCAAACCCTTAGTAGTAATTGATGATAATGGCGATTTAGCTGCGGCAACTGAAGAGCAGGCTGTTAGGCGAGTTTTTAAAGAAGAGTGTGACGTGATAAATCATGATGGTCCAAGTTTGACTGGATTATGGGGTGTTGGAAATAGGAGTTTTGCAGCATGAGTGAGGTGGAGATTGAGGTTGGAGATCGTCATATACGAGAAATAAATGAAGATATTCAGGAATGTTGTTCGCTTGGAAAGAAAATAAGAATAGTAAACACGCTCTCTAGACATAATTTAGGGATAGGTCTGCCACCGGGCGCGGAGATAGAATTTGAAGGAAGTGTTGGCTATTTCTGCGGAGGATTAAACACTGGCGCTAAATTAAATATTGAGCGAAATGCTGGTTGGGCTTTAGGTGAGGGAATGTCAGAGGGGCATATTACTGTAGGTGGATACGCTGGGATGTCCGCTGGTGCAGCCATGATCGGTGGGACTATTCATATAAAAGGTAATTCTGGCCCCAGATGCGGAGTTGCGATGAAGGGTGGGAATATAGTAGTGGAAGGAACCATTGGTTACCAGTCAGGATTTATGGCTCACTCAGGAAAAATTATAGCTTTAGGTGGCGCAGGTGAGAGTTGTGCAGATGCCCTCTGGGCTGGTGAGGTCTGGGTCGCTGGGCCAGTAAAAAGTTTAGGTGTTGATGTGAATGTGATTGAGCCAACTCAAGAAGATGTCGATGAGGTAGATGAAATACTAGAACCCTTAGGTTTAGTCGATAAGTCAAGAGAATGGCGCAAAATGATTTCAGGACAACGTTTGTGGTATTTTGAAAGTAGGGATGCAAGCGCATGGCTAATGATATAGAAAAACCGTATGAGTATCCTTTTGAGGTTGCTAGTGAAGAAGAAATTAAGTTTTCAAGTGGAGCAATAAAGGGTAGACCCGCTGGGGTGCCTTCTTCATATGATGAAGGTGGATCAACAAGGTGGACACCTGATGCTATTGCTGAGGTGCATGCATTAGCTCAACTTGGCCGATATCAGGTAAGAGGTTACAATACATTCAATAAGCAACTGCCAACTTTTGACGATTTAACATTTGTACCAGCAACAATGACTCGATTGCCATTAGAGGGCTACAGAGAAAGTTGTGACTCTACTACTATCTTAGGTGCGGGGCGAGGAATTGTTGAAAAGCCCTTGGAATTAAAAATACCAATTTACATAGCATCAATGTCTTTTGGAGCATTATCTGCAAGTGCAAAAGCTTCACTTGGTTATGGTGCATCTAAAGTTGGGACAATGACCTGTACTGGGGAAGGTGGAATGCTCGAAGAAGAGCGATCAGCATCTCAAAGACTTTTATATCAGATGTCTCCCGCTAGATATGGAGTTGATTTGGACCATTTAAGGAGAGCAAATGCTCTAGAAATTGTGGTTGGGCAAGGCGCAAAACCTGGAACTGGTGGATTGCTTTTGGGTATGAAAGTAAGCCCTCGGGTGAGCAAAATGCGTACTTTACCAGAGGGGGTGGATCAAAGATCGACGATTAGGCACCCTGATTTTATGGGTGCTGATGATCTTTCAGTCAAAATTGAAGAGCTCAGAATTGCAACAAATTACCAAGTTCCAATTTTTATAAAAATGGGTGCTACTAGACCTCGATTTGACGTTGCTGTCGCTGCAAAAGCGGGGGCAGATGTCGTAGTGGTAGACGGGGCAGAAGGAGGGACTGGTGCTTCGCCTGAAATGCTCTTAAACCACACGGGAATTCCCACAATGAGTGCGATTAGAGCTGCGCGTGAGGCATTGGACGAATGTGGAATGACCGGTAAAGTTGATTTGGTAGCAGCGGGTGGCATTCGTACAGGTGTAGATGCTGCAAAATGCCTAGCATTAGGTGCCGACGCAGTGATGATTGGCAACGGATCTATGATAGCGATGGGCTGCAACTCACCTCGTTATGAAGAGGATTATAGAGCTCTAGGAACTTCACCGGGAGCATGTCACCATTGTCATACCGGTTTATGCCCAGTCGGTATTGCGACACAAGATAAAGAGCTAGAAAAGAGAATGGATCCGCGAGCTGGAGCGGAAAGAGTAGCTCGATATTTAACCGCGATGACGATGGAGATCACCGCATTAGCCAAAGCATGTGGGAAATCTTCCGTTCATAATTTAGAAACTGAGGATTTGCGAGCTCTGTCTTTTCAGGCGTCTGCATTTACGGGTGTGAAAATGGCTGGAATTGATCGGGCGTTTGATTGGTAAGTGTGATGAAGAAAATTGCAATATTGGATTGTGCAATTTTAGAGGGCTCGAAGTTAAGTGGATATGGTAGTGTGGGGTCAGTAGTTACAAAATGGCTTCAGCCATTCTTGCCCAATGTATCTTTTTTTACGATACCAATAGCAAAAAATTGCGAATTTCCTAAGGTTGAGGATTTTGATGGGTTTATAGTACCTGGGTCTGAAAAAAGCATTTATGATAGTTTATCATGGATCATTGAGTTACGTTCTTTTCTAAAAGCTATAAAGAAAAGTAAAAAACCTTTATTTGGAATTTGTTTTGGTCACCAGTTAATGGCTGACACCTTTGGTGGTATTTCTGGAAAATCTGACGTGGGTTATAAGGTGGGGGTTTCAAGGTTTTCAATGAAAAATAATGATTTTAACGCCTATATTGCTCACCAGGATCAAGTGTTAAAAGTGCCAAAAGAAGCGAGTGTGGTTGGCAGTGCAGATTACTGTAAAAACGCAATAATTGAGTATAACTTTCCAGCTTTTTCATGCCAGTTTCATCCAGAATATAATCATGATTTTGTAAGTCGGATTGTAGCAGAGCTAGAGCAAGAAATCTTAAGTGTAGATGAAGTTACCAGAGCGTCTAAATCTTTAAAAGAACTTAAAGTTCAAGATCATCTTTTTGCACAGCAAGCCGCTAACTTTTTCAAAACAGCTTTTGGTTATTAAATGTTGTCTAATAACGTTGAATTTTATAGAATGTATTCATCTCCTGAAGCACGGATTGTTAAATCTGCAATTGTCACTCCTAATGGCTGATTTATAGCATATATTATTTGTTCTGCTAAATGCTCTGGACTTAATGCGTAATATTCGATGTTATTGTGGTCACTATAATGATCCGGCAATTTGCCGTGGTCAAAATCATCCATTTTTTTGATGTAACTTGATGCATTTTGACCCAAAATACCAACTATTGCATCTTCATTAATAATGCCTTTTCCAAGATTAGTTCCACGGACGCCCGTGGGCTTGATAGTCGTAACCTTTATTTTTCCTTGAGTTTCTACCCGAAGCGATTCAGATAAAAAGTTTACTGCTGCTTTGGATGCTCCATAGACTCCAGCTCCTGCGACTGGATAATTTCCATAGATGGAAGAGATATTTACAATGTGACCATTTCCTTGAGATATCATGGTATCATAAGTTGAAATAATACCATTCAATACACCTTTGATATTTATTTCAATGCACCTCTCCCAATCTTTATAAGCTTCATTGTGGTCTTTATAGAAAGCAAGAGGCATTATACCCGCGTTGTTTATCAGAATATCGACGGAGCCAAATTTTTTGATTGCACGGCTTACCAATGATTGCATTTGTTTCAGGTTGGCGACATCTGCTGTATAATCTAATACATCATTCTTATATTTAGTAAAATCAGATTGTGAGGATTCTAGATTATTTTTGTTAATGTCACAGCGAACTACCCTTGCGCCCAGTTTTAAGCTTTTCAAAGCCACAAGATGGCCAAACCCACTGGCTGCCCCAGTAATAATTATCACTTTCTTCTCAAGGTGATTACTCAATGTGGTCCCCCTCTCTAATCGAAGTCAAAATTGCTCTCTGTTAGTTTATCTCCCTGATGGGCTTTCCTTAGGGCTTAGTTTCTTTCTTCCTGTAATCTTGAATCTGTCAGCTGTCCCATAGTCATGCATGGCGACTCCACTAACAAACTCTCCAAAAACAGGTCCATGTTTAAATAAGTGCCCAGAACAACCTCCTGCAAACAATACATTAGTGTGTTCGGGGTGCCAATCCACCACGAAATGAGTATCAGGTGTTAAGATTATTTGGTTAAATTTCGAGTCTACAACTTTTTCATTTTCTAATAATGGAAAGCGATGTTTTACGTAGCTTTGTGTGCGGGCAAGAGCTTCTCGTTTTATAAGTCTTTCGTCATTATCCAGGTCAATTTTTTCTGGAATTGCGATCATTGCTTTAATTCCTGATCCCTCACTGGAGGGAATTCCAAATGAATTTTGGCCGTGATCGATCCAGCAAGGCATCTTGTCTTTATCAAATAGGTCGCTGCCGTTAGGAGTAGAGGTGTAAAAAACCGGCAACCCGATTATAGCAGAAATTGGCTTAATGGTACGGGGAAACATTTCGGACATCCAGGCCCCTGTCGCGATGATTATTACGTCAGCCTCCAAAGGTTTGTTGTCTAACAGGGGTTTTTCTGTGGGGTCCGTTGTTACATGGCCACGTTTTACTATACCACCTGCTTTTTTAAATAATTCAATGCCAGTAATTACGCATCTGTGAGCCATTAACATACCAGCTTCAGGCTCAAAGAGGGCATAAGAAATATCGGGAACCTTGAATTGAGGAAATCTTTTGCTAATTTCATCTTGATTAAATTTATAATAGGGCACGCCAACTTTATCAAACGTTGCTGATGATGCGTCTTCCCAATCTGAATGACCTTCTGTGGCCAGTATAAGTGCACCACATTCATACATTAATTTTTGACCTGTTTCAGCTTGTAATTCCAGCCAACGCTGACGGCTTTCTCTGGCCCACCTTGTATAAAATTCATCATGCCCTGAAATGGCTCTAATCACTCGATTATAGTCTGAGGAAGCTGCTCGGGCATGGCCTGGCTCCCATCTATCTATTAAAGTGACTTGGTTGCCACTTCTTTGTAAGCTTAGAGCTGTCATAGTTCCGGCGATTCCGCCGCCTACCACAATAATGTTACTTTTTTTCATATTAAATTAACCCTTGCCATTCCCTGTACTTTTGAATACTGTATACAGAATACAGAGAACTAGCAACAGTAATTTGTGAGGAGGATAATTGGATGGCCGCAGAAGATTTTACTTTACCCGAAGGCACGCATACCGTTGCTTTGGGATTAGGTGATTTAAATGGAATTATGCGTGGAAAGCGAATCCCAGCGAGTAATTGGGACAATATATGCAAAAATGGAAATGCCTTATCGGCTGCTTTATTTGCTATCGATATGACTTGTGACGTTTGGGATACCCCTTATGTAAATATGGATAACGGTTACCCAGATATGCATCTTTTTCCTATCACTAAACCAGTAAGTCTACCGTGGGAGCCAGGAGTTGCTCTTGCATTTGCTCGAGCAGAGGGGATGGATCATAAGCCTGTGCCCATCGATCCAAGGCAAGTTTTAATTAGACAATTAGATAGAGCGGAAAAATTGGGCGTTGAGATTAAAGTTGGCGCTGAATTAGAATTTTACCTACTCGATCCAGAAACTGGCATGCCAAAAGACAAAGGAAATGGTGTTTATAGTTTAGAGCGTGCTGCAGAGTTAGAGCATGTTCTTGGACCAATTAGAAATAACATTAATGAAATTGGCATACCTGTAGAACAGTCCAACCCAGAATATGCTGAGGGCCAAGTAGAAGTTAATATTCGTTATGATGAGGCTTTACTCGCGGCAGATCGAGTTGTTACTTTTAGAAATGTTGTAAAGCAATTAGCTTTTAAGCACGGTTATAAGGCCACTTTTATGGCAAAACCATTTTTTGAACAATCGGGCAGTGGATTTCATTGTCATTATTCTTTGTGGAAAAATGGAAAAAATATATTCGCTGATAATGGTGCCTTAAGTAAGGACGGTAAGTACTTTGTTGGCGGTGTGCAAAAAAGAATGGCTGAAGCAGCTGTTTGTGGTAGTGCCACTGTAAATGGCTTTAGGCGTCGTCAACCTTATACTTTTTGTCCTATAAATACTGCATGGGGTATTGATAATAGGACTGTAGGAATTAGGATAATCCAGGGTTCTGATAGCGCGACAAGAGTCGAGAAACGCGACGCTGGGGCTGATTGTAATCCATATTTAATAATGGCGACAGATATCGCAGCTGGTTTGGACGGACTAGAGGGTAAAATTGAACCTGATGAAATGACCACAGGCAATGCTTATGAGTCTGAAGTAGCTTCTCCAATCCCCACTGATTTACGTGATGCAATTGATTTAGCTAGGAATTCAGATTGGCTCAAGAATGTTATTGGAACTGATTTATATGAGATAGCATTACAACAAAGTGAACGAGAATTAGATTTTTTCAATCAGCAAGTTACACCATTTGAGTTAGAGCGTTACAGGGATGTGTTTTAATGAAAATTGGTAAAATTACAGGGCATGTTAATGCCACTACAAAAGATCCAAAGTTAGTAGGATTTAAAACATTGATTGCTGACATTTTAGATGGTGATGGCAACATTTTATCTAACGCTACTGTAGTCGTTGACACTTGTGGCGCTGGAGTTGGAGACACTGTGTTAATTGCGACAGGGTCTGCGGCAAGAATACCTATCTCAGTGACTGGAGCGCCTGTTGATGCTTCAATTGTAGCGATAGTAGAGAAAATTTACAATTTTAATGAAAAAGATAACAAAGAGAAGGAAAAACAAAATGGCTAAGTCAATTCAGAGTCAAATGGCACTTGGTATGATTGAAACCAGAGGATTGGTCGCTTCAATAGAAGCAGCCGATGCTATGGTTAAAGCGGCGAGTGTTACTATTGTCGGTCAAACGAAGAATGGTGGTGGTTTGATTTCAACCCTTGTGAGGGGTGAAGTGGGCGCTGTTAAAGCTGCTACAGATGCGGGAGCCACATCAGCAAACAAAGTGGGTGAAGTTGTTTCCGTTCACGTGATCGCAAGACCTCACGATGAGTTAGAGGCTTTAATCGGTGCGCTCGGTAATGGTGGTGCAGACTAAAACTCTGTACTGTTCAATCGTTTTAAGCTGGAAAGGTTTACGACATGAGTTCTGGATTCGAAGAATTTACTCAAGCTATATCCAAAACTACCACTAAGAAACCGGTAAATGATAAAAAGTCTTTTTCTAAGGTGGCTGTTTTGGGTGGAGGTGCAGACGGTAAATTGATTGCTGCTTTATCTCTTTCAAAGGGCGCTGAAGTAAAGCTTTTCTCTGCTTATGGAGATGAATTATCGGCACTTAGGTCGTCGAGTGGAGTAACGTTGAGAGGCCTTGGTCCCATTGGGACCTATCACGTGGACCGAGACGAGGGTCCGTCAATAAAAACCTCAGCTGAACTTGACAATGTGGTAAAGGATGCTGAGGTTATATTTCTGACTGGCCCAGTACATAAGCAACGAACTTATGCAATGGTGCTTGCGGATCATTTAAAAGATGGGCAAGTATTGGTGGTCGCTCCTGGAAGATCATTAGGTGCTATAGAAACAGCATGGTTGCTCAGAATTGGGGGATGCGCTGCAGATATTACTATAGTCGAAGTGCAAGGGCTTCCATATTGGTACAGTGAAGCGGGTTCAATATTAACCTTATCCAACGCTGCTCCAATGCCTGCTGCGACCTTGCCTAGCAATCGATCTGACGTTTTGAATGCCTTAAAAGTATATTTCCATAACTTAGATGGCTATGACAGCGTACTGACATCTGGATTTTTAGATGGTTCTGCCATGATTGAAATTCCAACTTTGATAATGGGTGGCCCAGCATTTGGAAGTACCGCTGTATCGATACCTATGGGAGGTAAGCCGCTAGAAGAGAATAGAACTTTTGCTTCAATAATTGGGCCTGCTCAAAAAAATATCATCTCTGCATTGAACTCTGAGAGAAAAATGGTGGCAAAAGCTTATGGGGTTCGCGATTTACCCTCTGATGATGAAATGATAGATATCTTTGGCGGTAGCTTGCGTGGAGATTATAGTAGAACAATCCCGTTGCAAAAACAGGCTAAATCCTTATTGCGGTGTGGAATAATTGGATCTTTAGTTCCTCTTACTTCTGCAGCTAAAATAGCAAAACTAGAGGTGCCAATGACAACATCCTTAATCAATTTAGCTTCTAATATTTTAGGAGCGGATATTTCTGCAGCTGGAAGGCGATTAGAAGCAATAGGGATAAATGCAGACAATATTGACACGGCTCGTCGTGCAATGGATGAAATCGCGACTGGGGGACGAAATGGACGCTGATTTGAAATCAATCGCGGCTGCAAGGCGTTGTGCTGAAACAGCATTTGAAGCCTATAGACAATTCTTAGGCACTGATCCGAGTAAAATTGATGCAATCGTCGATGCTATGGCAAATGCAATTGAGCCTGAGGTCAATAGAATTGTTGAGCTAGCAGTCGCTGAAACAGGATATGGAAACGCAAAAGATAAAAGAATAAAAGACATGTTCAATGCGGTTTCGGTAGCTGATTATTTACGGGATGTAACTACGCTTGGAATGTTGTGGAAAGATGATGCAACAAAAGTAGCCGCATTTGGAGAGCCCATGGGGTTAGTAGCTGCCTTGATTCCTGTAACTAATCCAACATCAACAATCATTTACAAGGTTTTATCTGCTGTGAAAGCTGGAAACGCAATTGTTTGTGCTCCTCATCCAAGAGCATTGCGCTGCGGATTAGAGGTAACTAGGCTCTTGGCTGGAGTGGCGGAGCAGATGGGTGCACCAAAGGGACTTATCCAGTGCTTAGAGCACGTGACTATCCAAGGAACTGATGAACTTATGAGGCATCGAAGAACTTCAGTTGTAATGGCGACTGGCGGTCCTGCTATGGTAAAAGCCGCTTATTCTTCTGGAAAGCCTACATTGGCGGTAGGAGCGGGAAATGTTCCTTGTTATGTCAATAAGTCAAAAGCTAATGATTTAACAGAAGTAGCTGAGCAAATTATTGTATCAAAGAGTTTTGATTATGGAACTGCATGTGTTTCTGAACAATCTTTGATTGTTGATAAGGAGCTTGCAAGAGAATTACGAAATGAATTGAAGCTCCGAGGTGCATATTTTTGTACGCCGGCAGAATCTGATAGATTAGCAAAAGTCATTTTTCTTGGAAAACAACGGATGAACCCAAATCGAGTAGGTCAATCTCCAAATGTATTAGCTGAGTTAGCTGAGTTTTCTATACCACCAAAAACACGAATATTAGTTTCGGAAGAAGAGGAAATTGGTTGGCATCGACCATTGTCTGCTGAAAAATTGAATCCAGTCTTAGCGTTTTATGTTGCTAATGATGAAGAGCATGGAATTGAATTATCAAATCAAATAGCCAGATTTGAGGGATGGGGGCATTCGTCAGTTGTTCATTCAAATGATCCAGAAGTGATTGCTAAGTTTTCACGTATTCCGACCGGAAGAGTGCTGGTTAATACACCAGCCATTCTGGGTGGTATGGGTTATTCGACTGATTTAGAGCCTAGCTTTATGTTAGGGACTGGTACTTGGTCTGGTTCAATCACGTCAGATAATGTTACCGCACTTCATTTAATAAATATAAAGCGGGTAGCTTACGAAAGTCGACCGTGGCGCGATATTTATGATGAGTATGGAGAATAAGAATGAGTGATATAACAATACGAGCTTTAATCCAGATCGATAACTTACAACCCAAATTTGCGGCCTATAACGGAGCGACAGTTCAAGGATCTGTACCTTTGTCTGGTGATACAGTTTTAATCGGTGAGTTTGCCCCCGGTAATGGAGTATTTACATTAATTGATCGCGCCTTAAAGGCAAGTTCGGTTGAAGCAACCAGTCAGTTGGTTGAAAGGGAGTTTGGTTTTTTCATCTTGCGATCACCATCAAATGCTGAGGTTAGTGCGGCCAGGGACTCAATATTGTCAGAACTTGGCGCCTCGATGGAGGATCGAGTTAAACCAAAAGTTGCAACAACTCAGATCATAACATCAGTGGAACCATATCAAGCTCAACTTTTGAACAAGTGGAGAAAAGGAGCATTATTAGTACCTGGTCAAACTTTAGGTATTATTGAGTGCGCTCCAGCAGCGTATATTTCCATAGCAGCAAATGAAGCAGAAAAAGCGGCGGATATCGATATTGTGGAAGTAAGAGCCGTTGGTCGTTTTGGAAGATTATTTATTTCGGGCTCGGAAAATTCTGTTCAAACCGGAATGGAAGCTGCAACTGCAGCAATTGAAGCAGTTGATGGTAAGGTTGAATGATGTCAGACGCTCGCGTGATTGGAGTTGAGCATATTGAGGATGCACGTCGGCGAGGGCGTAAGGTTTTTGAAATTTTGCCAGGAGATATTGTAACAAGTCTAGCTGAGGAAACAGCAAGTCGGTTAGGTTTAGAATTAGTTTATGGTCCCATTGAAAAAGAAGCTGTTGTTAAGACCGATGGCAAAACTTCGATGCGACGTAATCTCTATCGTCGATCACCAAAATGGATTGCACCTGATAAAAGTATAACTCAAAAGGCAAAAAGATTTTCGAAAATTGCAATTGTTGGGGCTGGAGGGGTTGGCTCTAACATTGCGCATTTAGCTGCAAATCTTGATTTATCAGATGAGATCGCGATTGCTGATATTGTGCCTGGATTAGCGGCTGCAACGGCGCTAGATCTAAATCATGCAAGTGGAATAACTCGATCGCATAGTCAAGCTTATGGGGCCGAAAATTTAGAAATTATTAATGACTCTGATGTGGTAATTGTTACGGCTGGGCGAGCGCGAACTCCTGGAATGTCGAGAAATGATCTAATTCAGACAAATAAGCGAGTTATTCAAGCGACTGCAGAGGTAATTAAAACTCAATCACCCAAAGCAATAGTTATAGTCGTTACGAATCCTTTGGATGAGATGACCATGGAAATGTTGACTTCGACTGAGTTTCCTAGAAGCCGGGTATTAGGTATGGCGGGAACACTGGATAGTAGTAGGTTTCGGTTATCTCTTGCGAAAGCGGCTGGTGTGCAAGTTTCTGATGTAGAAGCTATAACCCTTGGAAGCCATGGTGATGAAATGGCTCCAATTGTTTCCCACGCGAAGATAAAGGGAAGATCTTTAAATAGATATTTGTCTGACGATGAGATTAATAATAGCTCAAATGATGCTATAACTGGCGGTGGCCAAGTGGTTGCGCTTAAGAAATTAGGATCTGCAACAATTGCTCCTGCGCACGCAACTATAGAAATATTAGACCATATTCGAGGCGCTAAAAGTGGCGCAGTACCTGTTTCTGTAATGTTAGATGGTGAATTTGGGTTAACAAATGTGGTGTTGGGCGTCCCCGTGCATCTTGGGTTAAAAGGCATGATTTCAGTTGAAGAGATAGCTTTGTCAGATATTGAAAAGATTGCGTTAAGCGCAGCAGCCGATGCAATTCGAAAGAGATTGGGATTAACGTGAGTATAGAAATATTTAAATCTGGTGGCAGATTGGAAAATATAGGTAGTTATTCACGCGCAAAAAGAGTTGGTCCTTTTGTTTATGTAGCTGGAACAACTGCTATAGAACCAAGCGGCAAACTGCACGCACCTAATGATACTTATGCTCAGACAATTTATATTTTTAAAAGAATTGAAGAAGCTCTTCGGTCTGTTGGTGCGGAAATGAGACATGTAGTTCGAACAACCGCCTATATGACTGATATGAGTTCTGGCGGAGGTGAGTTTGTAAAAGCACATGGTGAGATTTTTAAAGATATAGATCCGGTTACTGCAGGTGTTGAAGCTGGATTAACAACTCCAGGTATGATGGTGGAAGTTTCTGTAGACGCCGTGATATTTGATGATCAAGGTAAACTGGATTTCAATAGGTAACTCTACTGGTGAAGGACTGATTATGACAATAACTATCAAAAATAAAGTAGCAATAGTTACAGGTGCTAGCCGAGGAATAGGTGAAGGCATAGCAAGAGTTTTTGCCAATGAAGGTGCAAGCGTAATTTGTGTTGCTCGATCAAAAGATGATGGTATCAAAGTGGTAAATTCTATAAATAATTCTGGTGGGAAAGCAGAGTTTATCAAAGCTGATATTCGTGAAGAAAACGAATGTAGTGAATTAGTAAACCGTGTTATCAAAAAATATGGTAGGTTGGATATTATGTGTCATAACGCTGGCATCTATCCCGATGAATTAATGGAAGAGATGTCTGTTGAAATCTGGGATGATACTATAAATACTAATTTAAGATCATGCTTCTTATTAACCAAACCTTGTATTTCGGTTATGCGAGCCCAAAAATCTGGTCGTATACTATTTACGTCTTCAATAACTGGTCCGAATGTTGCTCAAGCACGTTTAGCAGCTTACTCAGCCAGTAAAGGTGGAATAAATGCTTTTATAAAAGCTGCGTCTTTAGAGCTAGCTAAAGACGGAATAACTGTGAATGCCGTTAGTCCGGGTAATATTGTCACTGATAGTTTGATGTCTTTATACGGTGAAGACGGCGCAAAAGAAATTGCCAAAGTAGTACCAACAGGGAATTTAGGTGATACTGAAGATATTGGCTATGCAATGGTATTTCTTGGATCAGATCAGGCAAAGTTTATCACTGGTCAATCTATAGTGGTAGATGGTGGTCAAATACTTCCAGAAGACCCTGATTCATTTTTAAGAAATGAGTAAATTTTTTAATTATCAATAAATATTTATTCAAACTTTTTTTATAAGTCTTCTTCTTAATATAAAATAATGGCCAAATCTAAATATGGCTCAATTAAGTTGACTTAACGTAATTCCTATGATCTGTATACAGTATACAAAGACTATTTAATGTAACAATAATAATAGGGGAATAGAATGAAAGTGAAGCTTTTAAGAGTCGTTGCCATCAGCATGTCAATGCTTTTTGCAACCACAGCAATCGCTGAAATAAAAGTTGGTTTTATTGGTTCTTTATCAAGTGATACGGGATTAAGTACTTTAAGAGGTGCCGAAATTGCTATTGATGAGTTGAATGCAAAGGGTGGTGTACTCGGCCAGCAAATTAAATTGGTGACTGCAGATACGCGTCAGGATGTTACAGAAGGCGTTAAGGCCTATGAATACTTGGCGGAAACTGAAGAGGTTGATTTTATAATTTCGGGATCAATAGACGATGTGTCCTTGGGCTGGTTACCGCGAATGCAAGAATATCAGATTCCGACGCTGGATACATGGACTTCTTATATTGGCATTATTGATATGTTGGTTGAAGATTACGATAGCATGAAACCTTACTTTATGAATATCGCATCAGATGAAGCTTTAGCAACATTATATATTGACTTTGGTAAAGATGTTTTAGTTGACAAGATGGGTTGGAAATCGACTGTAATTCTACAAGAAGATACAGCTTTTGGCGGAGCAATTCATGGATTGATTAGTCAAGCAATGGCGCCAGTAGCTGGTATCGACGTCGTGGAGACAATTGTATATGATGTAGCGACTGTTGATTTTGCACCTTTGTACAGTAGAGCTGTGGCTTCAGGTGCTGATTTTATTTACTTGATTAGCTCGGTAAATTCACAGGTAGTTTCCTCTCAGTATGTTAAGCTGCAGGTTCCAATGGGAATGACTGGTGTTAATGTTGCGCCTATGGGGCAAGATTATTGGGAAGATACTGGTGGCATGGGTGGTGGAATGTCCACATTAACGCCGATTCCAGCTGTTGGCATGAAGCTTGATCCAGCGTCTCAGGCATTTGTTGATACGTATCAGGCAAAATATTCATCTCGCCCAATTATCCCGCACTTTAATGGCTTTAATGCTTATCATGGTCTTAAACAGGCGATGGCAGCTGCAGAGGAAGCAGGTGGGTTTAACAACACTACTTGGGTGAGTGCCATGGAGAAGCAGGATCTGATACTGGAATTGGATGGCGAGTTATGGCTGCGTTACGCATTTTGGGGCAATGATGAAGTTGAACCAAGAACTGGCAGAAAATATCCTCATAATTTAAGGTTTGATATAACTGAGCCTTTTGATGATGGTGCACCTTCTATGGTCGTTATTCAATGGTATGAAGATGGTACCAACGCTGTTGTATATCCTGAAAAATATGCAAATGGTGAATTTACTCTACCGAGTTGGGTGAAAAAATAAAACGATACTACTGGCAATGAAATATCTTTCATTGCCAGTATTTTAATTAGGTTTTCCTGTATGTTAGAAATTTTAATTCAAGGCTTGTTGCTTAGTGGGCTATATGCGTTGATAGCTGTAGGTTTTACCTTGATCTTTAGTGTTGGCCGAGTTCTAAATCTGGCTTACGGCTCATATATAATGATTGCAGGGTATGTTTACTTTTATTTTAGTCAATTATTAGGACTCCCTCCAATTGTAGGACTTCTTTTAGCAGGGATCCTTGGGTCTTGTATGGGGTTGCTTAAGTATAATCTTATTGTAAAGCCCTTAAAGGGTGATCATATACCAGTTGAAATTTCAACATTAATACTTGCTGTAATTTTACAATCAGCAATAATACTTTACTTTGGTAACAGCGCAAAAATCCTACTGCCAATTTTTCAAGGTGTCATACATATTGGAAATGCTACTGTAACATATAATGTGTTGGCTGCTACACTTGTCAGTTGGTTAATCTTGATTGTCTTGTTTGTGTTTATACGAAAAACTCACGTAGGACGAGCCATGCAAGCTGTATCTATGGATTCAAAGGGAGCTTCGATCTCCGGTGTGAATATTAATAAAATAAATATGTTTACATGGGGTATTTCTGGATTCTTGGGCGCAATAGCTGGAGTGTTTTTTGCAAGTTACACGCAACTTTCTCCGAGCATGTGGGTTGCCCCATTGATCATAGCGATCGCTATCGTGATTGTTGGAGGAATTGGTTCAATAATTGGGACATTAGTTGTGGCTCATATTATCGGATTCATGGAGATTATCTCTGTTGCGTTGATTTCACCACAGTTGCGTGGTGTTTTCACAATGTTACTTGTAATAATTGTGTTAATTATCCGACCCAAAGGTCTCTTTGGAAGAGAGGAACTTTAGAATGGGTCTTGGTTTAAAATGGTACCATTTTGCACTTTGGATTGGATTTATTATTTTTATGCTCTTAATGCCGGAAATGGTGAGCAAGGGAACTCTTCGAACAATTATTTTTGCTAACTTTTTGGCAATATTCGCCATTAGTTGGGATATTTTATCTGGCCGAACAGGATATATTAGTTTTGGTCATCCATTTCTAATTGGTATCGGAGCTTATACCACCGCAATTTTAACCAAAAGGTTCGATGTTGGGGTGGAATATGCAATACCACTTGCAATAGCGATGACAATGATTGGCGGGACCATAATGTTTTTACCGGCTCTGAGGATTAAAGGAAGTTATTTTGCCTTAGTCTCCCTTGCCTTCATGGAATTAATGTATCAGTTGGTTCAAGTAATTAGACCGGATTTGACCGGTGGTACGCGTGGGATGTCTGGATTGGTTACTTTAACCCGTGGAGCAGTTAATGGGTATTATTTATCATTTACTATAATGATAATTGTTGCACTTAGCATGTGGTTGCTAATGAGAACACGTTTAGGTACTGCGCTTAGTGCTATCGCTTTAAACGAGGAGTCTGTTAAGGGGAGTGGGTTAAGTCCAACAAAATTGAAGTTATTTGCATTTATGACTAGTGCTTTTGTAGCTGGATTGGGTGGCGCGTTTTATGTTCATTATTTAGGCTCCATCGCGCCTCGAGCTTTATTTGACATTAATTTTGTTTTTACAATTATTGTAGCGACATTAATTGGGGGCGCTTCAACAATCGTTGGTCCTATGTTTGGAGCATTTTTCTTAACATTTTTATTGGAATATTTGAGGCCATATTTGCCAGGAGCAGAACGTTATTTGATTTATGGAGTAATAGCACTTCTGTTGTATATGTATCAGCCCAAAGGTTTGTATCAAATAATGATTAATCAATTCAATCGCTTTAAAAAGGATGAGGATGATGGTTAAGCCATTATCAATTAAAAATTTAGTAAAGAATTTTGGAGGATTAACAGCCACTGATGATATTTCTTTTGATTTGGAAGAAGGGCAGTCTACTGGGCTCATTGGACCAAATGGGGCTGGAAAAACTACGATCTTTTCTCAAATTATGGGTGAATATCGTCAAACCTCAGGTATTATCGAACTATATGGTTCTGACATTTCAAAATTATCAACGCCAGCAAGAATTAGACTCGGTATTAGTAGAACTTATCAGGTCCCAAGACCCTTTTCTGACTTCAGCGTATTAGAAAATATTAGAGTTGGCTTGATGCCAGATAGTATTTGGAAAATGATAACACAGGGCCCAAATCGCGAGCGTGAAATTGAGTTAGCTTTAAGTGTTGGGTTTTCTGAGGATGATTTGCAGCAAACTCCTGATACCCTGTCGATGGGAGATCTCAGGAAATTAGAAATGGCAAGAACAATGGCGACAAACCCAAAAATTATGTTACTCGATGAAGTTTTTGCTGGGCTGACAGTTGGTGAAATAAATCAAATTGCTAAATTGATACAAAATATGCGAAAAGAAAATATGACTTTTTTGATTGTTAGTCATGACCTTAAGGCATTAGAACCCTTAGTTGATGATGCTATCGCAATAAACTATGGGAAAATAATTGCTCAAGGAGCATTTTCCGAAGTCATATCGGATTCTGCGGTTCGCACATCTTACCTTGGTACGGAATGATGACTTTTCTTAAAATAGATCAATTGTCAGCTTTTTATGGAAAAGCAAAAGCATTACATGATATTAGCTTAAGCGTAAAACAAGGAGAAATTATTGCTATCGTAGGTGCCAATGGAGCAGGTAAGTCAACATTATTAGATAGCATTATGGGCCTAACTAAGATCGAAGGAGATATAAGTTTAGAAGGTAAATCCTTAATCGGTAAAACTACGCCTGAAATTGTACAAAGTGGAGTTGGTTATGCACCGGAGAGGTTCAATTTATTTCCCTATATGTCAGTTTATAATAATTTGATGGTTGGAGCGTTTACAGCTCGAGAAGATATAACAAGAAATCTAGAAATCGTTGAAAAATTATTTCCGCGTCTTAAAGAAAGGACCAATCAAGAAACACACACACAATCGGGAGGTGAAAGGCAAATGGTGTCTTTGGGACGTGCTCTAATGTCAAGTCCCAGATTACTATTAGTAGATGAACCAACTATTGGTCTTGCTCCCAAAATTTGTTTAGAAATAGCTGTCGTTTTGAGAAGATTAAGAGATGAATTTAATACCACCATTGTTATTACGGAACAAAATGCAAATTTTGCGATGACCCTCGCAGAGAGATTATATGTATTGGAATCTGGGTCTATAAAGATTGAAGGTTTAGCTAAGGACCTAAAAAATGATCCTCAACTAACTGAAGCATATTTTGGTCATTGAGTTTTAAAGTTAAATCAAGAGATTAATAAAAAAATCCAAATTGAATTTAAAATTGTTGTTAAGTTTTAAATATTTTATCTGTACCTGTGGTAATAACATTTAATTTTGTGAGTTCATTGTTCATATTATTAAAATCATGATTTCTAAAACAACCGATTGCATCGATTAATAAGTAAACTTTGAAACCTAGTTTAACTCCATCTATAGCGGAAAAACCTACACAATATTCGAACGCAAGACCTGCCAAGAAAATTCTTTTAATGTTGTTTTCTCTTAAATAGCCTGCCAAGCCCGTTGGACTTATTTTATCATTTTCAAAAAACGTTGAATATGAGTCGATCTCTTTATTATAACCTTTTCGTATAACACATTGGGCAAGATTTGCGTTTAAGGCATGATGGAATTTGGCTCCATTGGTCCCAATAATACAATGGTCTGGCCACAAAATTTGTTCACCATAAGGCATACTTGTAGTTTGAAAAGGATTTCTGTCTTTGTGATTTGATGCAAATGATTTGTGATCTCTGGGGTGCCAGTCCTGGCTTAAAATGATATGTTTAAAAAGAGGAATAGCTTTATTTATCGGGTCAATAATTTGGTCGCCATTTGGAACAGCTAATGCTCCATTGGGACAAAAGTCATTCTGAACGTCAATAATTATTAAAGCATCATTTTGATTTATTTTAATTTTTTGATTTAGCATAATTTTATCTATTAAAATCCTCGCTTATTTAGGTCAACATTTCTTTTTTTATTTATGTTGCAAAAAATTATCATCATGAATTTTGACTTTAATATTAGGTCTTTAAGCTGGTTTTAAATAAATAATGTTGTAAAGTAATTATTAAATTAATTTAGACTTTGTAATTATTTGAAAGATAGGAGTAAATAATGGCTATCATTCCCAGAATTGAAGAATTCGCTGATGATTTAATAAATATTAGACGGGATCTTCACGAGCATCCAGAATTAGGAATGGAAGAGATTAGAACTTCTGGAATAGTAGCAGCTCTGTTAAATGAATGGGGAATAGAAACTCATACAGGAATTGGTAAAACTGGGGTTGTTGGCGTCTTAAACGGTAAAGGTCCAGGTAGGAGAATCGGATTAAGAGCCGACATGGACGCATTGCCGATAGAAGAAAAAACAAACTTATCATTTTCGTCAAAAAATCCGGGGGTCATGCATGCTTGCGGTCATGACTCTCACACCACAATGTTATTGGGTGCAGCGAGATACCTGTCTGAAAAAAGAGATTTTTCGGGTACTGCAATATTTATTTTCCAACCTGCTGAAGAAGGTTTAGGTGGAGCACGGGCTATGCTGGCCGATAACTTATTTGAACGGTTCCCTTGTGACGAAGTATATGGAATGCATAATTGGCCAACAGGTGAACTTGGTAAGGTTTCCATTAAACCAGGTACTGCAATGGCTGGTGCAGATTTTTTTGATATCTACATACGAGGGTTTGGTTCTCATGCAGCTATGCCGCAAATCTCAAAAGATCCAATTGTAATTGCTTCGTCTTTGGTCGCTCAATTGCAAACGATTGTGAGTAGAAATGTGCCTCCTACCGAACCATTGGTGCTTTCGGTTACAAAAATTCATGCAGGGGCCGCCTACAATGTTATTCCAAGTGAATGTGTGATTTCAGGAACAATGCGTTACTTTGATTTAGAGATGGCAAATATGGTAAGAAATAGAATGAAAGATTTAGCGGACGGTATGGCAAAGTCTTACGGAGTTGAAATAGATATTGAGAATCAAGAAGTTTTTGACGTTTTGGTCAATAATGAAGATCTAAGCCATAAAATGCTTGATATAGCTTCAGAAGTTGTTGGATCAGAAAATGTTGCGTTGAGACCAAATGTGATTGCAGGTTCCGAGGATTTTGCAGATATGCTGAAAGTTGTGCCTGGTGCATATTGTAATGTGGGGCATGGCGGCACGGTTCCTTTGCACAATGAGGGATTCATTTTGGATGAGAATATCCTGCCAATTGGCGCATCAATTTACGCTAAAATTATTGAGAACAGAGCATCTGTGTAGATTGGAAAAGTAAGAAATGGCGGAAAGAAGCAGAGAATATCTTACCAGTACCCATTGGGGCACTTATGAGGTTAAAGTTTCGAAGGGTAAAGTGGTTGCTTTAGATCCATTTAGTGAAGACGATGACCCGTCGCCAATTGGGCCTGGTATAATTGATGTAATGGATGGACCCTCTCGAATAACCACCCCTATGGTGAGAAAGAGTTGGTTAGATAATGGTCCCGGTTCCAATACTAATAAACGTGGTTTGGAAGAGTTTGTGGAGGTGTCTTGGAACAAGGCTATTCAGCTCGTAGCTGATGAACTAAGTCGAGTTAGAAGTAATTTTGGAAACCAAACAATTTTTGCTGGATCTTATGGTTGGGCAAGTGCGGGTAGATTTCATCATGCTCAAAGTCAGTTGAAGAGATTCTTAAATTGTATTGGTGGTTATACCGGATCGGTTAATACTTATAGTTTTGCAGCTGCAGAAGTGGTTGTGCCACACATTTTGGGTAGTTTTCGAGAGCATTTAGACAACTCAACAAGTTGGAACTCAATTATCGAAAATTGTGAATTATTTGTTGCACTAGGTGGTATACCTTTAAAGAATGGACAAATATCCGCAGGAGGCACTGGTAAGCATATTCAGCGAAATGGTCTTTTTAGTGCTTACGAAGCAGGAATTGAGTTTGTTAATGTTTCGCCACTAAAGTCTGATATTGAACATAAAATTCAAGCTGATTGGATCGCAATACGTCCCTCAACTGATACAGCTTTTTTACTCTCACTAGCGCATACTTTGATTGTTAAAAATCTTGTGGATATTGATTTTATAAATAAATACACTGTTGGGTTTGAGCAGTTTTCTGAATATTTGCTTGGAAAGCAGGACGGTATTCCTAAGTCAGCAGAATGGGGGGCTGATATATGTAATATTCCTGAGAAAAAAATTATTGATTTAGCAAGTGCTATGGCTCGAAAAAAAACAATGATCTCAGTGAGTTGGTCATTAACCCGCCAAGATCATGGCGAACAGCCTTTTTGGGCTGCAATAGCGTTGGCTTCAATGCTGGGTCAAATTGGCAAACCGGGTACTGGTTTAGGTTTTGGTTATTCGGCTATGAATCATATTGGATTAAACCGGCGAGAGATGCGCTATCCTGCATTTCCTCAAGGTGTTAATAAAGTTAAGTCTTTTATTCCTGTCGCACGGATATCAGAGTTACTGGAAAATCCAGGAGGAAGTTTTAACTATAATGGTAAGGAGCATATCTTTCCAGATACAAAAATTGTTTGGTGGGCAGGCGGTAACCCATTCCATCATCATCAAGACTTAAATCGACTTATCAAGGCTTGGTCCAAGCCAGACACAATAATTTCAAATGAATGGTGCTGGAATGCTCTTGCTCAATATTCAGATATTGTTTTGCCTTGTACTACCTCTTTAGAGCGATCTGATTTATCTTTAACTCCAAAAGATCCCTATTTGGTAGTTATGGACAAAGCATTAGAGCCAGTAGGAGAAGCAAAAGATGATCACGAAATTTTCAAACTATTGGCGGAAAAACTAGGAGTGGAAAGTAAGTTTACTGACAATAAATCATCTGAAGAGTGGCAGAATTGGATGTACAACCGTGCAAGGCAATCAGCAGCAAAAGAGAATGTTGAACTGCCTAGTTGGGAAGACTTTAAGAAAGCTGGATGGTTCAAAGTTCCAGATGCCGAAAAGCAAGGTGTGATGATGGAAAAATTTGTTAATGATCCTATTAAGTTTCCACTATCGACTCCAAGTGGCAAAATAGAAATTTTTTCAAATACAATAGCTAATTTTGATTATAATGATTGTCCTGGTCATCCCTATTGGATGGAGCCCTTAGAATGGCTAGGTAATGCGACGGTAAATGCGCCGTTACATATGATTTCAAATCAACCTAAAGATAAGCTGCACTCTCAATTAGATCATGGAGCTGTTAGTCAGTCAGCAAAAATTAATGGACATGAGCAGTTACTAATGAATCCTTCAGATGCTAAGCTCCGAGGATTAAAAGATCGACAGATTGTTCAAATTTTCAACGCACGAGGGGCATGTTTGGCAGCGGTAAAAATAGACGAAGACGTTATGGAACAAGTTATCCAAATAAGTACGGGTGCTTGGATGAAGTTGATGGATGGCATTTGTGTAAATGGTAACCCAAATATGCTTACACCCGATAAGGGAACATCAAATTTGGCGCAAGGACCGATTGCTCATACTTGTTTAGTTGAGGTAAAAGCAATTTGAAAAATAAATATCTAGAAACTCTTCTTCTCTATTATGAAGAGGAGATTATGGGAGAAGGGTATTTCATTGCATTGTCAGAACATTTTGCAAAACCCCATCAAAAAGAAAAAATGCTTTTGTTGGCAAAAGTTGAGAAATTTGCGGCTGAAGCTATTCTACCTTTATTGAGTAAATATGAATTGGTTCCTAGAGATAGTCGGTTATTGAAGGAGATTGGTAAAAAAGGATTGACTAAAGTGGGTCATTTCTCCTGGGACGAGTTTATAAACGATATATATATTAATTTTCCAAAATATTTAGTTGAATTTGCGGAGTTAGAGAGAATGGCCCCAGAAAGTGATATTGAGATGCTTAAGATTTTAACTGATCATGAAGTCGCTGCTATAGAATTTGCCAAGTTGGAAAGAGAAGGAAATACAAATAGTATAGATCCTCTTGTGCAGTATATGGAAAATTAGATGGCAGCATCAAATAGCTATGACTATATTATTATCGGAGCAGGTTCAGCAGGATGTGTTTTAGCAAATAGATTAAGTGAAAATTCTTCAATTAATGTTTTATTGATTGAGGCAGGTGGATCTGACAAACGATTATTAATAAATATGCCGGCGGCCTTTTCAATGGCTGCAAGGCATAAAGATTTTGATTGGGGGTATCTTGGTGAGCCTGAAATTTACTGTAATCAGCGGCAAATTCTGGAACACCGTGGCCGGGTATTGGGTGGGTCCTCTTCCATAAATGGTATGGTGGCAAATAGAGGCAACCCTATTGATTATGACGATTGGTCACGAAATGGATTAAGTGATTGGGCATACCAAGATTGTCTTCCTTATTTTAAGAAAATGGAAACATTTGATAAAGGTCCAAATGATTGGCGTGGAGGCTGCGGGCCACAAAAGATAGAAACTGCTAAAGCTGATCACAAATTAAATCAGGCTTATTTGTTAGCGGGCGAGCAAGCAGGTTATAGTTATACGAACGATCAAAATGGTGAAACGCATGAAGGATTTCATATAGCCCAAAGCTTCACTAAAAATGGTAGAAGGTGTAGCGCTGCAAATGCATATTTGCATCCTGTTATCAGCAGAGGAAATTTAAAGGTTCTCACTAAATGCTTGGTAACGAAGATCAATTTTGATGGTCGTCGAGCAGTTGGAGTTGAAATTGAATTAGGAGGTGAGGTTAAAACCTTTGAGGCTGAACGAGAGGTTATCGTCTCCGCTGGGGCGATTAACACTCCCCAACTTCTTATGTTGTCAGGCATCGGTTGTCCTTCTCATCTTAAAGAAAAAGACATATCTTGCGTGGCTGAAGTGCCAGCGGTTGGGAAAAATTTAGAAAACCATGTGATTGCAGCTGTAATGTATGGTTCACCCCCCGGAGTATCTTTAGCAGACAAATTAAATGGTTGGAGAAAATACAGCGTCGGACTTCAGTGGTTATTTTTTAAGAATGGTATTGGTGCCTCAACTATGTGCGAAACTGGTTCGTTTTTTAAGAGCTCAGATGATGTAAAATATGCTGATCTCCAACATGAATTTTATCCTTTAACTTCTTTAATAAGTGGAAATAAATCGAACTTTGGAGGTGGTTTTATGTTTTCCATGGGTTTGATGCGCCCGGAGAGTAGAGGTTCAGTCAAGTTAAAGTCATCTGATCCCAAAGCATCACCAGAGCTTAGGTATAATTTCCTAAAAGAAAAAGTTGATGAATTGGTAATGATTAACGGCTTACGTAAGACTCGAGTAATTGCTGCACAAAAAGCATTTGATAATTTAAGAACAGAAGAAACTTCTCCAGGGCCCTCGGTGCAATCTGATGATGAAATTGGCTCTTGGTTAAGGGCCAACGCATCGACTGAATACCATCCCTGCTCAACATGTAAAATGGGAATCGATGATAATTCTGTCACCAATAATTATGGGTTGGTTCATGAGGTAGAAGCTTTAAGAATAGTTGATGCATCAATTATGCCAAACAATGTGACAGCAAATTTGAATGCTCCAGTTCTTATGATTGCAGAGAAACTAGCCGATATGATAAAGTTATCGCGCTGAGAGTAGATTCACGGGTTTGGTTGTCGATACTTGAAATGACAAATGAGTTAAAATGAATGTGCAATTTATATAGTCAAAAAAACTCCCTTCAAGAAGTTAGAGATTGGTTCCATGTTGATGCTGTTGATTCATCTGCTGGTAATTTGCCTCCACTCAATTCGATTTTTCCTGGATACGATGCACCAGTCATTTACAGAAAAGAAAGTGAAAGGATTTTGGGAATGATGAAATGGGGTTTTGTTTTAATAAAAAATGAAAGAGCTCCAAAGTATATTAATAATTGTCGTGGGGATAAAGTTAATGAGTCAGTTTTTTGGAAGCCTTCATTTAAAGAGCGAAGATGCTTAGTGCCAGCGAGTAAATTTTCTGAATATCACCCTCATGTTAAAAATGAAAAGGGCCATAAAGCCAGTGTGTGGTTTGAGTTGAAAGAACAGGAACTATTTTCTTTTGCAGGGATTTGGCGGAAGTTTGAAGGTAAATTGAAAGGACAGTATTTAGAGTTCAATACTTATTCGATTGTTACAACGACTGCTAATTCAATAGTAAAGCCTATTCACGCATCTCGCATGCCAGTCATTTTAGAGCCTGATGATTATGATTTGTGGCTTGGAGAAGATGTAACAACAGCTTTTAAATTGATTAAAGAATTTCCTAGCACCTCAATGAAAATATCAAAAATTGGGTCAAATGCAGATGATTAAGTTATTTTGTATTCCCCGATCTCTCAGCGCTACTATGTGCTAATTCTTGGAATAGAGTTTCATGTTCAGCCATAAGTTCTAAAAGGTCCATTTTCTTTAGCTTTAATAATTTGACCTCTGTTTTTGAAATTATCGTGGCATTCCTTTTCTCATTTAATAATAATCCACGCTCGCCAAAATAATCGCCAGCACTTAATGTCACTGGTTGATCAAGTTGCACTTCAACAGCTCCAAATTCGACGATGTACATCGCATCAGAATCTTCCCCTTTTGCAATAATTGTTTTGTGTGGGGGAACTAATAGCGCATTTAATTTTGAATTGATCTTTCCGATGGCACCAACAGGTAGTTTTTCAAATAATGGAATGCTAGAAATGGTCTCAAGTGAAATAAGAAAATTGCGTTTTTGAATTTCCTCATAATAGGCAGAGGCCAAGATTGCAGCGGGTAAGGCAAACATTCCTATGCCAAGAAACATTGTAAAAGCGGCTAGAACCTTTCCAGGTCCTGTTAGTGGCGTAATATCACCATAGCCTACTGTTGTAAGTGTTGTGATGCCAAACCACATCGAAGATATGATACTGCCAAATGCTTCTGGATAAACATCTCTTTCGATAAAATGTATTAAGGTTGAAAATATCAATAAAACAGAAAAGACCATAATTTGTGAACCTAAGAGTGCAAATCTTTGATGATAAACAGTTCTGAGTAACGTATTTGCTGGTAATAAAACATTATGTTGATTGAATGTCGAATAGGCTCGAAAGATGCGTAAAACTCTCAAATCCAATATTCCAATTAAATAATAATTAGCTAGTACGATTATATCTATTGCAGTTAAGAATGTTAATTTTCTTTCAGAATAAGATCTCCAAACTAGCTCGACCAAAAATAGGATCATAGAAGTGCCAAAAAATATATCCAAGAAGATATTGTTGGAAAAATAATGCCCTGAAAGCAAAATTTGATCCAAAATATTTAGTATTATTAATATTCCAAATATAGGTTTTAATTCATTATTAAATAATCGAACTAAATTTTCCATTTTTAACCTTTATTTATTAAGAAAAAATCTTAAAGTTAAATACAATATCACACTTATTAATAGAATTTCTAATTTTTTAAAGGAACAATTTATGCGCCCTAACGCATTTTCTAATCCAGGTAAGTTTTTTAAAGGTAATATTCATACACACTCCAATCTATCTGATGGAGATTTAGACGTGGGAGAAGTCTGCAGAAGATACCATGAAAAGGGTTATGATTTCTTGTCATTAACGGAGCATTTTTTAGGCCAATATAATTATCCTATTGCTGATACAGTTCCTTATCGCAACTCCAAATTTATGACCATTTTGGGTGCCGAGTTGCATTCAGGAGCTATGGAAAACGGGGAACTTTGGCACATATTAGCAGTTGGATTGCCAAGTGATTTTGAACCTTCTAATTCGCCAGGATTTGAGCCAATTGCTAATCAAGAAACTGGCCCCGAAATAGCGCAACGAGCGGTAGAGGCGGGCGCATTTGTTTCAATCGCTCACCCGGAATGGTCGATGATGAGTGAAGCAGATGCCGCTTCCATAAAAACTGCTCATGCTGTTGAGGTGTATAATCATGGTAGTGAAGTAGAATGCGATAGGGGTCGTGGCCTTCATACAGCTGACATCTTATTAAGCAAGGGGCATCGCGTCAGTTTTATTGCAACGGATGATGCACATTTTAGAACTGGTAATTTAGATGCATTTGGTGGTTGGGTTATGGTCAAATCTAAGGAAAATACTCCTGAGGCAATAATAGCGGCCTTGAAAAATGGAGCAAACTATTCATCAACAGGGCCAGATTTTTACGATCTAACAGTTGAAGATCATCAGATCAAAATTAAATCAAGTCCTGTTTCCGCGATGATAGTGCAAGGATCAGGGTGTCGTACTTTAAGTGAGTTAGGTAAGGGTTTGACTGACGTTACTATGCCATTTCGCTGGCCAGACGATGCAAAATGGCTAAGGATTACTATAATTGATGAGAATGGTAAAAAAGCTTGGTCTAATCCCATTTGGAGACTAAGAACTTAATTTATTTAAAAGGAGATGACATGGGTAGTTCGAGTAACTTAAGGCGCGCACATTCCATGAACGAATTTCTACAAATAATGGAAAGATTTTTAAGTAAAGAATCTATGGAAAACTGTTATTCTTTTAAGCCGTCCTCAACTGATGTGATTATCACTACATTCCCAAAAAGTGGCACCACGTGGATGCAACAAATTGCGCACTGCTTAAGAAGTTATGGCGATATGACCTTCGATGAAATATCTATTGCCGTTCCATGGCTGGAAGTAGCATTTGATATGGGGCTTGATCTAGAGGATGAACATTATTTTTCACCTAGATTATTTAAGAGCCATTTAACCGCTGAGGAAGTTCCACTGGGCGCAAAATATATTGTGATTTTTAGAGACCCTGGTGACGTTTTACTTTCTTATTACAATTTCATGGAAGATTGGTTCTTTGAAAGTGGCAGTATTTCTTTAGAAGATTTTGCTAATGCTGCCTTTTTTGAAACAGAAGGTTTTGAAAACTACTGGCACCATTTTCGAACGTGGTGGCATCGAAAGGATGATCCAGATGTCTTGAGTTTTTGTTATGAGAATATGAAATTAGATGTCGATGATGTAATTAGAAAAGTCGCTAGATTTTTGGATATTGATCTCTCTCAAGCTCTTTTTGATATTACAAAAGAGTATTCATCGCATTCATTTATGAAGAGGCACGAACATCAATTTGACGAGCACAGGACACAACAAGCTTTAAATAAGAAATGTGGCTTGCCCGAAGGGGGGCATGGATCTAAAGTTAGATCAAGACCGGATAACTTTTCTCCCTTAAAGTTAACGAATAAGCTTAAAGAGCAGTTAACTGCGTACTGGGACGTGGAAATAAGTAAGAAGTTAGGAATAAGGTCTTATTCTGAGTTTAAGAAAAGTATGATTTAATTGAGCTTCTATGACGATACAGGATACATTTAAAACTTCATTATGGATGCATACTGCGGTACAAGCACCTGATACAAAAAAATTAAATATTAATTGTTCCACTGAGGTCGTTATTGTTGGGGCCGGCTTTACTGGCCTGTCAGCTGCTTTGCATTTGAGTGAAATGGGGTGCAAAGTTACTGTTTTGGAGGCTGAGGAAATTGGTTTTGGTGCATCTGGGCGTAATGGTGGGCAAGTTAATCCAGGTTTAAAGATTGATCCTGATATCCTTTTGAATAGATTTGGAGTTAAAAAAGCATCACACATTTTTTCGGCTACAGAAAGTAGCGCTGATTTTGTTTTCGACTTAGTAAAAAGATATAACTTGAATTGTGAGCTTAAACGGACCGGATTTATTTACGCATCGGAAAATAAGAATATGCTAAATAAATCACGATTAAGGGTTGAATGGTTAAAGAAAATTGGGGTTAAAGCTGAACTGTTAGATTCGAATGAGACAGCAAAACGCATTGGACACCAGATTTATTCTGGCAGTATTTATGATCCTCGTGGTGGTGCATTAAATCCTTTATCTTATGTTCGGGAACTGGCTTCAGCTGCTTTGACTAAAGGTGTTAAAATCTATTCGAACAGTGCTGCTTTATCGTTAAAAAAAACTGGAGATAGTTGGAAGATCGCAACAAAAGAAGGAACCATCATTGCTGATAAAGTTATTTTATGTACTAATGCTTATACAAATCTTGTGAGTGGAAATTCTCTTTGGCCAAATTTAGCACGATCAATTATTCCATTATACAGTTTCCAAGTTGCTACAAAGCCTCTAGGTGACAATCTTAGAAAAGTAATTTTACCGGGTGGACATACCGTCTCGAATACACGGCGCCTTATGCTTTATTACCGGTTTGATGAAAAAGGTAGATTTGTTTTAGGGGGTCGCGGAAGCGGTCAAGATAGGGCAGATTTCAGGAAGTATAAACACTTAGTTCATAAAGTAGGAGAGTTATTCCCTGCCTTAAAAAAACATGAAATCGAGTTTTGCTGGGGTGGAAAAGTTGCCATAACAACTGATGCTATTCCTCATCTTCATAATCCCATCAAAGGAATTTACGCTGGCTTAGGCTTCAATGGTAGAGGTGTAGCTATGAGTACGTTACTTGGTAAATGGTTAGCGATGGCCGCTACAAGATCACTGCCAAATGAAGCTCTGCCATTTACTGAAATAAACCCTATTCCTTTCCATAGTTTTCGTGGAATTGGTGTTTCACTAGTCACTCAATTTAAAGCAATCCAAGATAGGTTGAAATTATAATTTCTACTTATCAGAATAATGCTTTTGCCAGTTTATTTTGAAGATTTATAAGCTTCGCAAGATCTGAAGTCAGTAACTGACTATCTTCAACGATAAATTTTCCGTCTACGATGAGATGCTTCACTTGGTTAGGACCAGTTAATAGTATGGCTGCTGGATCCCAGCTCCCCGCACTTTCTAAACCTGATACATCCCAAATTGCGATATCAGCCCGTTTACCTATAGCTATTCTACCACATTCTGGCCTGCCTAGAATATCTGCGCCGCCGCGAGTCGCTAATTCAAGGGCTTCTCTAGAGCTCATCGCATCTGCTCCCAAGGAAACACGTTGCAGTAGCATTGCTTGACGCGCTTCGGTTATGAGATTTCCAGAGTCGTTGCTAGCAGATCCATCAACGCCTAAACCAATTGGAATACCCATGCTTCTCATTTCTTTTATCGGCGCAATACCCGAGCCAAGTCTACAATTAGAACACGGACAATGTGAGATACCTGTTTGAGTTTTCGCAAATAGTTTTTGCTCTTTAGTATCTAGTTTAACACAATGTGCATGCCAAACATCATTTCCTACCCAGCCTAAGTCTTCTGCATATTGTCCAGGGCGACAACCAAATTTCTCAATTGAATAAGCTACATCTTCGTCATTTTCCGCTAAATGGGTATGCAAGTATACATTTTTGTCTCGTGCAAGCAGAGCAGAATCTCTCATTAAATCCTGTGAAACAGAAAAGGGAGAACATGGGGCAATCCCGATTTGTATAAATGATGCAGGGTTAGGATCATGATATTTATCAATTATCCGAATACAATCCTCCAGAATAAGATTTTCTTTTTCGACTAAACCGTCTGGTGGTAGGCCTCCATCGCTTTCTCCTATGCTCATCGAGCCTCGAGTGGGAGAAAAGCGTATTCCTATTTCTTTTGCAGCATCGATTGTATCATCAAGACGAGAACCATTTGGGTATAAATATAAATGGTCAGACGTCAAGGAGCAGCCAGAAAGTGCTAATTCCGCAAGTCCCGTCATCGCTGAAACCCTAATTTCGTCTGGACCGAACTTACTCCAGATAGGATAAAGAGTTTTTAACCAGCCAAATAATAGTGCGTCTTGGCCTTCCGGTACTGCTTTAGTTAATGTTTGAAATAAATGATGATGTGTATTCACAAGTCCTGGGGTGACGACACAGCCACGGGCATTTATTTCACGTGTTTCGTCTGCTAATAAAAGATTCTTTCCAATTTCAATTATCTCACCATTTGCAATCCTAATGTCTTGGTTGTGAAATTCATTTCGCTTATCATCCATGGTCAAGATGAAGTCTGCTTGTCGAATTATCATTTTTTCAATCATATGTTTGTTGCCTTGCAAGAAAATAAGTTGTGAGGTTCAAATAAATTATGTTCTTGATAAATACAATTTAGTGAAAAGTTCAATAAAAGCTGATTAATTGTAAATTTGTTGATTGGTTTCAAAATCTTATTTTTCTACTGTTTTATCCTGTTGTAACAATGTTCTTAAAAAAGCGATTATAAATAATCCCGTTAATACTAATATGATAGTTGGTGCAGGTGCACTATCAATAAAGAAACTAAGGTAAATTCCAAGAAAACCTGAGGCAATTGTTACTGAAATAGAGATAACTATCATACTTTCAAATCTTTTTGTTAGTAAAAATGCAATCGATCCGGGAGCAATAAGAAGACCGATTGATAAGATTATCCCTACTGCAGATAAAGTCGCAACAATTGTTAATGAAATCATAGCAAGTAAACTATAATTTAATAAACTTACGGATAGACCCGAGGCCTGGGCTTGAATTGGATCAAAAGTGGTCAATAAATAATCTTTTCTTTTGATTAAAAGTAATAATGAAACACTAAGTGAGATGAGACCAGCGGTTAACAGGTCGTTAATATCTATCCCTAACATGTTGCCAAATAATATATGATCTAAATGCACGTCAGTCGTTACCTTTGTATATAGGACGATACCAAGACCAAACATACCTGAGAAGACAATGCCCATCACAGTGTCACGTTTAATCCGGCTATTTTCGCTTATGAATCCGGCGGTGAGCGCACATATCATTCCCGCGCAAAACGCACCAATAATCAATGGTATGTTAATCAAGTAAGCGATAACTATTCCAGGGAGTACCGAATGGCTAATAGCATCTCCCATTAGCGACCATCCTTTAAGCACTAAATAACATGATAAAATGGCGGTTGGGATAGATATGATGAACATGATAAAAAATGCTTTGTTCATGAACCCAAATTCAAAAGGTGTTAGAATTGTATCTATCATGATTTTCTGTTTAGGGATAATTTGGTCTTGTTATGAGTTTTGAAGTATCCGTGTTTGGGTGCAAAGAAAAAAACTAACAAGAAGGTAAATGTTTGTAATAATACAATTAAACCTCCAGTTGCTCCGTCGATAAAAAAACTAAAATATGCTCCAGTAAAGCTAGTGACCGAGCCGATCAAAACGCTAATTATAATTAACCGGGGAAATTTATCTGTAAGTAAGTAGGCAGTTGCTCCTGGAGTTACAACCATTGCTATAACTAGAAAAGCCCCGACTGTTTGAAGAGCTGCTACGCATGATGCGGACAATAATGTAAAAAAGATTAATTTTAATTTGTTTGGGTCTAAACCGATTGAGCGTGCATGATTTTCATCAAAAAAAGTTACCATTAAATCTTTCCATTTAGCCGTCAAGATAGCCAGGGATACGATTCCAATGATGGCTAATTGAACTGTATCATAAGGAGTAATCGCTAAGATGTTGCCCATAATTATTGTTTGAACACTTACTGACATCGGATATAGTGAAACCATAAAAAGTCCTAATCCAAAAAATGACGTGAAGATTAATCCAATAATGGCATCTTCTTTTAAACCAGTGCGTTGGTTAAGAAATAACATTGTGCCAGCGGCAAGCCCTCCTGCAGCAAATGCTCCAAAAGCAAAAGGTAAACCAAGCATGTAAGCGCCTGCGACCCCAGGTACAATTGAGTGGCTCAAAGCATCACCTATCAGTGACCACCCCTTCAGCATTAAATAAGCAGACAAAAAAGCGCATAACCCCCCAACTAGTGAGCTTACCCACATGGCATTAAACATATAATTGTAAGCAAATGGTTGTAAGATTATCTCAATCATCTTTTTTTGTCTGTTTTTCATTATCATATAGTACGAATGGTCTCTCGTCATCCGTTATCACTGTAACTTTGCGTTGATCGTCGTCTTCATGTAAATCTGAGCCACCAAGTACAAAGTGACGAAGCACCCCCCCAAATGCGAGCTCCAAATTCTCTTTCGTAAACGTAGTCCGTGTGGGCCCATGTGCTAGAACAGTTTGATTAATTAAGATTGCCCTATCACAAAACTCAGGAACTGATCCTAAATTGTGAGTGGAAACCAACATTATTCTACCTTCATTTTTCAATTCACCTAGTAAATTGATAATTGCATCTTCGGTTTGAACATCTACCCCAGTAAATGGCTCATCTAATAAGATAATTTTACTATTTTGTGCTAGGGCGCGAGCTAAAAACACCCGTTTTCGCTGACCGCCAGATAATTCACCAATTTGACGATCACAAAATTTACTCATGTTTACTCTTGCTAAAGCGGTTTTTACAGCATTGTGATCTGCTGTTTTTGGGTTGCGGAAAAAACCCATGTGCCCATAGCGCCCCATCATCACTACATCTTTAACTAAAACAGGAAAACTCCAATCAACTTCTTCAGCCTGAGGAACGTACGCTATGATATTCTGTTTTAATGCAGATTTTATTGATAATCCTAGAACACTAATTTCACCCGAACTAACTGGTAAAAACCCCATTATTGATTTAAATAACGTTGATTTTCCAGCGCCATTTATTCCGACCAATGCGGTTATAGTTCCAGTGGGTATTTGGAAACTTGCATTTTTTAAACCTATATGGCCGTTACGATACTTTACGGTGAGGTTTTTGACAGTTATGCCTAGATTAAATTTATCGGTCACATTTGAAACTCACATATTTTTTGGTTAAAGGTTTCAGTGTTATTTTACTAAAGCGTCAGCAATTGTTTGGCTTGTTATTCTTAAAAGCTCTAAATAGGTAGGTGCTAAACCATTCTTATTCGTCAAGCTATCAACATATAAGACACCCCCATAAGAAGAACCGGTTTCACGGGCAACTTGTTTTGCCGGTGCTTGGGATACTGTGCTTTCGCAGAAAACAGTCGAAATATTATTTTGCCGAACACTATCGATAACTTTTTTTACCTGTTTTGGTGTGCCTTGCGCATCTGCATTTATTGGCCAAAGATAAAGTTCTTTCATTTGAAAATCTCTGATAAGGTAACTGAAAGCCCCTTCGCAAGTGACAAGCCAGCGTTTTTTCAGAGGTATTTTTAGAATTTTATTTTTCAGTGGTAAAATGGTGTCTGAGATTTTCTTTTTATAAATTTTTGCATTTTTTTGATAAGTTTCTGTGTTTTTGGGGTCGTGCCTAATAAAAGCTTCTTTAATATTGTCAACGTATATATGTGCACTTTGTAAACTCATCCAAGCGTGAGGATTAGGTTTTCCAGTGTAATCACCTTCCTCAATGCTCATAGGTATTATTCCATCGCTTATTGTAGCACTGGGCACATCTGATAGATTAGCAAAGAATTGCTCAAACCAGAGCTCTAAATTCAAACCATTCCAAAGGATCAAATCTGCATTTTGCGCTTTTATTATATCTCTTGGTGTAGGCTGATAACCGTGTATTTCAGCGCCGATTTTTGTGATTGATTCAACTAGAGCTGCATCTCCTGCAACATTTCTGGCCATATCTGCAATCACAGTGAAAGTGGTGACCGCTTTAAATTTTTTTGCGTCAACTTTTGGTGCGAATATTAGTAAGCATACGAGTAAAAAGAACCCAGAATAGTTAAGTATTCTTATGAAAGATTTAATCATATATATTCTCGAATGTATTTAATTTTTACAACGTAAAGCACCCTGAGAATACTGTCAATGAAAATGCAATTCATTCTCATCTAGTAATATTTTCCAAATGTTTCATGAAAAAAATTGTAAAGCTTGCTATCATTGTAATTTATTGAATGTTAGTTATTAGAATATTACAATATGAGTATACGAAATGGAGATTATTAGTGCGTGATCCAAAGTATAATATTCTCTTTGAGCCGGTTAGGATAGGACCAGTTCAGACCCGAAACAGGTTTTACCAGGTTCCGCATTGCAGTGGTATGGGATATCGTTATCCAAATGCTGAAGCGCGCATGCGGGGAATTAAAGCTGAAGGAGGTTGGGGAGTTGTTTCAACCCAAGAGACAGAAATTCATCCATCTTCTGACCTTTCAGCAGCAAATGAAGGACGTCTTTGGGACGATTCTGATATTCCCAATTTAAAACTGATGTCGGACGCTGTTCACGCTCATGATAGCTTAGCAGCAATCCAATTGGTTCATGGTGGAATTAATGCACCTAATCGTTATTCTCGCCTATCACCGATGTCACCTTCCAATGGTGTCGTCTCAAATGATGATCCATATCAGGCTAGAGAAATGGACAAGACTGATATCTCAACTTTCAGACGTTGGCACGTAGAAGCAGCAAAACGAGCAAAAAAAGCAGGTTTTGATATAATTTATGTTTATGCTGGCCATGATATGACTCTATTACAGCATTTTTTATTGGCTCGCCATAATCATCGATCTGATGAATATGGCGGATCGTTTGAAAACCGGCTGAGACTATTTAGAGAGGTTATTGAGGATACTAAAGAAGCGGTAGGAGATAGTTGTGCAATAGCCGTTCGTTTAGCTGTGGATGAATTAATGGGTCCTGAAGGCTTTCGCAGTGAAGTGGAGGGTAAGGACATTATCGAGGCGCTTGCTGAAGAACCTGATTTATGGGATGTGAACATCTCAGATTGGTCTAATGACAGTCAAACATCACGATTTGCCAAGGAAGGTTATCAAGAACCGTATACAGCCTTTGTAAAATCAATAACTACTAAACCAGTAGTTGGTGTGGGACGCTACACATCTCCAGACAAGATGGTGGAATTGATTAATAAAAATCATTTGGATTTAATTGGCGCGGCAAGGCCATCAATTGCTGATCCGTTCTTACCACTAAAAATTAGCGAAGGTCGTTTAGAAGATATTAGAGAATGCATTGGTTGTAATATCTGCGTCTCAGGCGATAACACCAATAGTCCTATGCGCTGTACTCAAAATCCTACGGTTGGAGAGGAGTGGAGACGCAATTGGCATCCTGAAAGAATTCAAAAAGTACGTATTCCAAAAAAATATTTGATTGTCGGTGGAGGTCCATCAGGTCTTGAGGCTGCTTCTTCCTTAATAAAAAGTGGAAATGATGTTATTTTGGCTGATGCTGCTGATTATTGGGGCGGGAGAGTAACTCTTGAAAGTAAGCTGCCTGGATTGGCTGAATGGTCCCGTGTGCGAGATTGGAGAATCTGGCAACTTCAGCAAGTCCCAAATGCAGAGTTATATCTAAAAAGTAAATTAACTTCAGAAGACTTATTAAGTTATGGAGTCGAAAATATTGTTTTAGCCACAGGTGCATCATGGCGTGCAGATGGTGTTGGCCGGATACATCGGGCTCCTTTAAAATATTTAAATTCTAACAGAATTCTTACTCCTGATGATGTTATGGCTGGTAAGCTTTTAGATGATATGTCAAAAGGTCCAATCGTTATTTTTGATGATGATAGATTTTATATGGGAAGTGTTTTAGCTGAAGTGGCGGTAAAAACAGGTAGGAAAGTTGTTTTTATTTCTTCGACTCCGACTGTGTCAGCATGGTCTGAAAATACTCTAGAACAAAGTCGCATTCAGAGTAAATTGATGAATTTAAACATTGAGATAATTACTTCGCATAAGCTTTGTAATCACCAAGAAAAACAGTTGTCTATTTCGTGTTTATTTACGGAGAAAATTTTGCAGATAGAGTGTGAAACTCTTATATTAGTAACTTCACGGATCCCAAATGATATACTATGGCGCGAGCTTTCTACAAAGAAAGACACTTGGAAAGATATGGGCATAGAAACTGTAACGCGCATTGGAGATTGTTTACAGCCTGGATTGATTGCTATGGCCGTTCAGTCGGGTCATAAATTTGTGAGAACTGTTGAAGAGCAGCAAGAAGATTTATTTAAGCGGGAGGATCAAAACTATCCGCGTGATTGATTTAATCACTTAATTTTAAATTTAAACCAGCAGTATATAAATTGCTGTGATGTATTAAACGGTGTTTGATGATAGTCAATTTTACTTCCTAGTATTTGAAAATCATCACCTAATTCAGCATGTAACGTAGTTTTGTCATATTTCATTGTATTTAGGCCACTACACTTATCAGGACCATCTGGGCCAAAAGTAGCTATTATCGCGATACCATTTTTTTTCAGACTTCGTTTTAAATTTTGAACATATTTATTGCGTTGAGATTCTTCAGTTAAGAAGTGAAAAACTGCTCGATCATGCCATAAGCCGTATAAATTTTCTTGAGTAGTAATTTTTGAAATATTGCCAATTATTGTTTTTATCGAAACTGGCAGCTTGCCCAGTCTGTTTAAGGTTTGACTAATTGCCTCCTCAGAAATATCCAGTAAAGTTAAATTGTTGTATCCTAAATTGTAGAGATCATACGCCAATGAGGATCTTCCAGATCCAATATCAATTATGGTGTTTTCTTTTTGCACACAATTTTTTTCTATTAGTTCAAGCGATGTATCTAGTCGGTCGGCATACCAGCTTACAGCATCAATATCCTTTGATTTGTAAACATTGTTCCAAAAATCACTTTTATTCATAACAAAACCTTAATCTAACTTAATCGTTATTAGTGGTTAACTTGCATAATTTGATCCTTCTTCATCAAGAATAAATTTTAACTCTTCCAAATGACGATAATTTTTATCGTAATATCCATCTAATTCGGAAGCAGTTTTCTCTGCTATATCATCAGTTATAACACTTAGTTTTTTGCCAGTTTGCAATGCTCGAATGTATGTTTCACACGCCCTTTCAAAATAGTATAACCGGTTAAACGTATCAGATACAGAGTCACCAAAAACCATTATCCCGTGATTACCCATAATGAGCACCTTTTTTTTGGGGTCAGTTAAAAGAGTTGCACAGCGCTCGCCTTCCTCTTCAAATGCTAATCCACCATAGTTATTATCAATAACATATCTGTTAAAAAAAGTTGCGCAGTTTTGATCAATTGGCGGTAGCGTTGAGTCTTCTAGTGCTGCCAGTACAGTTGCATGTGTAGAGTGAACATGCATAGCACATCTAGCGTGGGAGCAGTGGCGGTGTATTGCACCATGAAGACCCCAAGCAGTTGGATCTGGCGCTTTGGTTTGTTTCATCGTATTGGGGTCTAATGCA
>JAQWNW010000037.1 GCA_029246285.1 Paracoccaceae bacterium | reverse complement strand
GGAAATTGCTGAGTTAGCAAAGCCATAATATTGAGCCATTTGGCCTGCCATAGCCGTAGCAATTGGTTGTTCCGCACTTCCTCCAGAGATAGCCCCAGTTCTTAAATCAGTTATCATTGGTCTTGGACCAAATATTAATATTGCGTTTTTATCCACTAGGTACCCTAAAATCATACCAGCCATTGTTTCGGCTATTGTTTGCGCAATTGCGCCTGCCAGCGTTACTGCAGTTGAAGCTCCAACTTGAGCGAATGTATTTACATTTATAGGCAGCCCAGATTTTACTCCCTCAATTAAAACGTCACAGGATTCCGGGTCAAATCTTAGAGGAGAAACAATGTGATTGGTATTGAGTGATATTAAGTTCTTCTGTTTATTATTTCTGTTTAAAGCGCAAACATCTTCTACCATTTCTTTAATGCTTTTTATATCTTCTGCTTGAGAAATACTCGTCATGATATGTTTAGTAGTACCACGAAGACAGGCGAATGCTGTATTCAAGTCTAAGTCTCTTTGTATTTTTAGATCCCTAGCGATGACTGTTCGAGAAAAAAAATCAACATTTTCCAAATGTTCAATTAAGCACGCATTTTCATAAAGGTCTTTTAATGTTGTTTCTCGAAACTTATCTGTTTTATGATCTAGAATTGTTGGCGTAGCGCCGCCAGTACCAAAATATATTTCGTTACCAGTAATCTGAAGGTCATTCTCAGATTTTTGACCATGTAGTATAATTGATCGAGAAAGAGCACTAATTGTGTCTTCAACAAGTGCCTTAGGAAAGTATAATCGTCCATTTTTAAATTTAATTCCATTATTGACGGCAACTTCTTGAGTTTTACTACTGACATGGCTAATTCCAATATCGCTCAAGATATTTAAAACAGTTCCATGGATGTCCCTACATTCTTTTTTTTGCAAAATTCTTAAGTTGCCACCGTAACTTAAGAATTTTGGCTGCTTTGAAACTTTGGTAATAATTTTTCGTCGTCTTCTTTGTTTATTACGATCTAAATGTGCCAAAAATTAATCCTTAAAGCTTCGACTATCTTTGATTTGATCCCATGCCCAAACTACCTCTTGAAGACGATCTTCATCTGCACGCTCTCCACCGTTCATATCGGGATGAAGGTCTTTTACTAATTTTTTGTATTGCTTTCGAATTTCTGATTTGGTCATGCTATCTTTTGACTCTAATATTTCTATAGCTCGTCTCTCTGTCGCCCCTAAACGTTTCGAATAAACCGCACCCCGCACCTCTTCGCGAGTTCCTTTTTCTCCTAAAACATCCAAAGGATCATTTATGCCAAGCCGAGCCCAGGCTTTTTGTTCTGCTTCCCTGCCTTGGTCTCTAAATGGTTTGGTTTGACGATCCCAAGTTTTATCGGCATCAACTTGGTCTTGAAACTGTTTTGGAGTGTGGTTTTCAAAGAAATTCCAAGTTAAATTATATTCTCTTACGTGCTCCATACAAAACCAATAAAAGTCAGCGTTATTATCCGCTGATTTTGGCGCTCTGTATTTACCAGATTTATTACAGCCTTCTTTCTCGCATTTTTTCCTTGATGTATCCACCGCACCAGTTGATGCTTTTCGACCCTTATTACGGCGTTTCTTATCAGTTGATACAGACATATCAAATTCGAATAGGGGCTTCTTTTCCATTATTAAAACTCTTCTTTTGGAATCAGGCACCATAGTTTAGGAGGTTTATAAGTAATGCCAACCCCTTTTTGGAAACAAATTTAAAAAATGCTGATAAAAGATCAAATCATTGATAAATTACAACTAAGTTTCAATCCATCCTTATTGGTTGTCGAGGATCAGTCAGAGATGCATAGAGGTCATGCAGGATGGAATGAGGATGGAGAAAGCCATTTTCATATTCGAATCTCATCCGGCCTTTTTTCTGGGCTTTCACGTATTAAACAACATAGAGCAATCTATGAAGCTTTGACACAAAAACTTGTTAAAAAAATTCATGCTATATCAATTGAAATTATTTCAGAGTGAAGCTATTTAAATATTTTTTTATTAATTAATTCGCTTACTACTGCCGGATTAGCTTTCCCTGAAGTCGCTTTTAAAACTTGGCCAACAAACCAGCCGGCAAGCTTTGGATTCGTTTTTGCCTTTTCGACCTGATCAGGATTTTCGCTAATTATTTTATCAACTTCTGTTTCAATCGCTACCACATCAGTAACTTGCGCCATTCCTTTTTCTTTAACAATATCCTTGGGGTTACCTCCTTTTTCCCATACGATTTCAAATAATTCTTTTGCAATTTTTCCAGAAATTTCTTTGGAGGAGATAAGATCGATTATTTGACCTAGTTGGTCGGTTTTAACAGGCGAATTTTCTATTATTAACTCTTCTTTATTTAATCGTCCAAAAAGTTCATTAATTATCCAATTTGCTGTGAGCTTTCCGTCTCGATTTTTGGCTACATCTTCAAAATAGTTAGCTTGTGTGACATCAGCTGTTAGGACACCTGCGTCATAATTAGTTAAGCCGTGATGATTGATAAAACGAGCTTTTTTCTCATCTGGTAGTTCAGGTAATTTGGCTTTTATTGCGTCAACCCAGGATTGCTCTAGTTCTAAAGGCAAAAGATCAGGGCAGGGGAAGTATCTATAATCATGCGCTTCTTCTTTTGAACGCATAGATCTAGTTTCATTTTTCTCGGCATCATAAAGACGTGTTTCCTGATGAACTTCACCGCCGTCCTCTAATATCGAAATTTGTCGTTTAGCTTCATAATCAATCGCCAATTGTATAAACTTCATGGAATTCATATTTTTTATTTCACATCGTGTGCCCAAATATTTAAAATCATTTGTTTTTCTGTAAAGCTCGTATTGCCCGGGTTTACAAACGGATACGTTTACGTCTGCACGTAAGTTTCCGTTTTGCATATTACCATCGCACGTACCGAGGTATCGTAAAATTTGGCGTAGCTTTCCAACATAAGCAGCAGCCTCCTCTGGACCTCTAATATCTGGACGGCTAACAATTTCCATTAGAGCTACACCAGTCCTATTTAAATCAACAAATGACATATTTGGATCCATGTCGTGTACAGACTTACCAGCATCTTGTTCCAAATGTATTCTTTCAACTCTTACCGTTCGCCTTTCAGAATCATTCATTTCTACCAATACTTCCCCTTCTCCTACGATAGGGTGATAAAGTTGACTTATTTGATACCCTTGAGGAAGGTCCGGGTAGAAATAATTTTTCCTATCAAATTGTGAAAATAGATTTATGGTTGCGTTGAGTCCTAATCCTGTTTTAACAGCTTGCTCCACACAGTATTCGTTAATTACAGGTAACATTCCTGGCATGGCTGCATCGACAAAAGATACGTTTGAATTAGGCTCTGCCCCAAACATTGTTGAAGCACCGGAAAATAATTTAGCCTTTGAAGAAACTTGTGCATGAATTTCCATACCTATAACCATCTCCCAATCATCTTTTGCTCCGGCAATTAATTTGGGTCTGGGCTGTGAAATTTCATTATCTAGCATTATATTTACCTGATTTGCTCTTTTGCCGTGTTTTTTGATATAGATATATGTTTAGCTTCTTTCAATAAGATTAAGCAATTATCCTATCAATTATCTCTTTTGTATCTACAGAAAGATCATCCGTAAGTGATATCCTCATTATTTCTTGTTTCATTAGTCTTTGGCGTTGGATGTTATGCTTTGAACATGACTGAAAAACTGTACTTAAACGTGCTGCTACCTGGGGATTGATTTTATCTTGTGCGATTATCCAGTCCGCTGCGAACCTGTAACCTTTGCCTGATATATCATGAAAACCAGGGTGATTGCTTATACAAAAACTACCAATTAATGCTCGGAATCTATTAGGATTTTTGTAATCAAAGTCTGTATGCTTTGATAAATTTACTACATTTTTAAGCGCAGTTTCTGGACCAGTGTGAATTGCTTGTATTGCAAACCATTTATCTATAACGAGCTTATCATCCTTCCAATTTTTATAAAAATTATTTATTATTTCTTCTCGGTGTTTGGTATCCATCAGGGCAATGAGAGCGGCTTGTAAATTAGTCATATTGTCCGCATTAAAATATTTTTGAAAAGCTAACTCTCCACCGTCATTAAATGTGTTCAATTTTAGTAGAATTGATTGCAGATCCCTACATCCTGAAGTATTTAAGTCATTGTTTTTATTGTATTTATTTGATAATTTATCTAGGATATTAGGTAGATCCTCTTTAAGAATTAATGCTTGACTCGATTGAGTAAGAGTTAAGGCTTTATGAATTTGATTAGGGTCAACTTGCTGATTTAGTTTTTTAAGTTGATCGGTTATTGTTTCATGTGTTGGTAATTTTATTAATAAGGCTCTGAAGCCTGGCATTAAATTATTATTGTTCACCACTCTTTTGATTGATTCAGCATAAAATTCGTTAATAGGCCCATGATTTATTATGGTGTTAATGATTGAATTGAGTGCTAGCTTTTGCCCAGATTCCCATCTGGTGAAGTCATTTGTGTCATGTCGTAGCAAGAAAGCATTTTCTTCGTTTGTTGTCTTTCTATTAATTATCACCGGAGCGGAAAAATCTCTCAAAATAGAGAGGGTGGGTTTTTTCTGTATATTATTGAACGTAAATTCCTGCTCTTTTTTAGTTAAGGTTATTAAATGGTCCTTTAGAATTTCTTTACCATCAATATCTATAAGTCCAATTAATATTGGTATTACCATAGGTTTATTACATGAATTTTTTTTGTTAGTTTCTTGAATCAATCTTAATTTATAAGTCGCACTTTCAAAGTGCTCTTCCACTGTGATTACAGGAGTCCCATTTTGCTCGTACCAAAGTTTAAATTGATTTAAATCAATCTTGTTGTAATCTTGAAAAATTTTTAACCAATCTTCAATTGTGCAAGCTTTTCCATCGTATCTTTCAAAGTAAAGATTAAGGGTTTCTTTATAAGCGGAAGAGCCGACGAGACGGTGCAGCATATTTATTAATTCCGCACCTTTCTCGTATATTGTTGCAGTGTAAAAATTATTTATTTCCTTATATGTTTTCGGTTGAACAGGATGGCTTAGCGGACCATTATCTTCCTTGAATTGCCTATTACGCAAATCTATCACATCACTTATGCGTTTTAACGAGTATCCTCTTTGATCAGAGCTGAATTGTTGGTCGCGAAAGACTGTTAATCCCTCCTTCAAAGATAACTGAAACCAATCTCGACAGGTAATTCTATTCCCAGTCCAATTATGAAAATATTCGTGCGCAATTATACCCTCAATGTACTTGTAGTCATCGTCTGTTGCAGTTTCCGGTGAAGCCAAAATATATTTGGAATTGAAAATATTTAGTCCTTTATTTTCCATTGCCCCAGCAGTAAAGTCATCCACTGCAACAATCTGAAAAGTATTTAGATCATATTCTCTGTCATAGTTAATTTCATCCCATGCCATTGATCGTTTTAATGCATCCATAGCGAATGCGCATTTTTGTATATCGTTTTTTCTTACCCATATCTTAAGTATCACCTTTTTTTTTGATCTTGTTATAAAAACATCATCATAACTTTCTAAGTTTCCAGCGACGAGTGCGAATAAGTATGATGGTTTTGGCCATGGATCGACCCATTCTACCCAATTTTTACCTTGCATCGTTTTTTCACCATTTGAGAGTAAAACTGGCAGTTTACTTTCAATTCTAACTTTATATTTTGTTAAAACATCAGGCCGATCCATGAAGTAAGTAATTTTTCTGAAACCCTCAGCCTCACATTGTGTGCAATAAATGCCATTTGACATGAAAAGTCCTTCAAGCGCAGTATTAGCCTTGGGATTAATTTCAGTAATTATTTCGAGTAAAAACTGTTTTTTAGGAAGGTTTGCTTTGCTAAATTTTATTCCATTATCATTGTGAGTTACTAGAGAAGAGGCATCTATTCTGTTTATCTTAATACTTTTTAATTTTAGTTGACTTCCGTTCAAGAATAAATCTGAATTTCCAGTAGGCAAAATATTCATTTTGGAGTTAACTATCGTTTTTTTTGGATCTAATTTAAACTTTAGATAAACATCTTTAATTACAAATGGGACTGGTTGATAATCTTTAAGACGTACAATCTGATTTTTCATGTTATTCTTCTATCTTTATTATTTAAAAAGGTATTGTAGTTGGAATTATTACTTTCGATTATAATAAATAAATGCAAAAGATTAAATAAAAATACCTGATTTTTACGAAAATTAACTAGATAAAAAGTTTATTTATTTTGAACGAATATTGCTTGTTAATTATTATATGTTTAGAGAGTCCTAAGAGTTTCATTTCGTTTGAGAGAATAAATTATAGCGAGATTTTTATGATAAGTTATGTAAAGCACGCCGGTTTAAAAGTTGATAGTCGACTAAATAAATTTTTAATGGCTGAAATACTACCAGGCTTAGATATTTCTGAAAAATCTTTTTGGGACGGATTCGCTAAAACGGTGGAAAGTCTGGGCCCTCGCAATCGTATTCTCTTAGAGAAACGTGAATTCTTCCAAAAACAGATTGATGAATGGCACAGTCGGAGAAAAGGCAAAGATTACAATATAATTGAGCATAAAAATTTTCTTACAGAGATTGGTTATATTGTTCCAGAAGGCAGCGATTTTAAACTAACGACTTCAAAAATTGATCCTGAAATATCCTCTATACCTGGCCCTCAGTTAGTTGTTCCAATAACCAATGCTCGTTATGCTTTAAATGCCGTTAATGCACGGTGGGGATCACTTTATGACGCTTTGTACGGCACAGATATGATTGATGGTGAGAGGCAGTCTGAAAATTATTCTGAAGAGCGAGGTGCGAAAGTAGTAACTTGGTCAAAAGAATTTCTCGATGAGTTCTTTCGCCTAAAAGAGATTTCTTGGAAAGATCTAGATGACATAGAATTAGCAGAAAGCTTTTTGAAAAATCCAAACCAATATATTGGAAAATTGAAAAAAGGAATTTTATTAAAAAACAATAATTTGCATGTCAAAATTATTGTTGATCGAAATAATGCTATCGGTGCAAATGATCGCGCTGGGATCGCAAATATTTTAGTAGAGTCCGCTATTTCAGTAATAATGGATTGCGAAGATAGCGTTGCCACAGTTGATGTTGAAGATAAAATAGTAGCGTACCGCAATTGGTTGGGATTAATGAAAGGGACTTTAACTGAAATCGTAGTTAAAGGTGGAAAACAATTTGTTCGTTCGATGAATGGTGATGAAATTTATGAAACTGCCGCTGGTCGTACTGACAAGATCAAAGGTCGCTCTTTAATGTTAGTCAGAAATGTTGGTCATTTGATGACAACTAATGCCATTTTAGATGGTTTGGGTCGTAATGTTGGTGAAGGCATCATGGATGCATACTTTACCACCTTGTGCGCGTTACATGATTTGCAGGGGAGTAGAATGAACTCTGCCTGTGGTTCTGTCTATATCGTTAAGCCTAAAATGCATGGGCCAGATGAAGTTGAGCTTACAGATGAATTATTTTCCAATGTTGAAGAGGCGTTAAAAATTCCGAGAAATACAATTAAGATTGGCATTATGGACGAGGAACGAAGAACATCTTTAAATTTAAAGGAATGTATTCGAGTGGCTAAGTCTAGAGTTGCATTTATTAATACAGGATTTTTGGACCGCACAGGTGATGAGATCCATACCTCGATGGAATTGGGTCCATTCTTACCCAAGGCTCTTATAAAAACCGAGCCATGGATCGAAGCTTATGAAAATCGAAATGTTGATATTGGGTTGAAATGTGGCCTCAGAGGAAAGGCACAAATCGGTAAAGGAATGTGGGCGGCACCAGATCAAATGAAAAAAATGTTTGACGAAAAAATCTCCCATCCAGTAAGTGGTGCGAATTGTGCATGGGTTCCAAGTCCAACAGCAGCCACGCTTCATGCTTTGCATTATCATAAGATAAATGTAATGGATCGCCAGTTAGAAATTGAGAGTGGTAAAATTAGAAACTCAATCGATGAGCTCTTAGACACGCCAGTTTTTAAAGGAAGTAATTGGTCAGAAGCTGAATTGATAGATGAAATTAAGAATAACGCTCAGGGTATCTTAGGATACGTTGTACGATGGATTGATAGTGGTATTGGTTGTTCAAAAGTTCCTGATATTAATAATATTGGTTTGATGGAAGATAGAGCAACTTGCCGAATAAGCAGTCAACATATTGCAAATTGGATCTATCACGGAGTTGTTAGCCAAGAAAATGTACTGGAGATAATGAAAAAAATGGCGAAAATTGTTGATAACCAAAACAGTGGTATCTTAAATTATGAACCAATGGCTCCATCTTTTTCTGGGGTGGCTTTCAAGGCAGCTTGTGAGTTGGTTGTTAATGGACGTTTCCAACCTTCTGGCTATACTGAGCCAATTTTACATCTGAATAGAGAAAAAAGAAAACAACAATAATATTTAAGATAATGTTAGGAAATTAAGATGGCTGCACCTAAAAATAAATTTAAGGAAACATTAAAGAAGAAAAAAATGCAACTTGGATTTTGGCAAAGCTTGGCTTCAACTTCGACTGCGGAGATTTCTGCTCAGATCGGGTTCGATTGGTTACTGATAGATGGCGAGCACGCTCCGAATGATATAGTTAATATTTCAAATCTTTTGCGTGTTATAGATCCATCTGATAGCCAGGCTGTGGTAAGAGTTGTGGCTGGTATCCCACATATCATCAAGCAAGTATTAGATGCAGGGGCACAAACTATTCTCGTTCCGATGGTAGATACTGCTGATCAAGCTAGGGAAATGGTACGGGCTGTGCGTTATCCCCCCGATGGTATTAGGGGAGCCGCTTTAGTCACGAGAGCCGCACACTATGGGAATGTGGAGAATTATGCACCAACGGCAAATGATGAAATATGTTTGTTAGTACAAGCAGAAAGTAAAACAGCTATTGATAACCTCGATGAAATTTGTGCCGTAGAAGGTATAGATGGAGTGTTTATTGGCCCGTTTGATCTCGCCGCTAGTATGGGTTTTATTCACGATCCTAATAATGAGGTCGTTCAAAAAACGATAGAGCAAGCAATATTAAAAATTGTTTCGAGTGGAAAAGCAGCTGGTATCTTAATGCTAGACGACATTAGGGCAAAGAAATATATTGAGATGGGAGCACTTTTTGTGGCGGTTGGAACCGACGTTAGCACATTTTCAAATGCTACCAAGAAGCTACTTGCCAATTATCGCGGATCTAATTTTAGTTCTGATAGTAATTCAGTTTACTAATCGATACTATCTATCCAGTTTACGACTTCTGAAAGCTTCGCTCTAGACGTTCTAAATTTATTTATTGGGTGTTTGTTATTTTCATAACCAAAGGAAATGGCGCAGATTATATCTTTTTCATTAGATATATTTAAAGTTTCCCTAACTACATTGGATAAGGAAGCTATTGCGGCCTGCGGTATTGTACTAATTTTCATCGACGTGGCAGCAAGGGTAAATGCCGAAACAAACGCCCCACAATCAATAGCGCCATAAGTACCCAAGGATTTTTCACTAGTTATGATAGCAACATGAGGTGCTCCAAAAAACTTAAAATTTTCATTCATTTGCAAAAATGCTTTTTCACTTTCTCCCTTTTTGATTCCAACGGACTCGTAAAGCTGTAATCCACATTCTTTTCGTCTCTCACGATATATTCCTTTGTACTCAAGTGGAAAGGGTATGTCAGAATGGTATTGGTTTTTACTGTTTTCAAGTAGTAAATTTTTTGAAAGGGTCTTAATGGCCGATCCACCGCATATTATTACCTCCCAAGGTTGCGCATTACACCATGAGGGAATTTTTTGAGATATTCTTAATATCTCTTCTATGATTTTTTGTTCTACAGGCGTCTGTAAAAAGGATCGACAAGAATACCTTCGCTCTAAAATATTATCTAAGATCTGTTTATCATTCATTTTGTTAATCTCTTCTTATTGTATTAAATAAAGTAAAGTTTTTATAACTTAATAATTCTTTTGCAATTTTGGTAACAATTTGCTGTGTTTCATTTATGCCCATTCCTGGTTGAAGTCTTTTATCATATAATATTTTAAGTAAATTTTCATCATGGTTTGTTAGTAATGCAAATTCCTCATCATCATTGAAAATTGATGGTTTTGCAAATTTACTATCGTTTGATAATCCCATTGCTTGGGCCATTTCTTCGTGTATGCAAGATTTTCGCATAAGATTTTTATGTTCTGATTTAATTAAAATGATTGCTGAGACGTACTCGTAATCTTTTGGAGACTTCGTAAGGGTAAAGGCAGAACAAAATGTTGTTCGAGGGCTTGAGGTTATTGCTTTTGCCATTGAGGGTGTAAGTAATGGCATAAGTGTTTCCAATTTTTTACCATATCTTTTTTGTTCACTTACGTCAAGGAATAGTAAAATAAAGTTACCAGGCTTTGTTCCAATCTCAATTGGTAGGTTTGTTAAGTTTGAAAGTCTTCTGGCAAAACGCTCTATAATTTTTGTGTCAGCTTCTATTTGCTTTCTTGTATTTGTTTCACCATGAACAATATTAATAATTATGGGATTTTTCCAACGCTTAAGTTTGCTTTTGGTTTCTTTCGCCACATATGATCCATTCTCTATCTTATATTCATCATAAAGTGCGATTTTTAAAAAATTTTCTGAGAGGGATTTAGCATTGTAGGGGCTATCTTTAGCTCCATTATCTGTGCGTAATAGGCCCCTAGATTTAAGTCTTTTAGAAGTACGTTCGTAGAATTTTTGTAACTCAACGCTTTCTTTTGACTGCTTTTTATATGTTTTTTCTGCTAAATCGGCTCTTTTATTTGGGGAAGAGCAGCTGGTAAAAAAAATAAGAACAGTAAATGTAAAAAATATAGCTGATATTAAAGAATTCATTTTTAGTCTTTGTTATTTATTTTTATGTTTTGTGTTTAGTCTTCGTTGATATTGCGTTTGTATAATTTCTACTAAGAACAAAACTATTACCGAAAAATAAAAGGTCGATTTTGACATCGGTATTAATGGGTAATCAAAAATTCTTATTTGTAACGTTCGATCGTGCATGGCATGCGCTGCCGCAGTTCCACTTTCTCCCAAAAGAACAATACCTACTATTAATAATATAAATAATCCTAAAACTTCGTACATTCTATTTCGTTCTAAGAATTCTGTTACTTTGTCAGCTAAAACTAACATTGCCACTCCAGAAGTGATAATTGCAATTATTAATAAAGTTAATACTTCCGTTATGGCTATCGCAGATAATATGGAATCAAAGCTAAATATTAAGTTCATAAAAACAATTAAAAGTACAACTTGAAAGGCTGACTTTTTATTTTTTTCATTGTTAGAAACACCAAGATGTTCCTTTGACAAGAGGTGGTTAATTTCCTTGACAGCTGTATAGATAATAAAAATACCTCCAAATAAAAAAATAATACTCGCAAAATTAATTCCACCCTCAATAATACCTTCGATTTTGAAAACATGAAAAGGTGTTTTTAGTTTTTCAATTAAATGGATCATAACAAAAAGTAATATCACCCTTAGAGCTACAGCAATTATAATCCCCCAGAAGCGAACCCTTTTTTGTGTGTGCTGTGGAGCCCTTTGGCTTTCAATTGAAATATATAAAAGATTGTCAAAACCCAGCACAGCTTGAAGAAAAATTAAGATCAGTAGACTACCAATATTTTCAATTGTCAGTAAATCAATCATATAATTTTCTCCTATGTTTTATTTGTTTTGAAGGGTTTTGCAGATCGGAATAAGAGTTTTTAATTTTTCGTTTTTTTGTTTTAACTGATAAATTTGCGTCTGCTTTCAAGTCAAAAACATTATTTAGTTGATCTCGCAAAACCCCCCTCTTAATTTCTTCTACTTCATTTGGCTTTAATTGGTCTAATTTAAAGGGACCATAACTTATCCGAATAAGACGACTAACTTTAAAACCAATTTCATTTAATGCTCGTCGAATCTCACGATTTCTTCCTTCTTTAAGCGTTATAGTTAACCATGCATTTGCACCTTGCTGTCGATCAATTAATATTGTCATAGGCTTAAATTTTTCATTATTTAAAGTGATCCCTGTCCGTAACGGTTCTAAATTTTCTTGGGAAGGATTGCCATTAATCCGTACTCTGTATTTGCGACTCCATCCTGTTGAGGGTAGTTCTAGTTTTCGTTTTAAATCACCATCATTTGTTAAAAGTAACAAACCTTCAGAATTTAGATCTAATCTACCAATACTCATCACTCGTGGTAAGTTTTTGGGTAAGTTATCGAATACGACCTTACGATTTTTTTCATCTTTTTCACTAGTTACTAAACCCACTGGTTTGTTATAGCGCCATAGTCGTGTTGTTTGTGCCGATGGTAAGACTTTGTTGTCTACCAGAACTCTATCCGATTGTGAAAGATTTAACGCCGGGCTCAAGATTATTTCACCATTTACTTTGACGCGACCCTCAGAAATTAATTTTTCTGCGCCTCTTCGAGAAGCTAAACCTGCCCGAGCAATTACTTTGGCAATACGTTCCTTATCTTTTTTTTCAGTAACCATACCCTTCGTCACCATGGTTAAGAGTTGTTGTCAAATCTAAAAAGTATTAAATGTGGAAACGATGGCATTTAACACTTACATGGATCATGCAATTGAGGAAGCAAAAAAAGCCTTGGTACGTGGAGAAGTGCCTATTGGGGCTGTAATAATTGACCAATATGGGACTATTATGTCAAAGGAGGGCAACAGAACAAAAGAGTTAAATGACCCAACAGCGCACGCTGAAATTTTAGCTATTAGAAAAGCGTGTGACGAATTAAAGAATCAGAGACTTACAAATTGCAGCATGTATGTAACCTTAGAACCATGTCCTATGTGTGCCGCCGCAATTTCTAATGCAAGAATTTCTAAGTTGTTTTTTGGGGTTGAAGATTTCAAATCTGGTGGAGTGTATAATGGGCCAAAAATCTATTCTCATAGACAGTGTCACCATATACCAGAGGTTTTTGACGGAATTGGGCAAGCTGAAAGTGAAAAGATCATAAAAGACTTTTTTAAATCAAGAAGATAAGTCTCAATATATAAATTTTGTTATTTATTTTGTTTATAAGTTTATGATATTGTGAACAAGCGTGGTGACGATTAAGTGAGTACAAAAAAAATTTGTTCAAGGGAAGTTAATGTCAATTGATAAGGATACGGCAGCAAGGGTAGCGAATTTAGCGAGAATATCGATTCCTGATGAGGAACTTGAAAATGTGGCAAAAGAGCTTTCCAGTATAATAGGATTTATGGAACAACTTAATGAAGTAAATGTCGATAACGTTGATCCTATGACTTCAGTTACTCCTACATTGCTGAAAAAAAGAACCGACGTAGTTAATGACGGTAATCAGCAATCTAAAGTATTGTCAAATGCACCTGACACGCGAGAGGGTTTTTTTGCAGTCCCGAAAGTGGTGGATTAATAAATGAAAGAATTGACAGAATTAACTATTTCAGAGGTCCGTAAGGGCTTACAAGAAAGAGAATTTACCAGCGTCGAAGTTACAAAAGACTGTCTTGATTCAATCACATCTTCTGATCAGCTAAATGCTTTTTCAACAGTGACTGCTGATATTGCCCTCGAGCAGGCAAAAAATTCAGATAAAAGGATATTTGAGGGAGATGCACCAAATATGTGTGGAGTGCCTATAGGTGTAAAGGATTTGTTTTGTACTAAAGGTGTAAAAACGCAAGCGGCTTCAAGAATTTTGCAAGATTTCACTCCAGAATATGAAAGTACGGTTACTCAGAATTTATGGGACGATGGTGCGATCATGTTGGGAAAACTTAATATGGATGAATTTGCTATGGGTTCATCAAATGAAACCTCTGTTTATGGTGCTGCTATTAACCCATGGAGGGCGTCTGATTCTGACAAATTTTTAACACCAGGAGGTTCATCAGGAGGCTCAGCGGCCGCTGTTGCGGCTGATTTGTGTATAGCTGCGATTGGAACTGATACAGGAGGATCAATCAGGCAACCTGCTGCTTTCACTGGTACTGTTGGTATAAAACCTACGTATGGAAGAGTGTCCCGTTGGGGAGTGGTAGCTTTTGCATCTTCATTAGATCAAGCTGGTCCCATGACCAAATCTGTTCGAGATGCTTCAATTCTGCTCGAAGCAATGGCCAGTCATGATTTGAAAGATAGCACCTCATCTGCTCAGAGTATTCCAAATTTTGAAGCTGCATTAAATAGTAACATAAAAGGTAAGAGGATAGGTTTACCAAAAGAATACCGAATGGAGGGTATGTCTGAGGAAATAGAAAAATTATGGTCTCAAGGAGCAGAAATGCTTAAGGATGCCGGCGCTCATGTTATCGATATTAATCTTCCGCATACCAAATACGCATTACCAGTATATTATGTCTTAGCCCCGGCAGAAGCATCTTCCAATTTAGCTAGATATGATGGCGTTCGATACGGCTTTAGGGCTCTCTCTAAAACAGGTGATGGCATTGAAGAAATGTATTCGCGAACCCGTTTTGAAGGCTTTGGGAAAGAGGTTCAAAGGCGGGTTATGATAGGCACTTATGTTTTATCAGCAGGATTTTACGATGCGTATTATAGAAAGGCTCAGCGCGTTAGAACTTTAATAAAGCAAGACTTTGATAATGTATTTTCTGATGGTATTGACGCCATTTTGACACCGGCGACTCCATCGGAGGCATTTTCTATTGGGGAAATGACTGATAAAAATCCGATAGAAATGTATTTAAATGATATCTTTACTGTTACTGTGAATCTCGCGGGATTGCCTGGTGTATCCGTTCCAGCCGGGCTTAGTAAAAATGGATTACCTCTTGGATTACAGCTTATTGGTCGTCCCTGGGAAGAAGGTGACCTTTTAAACACCGCTTTTGCTTTAGAGAAGGCATTACAGTTTTCAGAAAAGCCAAAAAAATGGTGGTAATTAGATTTGGATAACAAGTTTTTTGGATAAACAATTAAAAATTATTTCAAAACCTTCTCCTAATTTTGGTGAACGAAAAAATAATAAAAAACCACATATTATCGTAATACATTACACTGCGATGAGAAATGCAAAAGATGCATTAACGTTACTGCGTGACCCTAGAAGCGAAGTATCTAGTCATTATTTAATTGATGAGACTGGTCAAATTTTTTCACTAGTTAAGGAGCAACATCGGGCATGGCACGCTGGAGAGGGTAAATGGAGGGGTTGTGAGGACATCAATTCGTCCTCTATCGGTATTGAGTTATGTAATTCAGGTAAAAGCCCTTATTCATTTCTTTTAATCAATGCATTGTTGAATCTTGTAAAAATAATTAGCGATAGGTGGTCTATCGACAAAAGTAATGTGATAGGTCATTCTGATTTGGCACCTAGCAGAAAAAAAGATCCAGGAAGACATTTTGATTGGAGAAGTTTGGAGCTTCATGGACTGGCGACGAAAGTCCAGATGGATGAAACTAGTGATGATTTTTGGGGTAATTTAGAGAAGATTGGATATTATGTCCCAAACAAGGATGCTTACCGCAATGATTTATTAGAGGCCTTTAGAAGCCGTTATTGTCCAGAAAATTTTGGTTATCTTAATTCTCGTGATATCATGATAGCATGTGGTATTGCAAAAAACTTGAATTTTTCTGATTAATTTTGTAATGATCTATCGTGCGGATAGTTGGATGGCCGCGGCTCTTTTAGTCGAGGAAAGTCCGGACTCCACAAAGAATGGTGCCGGTTAACGGCCGGCCAGGGTAACTTGAGGGAAAGCGCCACAGAAAAGAAACGTCCTGTTTTCAGGTCAAGGTGAAATGGTGAGGTAAGAGCTCACCGCAATTTTGGTAACAAGATTGGCGAGGCAAGCCCCACCTGGAGCAATGCCAAATAGGAACTATGTCCAACAAGCGTTGGGGAAGACTTTGCTTCCAATAGTTCGGGTTGGCAGCTAAAGACTACCGGTAACGGTAGGATAAGATGAATGGCCATTGCCGCTCAACGCGGTACAGAATCCGGCTTACATGCTATCCGCACACGCTTAATGCTTTCTTGAACCATTTTTTTAAAAAAAATGAGTTGGCTGTTGACACTGCAACTATCAGATGTAAAACGCCGGGCATTGCTAAAAATATTTTTTTTCAATGGAGTTTAAAAATGGCTAAACCTACGACAATAAAAATTCGTTTAAATTCGACTGCTGATACGGGTCATTTTTATGTAACAAAGAAAAATGCTCGCACGATGACAGAGAAGATGGTGTTAAAAAAATATGACCCTGTCGCCAGAAAGCACGTGGAGTATAAAGAGGGTAAAATTAAATAATTTTATCTTCTAATGAAAAAGCCGCCATCAGGCGGCTTTTTTGAATTGATGTTTTGTCTTAATTTCTGTTTCCAAACAGATGAAGCAAAAACATAAACATGTTTAAAAAATCTAAGTACAGACTTAATGCGCCCATAATCGCTGATTTCTCTATCCACTCACTCTGACCATTGCGGGCCATTTGAATGTATGTATTTTTAATTTTTTGAGTATCATATGCAGTAAGTCCTGCGAAGATTAGTACTCCAAGAATTGATATTGCATACATTAGGGCAGGGGATTGCATCCAAATATTTATTATAGATGCAACGATCAAGCCAATCACACCCATAATTAAGAAGCTACCCATGCCGGAGATATCACGCTTGGTAGTGTAACCATATAAACTTAAGCCTGCAAATGCGATGGCAGTAACCAGAAAAGTTTGAGCAATTGATACACTTGTATAAATCATGAATATGTAAGATATGGAAAGGCCCATGAGTGCTGAAAATCCATAAAATATTAGTTGTGCTGTTGACGCTCGTAGCCTGTTAATCATCGATCCCATTGCAAAAACAACGATCAATGGTGCAAACATAACTACCCATCGTGACATACCAGTGAATAATGACATTACCAATGTTTCATTATTACCTACAATATAAGCAACGCCACCAGTCAGAAATAACCCAATGGACATTAGAGCATAAACTTTGTTCATATGGGCACGTAACCCCACGTCTATCTCATTTGATGCTACACCTATACTTGATTTTCTAACCGTTTGAGAATCGGCCATATTTTTCTCCTAATTAATTTTTTAATCGCCTTATGAGGCAACGTTCTACGTATTACATATGGTTTAAAATTGAATAAATTTCAAGACTTGTAATTATATTGTAACACAATTTAGCCAATTTATTGAACTTTCACAATTACCTTGCCTGTTGCTTTTCTGTCTCTGAGCAAATCAAGAGCCTCATTTGCTTTTTCAAGGGGTAAAATGTTGCTTATGTGAGGCTTGAGTTTACCACTGCTATGCCATTCAAATAATTTGTTAAAACTATCAATCAATACTTTTGGATTGAACTTTGCATATCCACCCCAATAGAAGCCAATTATTTCAATATTTTTTACCAAAATTATATTAGCAGGAATTTGTGGTACATTACCACTTGCAAATCCAAGCGGTAAAATTCTTGCTTCAGGTTTACATGCTCTTAGAGCAGATTCGAATTGCTCGCCTCCGACTGGATCATAAACAACGTCTGCGCCTCCTAAAGATTTCACAATGTCACGAATGTTATCAGTGTCAGAGTCTATTAAATAATCGGCGCCCATTTTTTTGCAAACATCCAATTTTTGCTGACCTCTCGCACAAGCAATAACTTTTGCACCCATAAGTTTACCAAGCTCAACAGCTGTGAGGCCAACTCCACCTGATGCTCCTAAAACTAATAATGTCTCACCTGCGAGTAGTCTTGCTCGTCTTTCGAGTGCTATATGACTGGTCCCATAAGCCACCAGAAATGCTGCTGCATCTTCTGATGACATCGAATTAGGTACCAAAACACACTGATCTGCTTCAAAACAACCATACTCTGAAAGTCCTCCAAAGCCACTATATGTCGCGACGCGATCCCCTATTGAGAAATTAGAAATATCTCTTCCGATAGCTTCTATTGTTCCACAAATCTCCATGCCGATAGTAAATGGTAAACTGGGCTTTTCCTGATACGTTCCTTTAATCAGTAGAGTGTCTCCAAAGTTCATACCTACTGTGTGAATTTTTAATAGTAACTGACTACCTGTTGGCTTTGGTTTATCAATTAAGTTTAATCTTAAAGGCTCATTATAGCAGACTAACTGCATGGCGCGTATTTTATTGTTCAATTTTCTGTCCTTAAATACATATGGTAAAATTTAG
>JAQWNW010000026.1 GCA_029246285.1 Paracoccaceae bacterium | reverse complement strand
TATACCTGTTTTTATAACTACCTATCTGATTTGGTCAACAATCGGATTAATAGACAGCTGGGTCTTACCATTGATTCCTCAAAGATATGCTATCGATAAAGTTGTTGGAATTGATATTAAGGGTGTCGGAGTAATAATTTTTCTTCTATTCACTATTTTGATTGGGTCAATTACCAAGGGATACTTTGGCCGAACGATATTAAGATCCGCTGAAAGTTTGGTAGATCGAATGCCAGTTGTTCGATCAATTTATAATGGCATCAAACAAATCGCCGAAACAGTGTTTAACCAATCAAATAATTCATTTGAAAGAGCATGTCTTGTCGAGTACCCCAGAAAAGGTATCTGGGCAGTCGCATTTGTTTCAACAAAAACCAAAGGAGAGGTCACTAATAAGATTGGGAAAGAAAAAAGCCTTTATAGTATTTTCTTACCCACAACACCAAATCCCACATCAGGTTTTTTGTTATTTCTGCCAGAAAAAGACATAATTTTTCTGGACATGTCAGTCGAGGACGCTGCAAAACTTGTCATTTCTGCCGGATTAGTAACTCCTAAAGAAATAGAAAAGCTTAAAAAACAAAGTTCAAAAAAACAATTAAGTTAAAAAACAAAAACTAGTAATTGTTAATTTCTAGCCCACCAAACTTCAGGGAGAAAGCCAATCCAATCTCCGTAGATTGGAAGCTTATCTGGAAAAGTTATATTTGCGTCATGAGCCAATCTTGACATCGGGTTGTACCAAATTGGAATAACATATCGACCAGCCATTAATATTCTATCTAGCGCCCTAACACTAGCAATAAAATCCTCATGATCCTTTGAGCTAACGATATTATCAATCATCCTATCAGCAGCTTTAGAATTTATACCCATATAATTTCGAGTACCAGGCTCCTTAAAACCAGATGAACCCCAATAGAGTCTTTGTTCATTACCAGGAGAAAGTGATAAGTAACGAGAATAATTAGTCATATCAAAGTCGTATAACCGAACTCTTGCCTTATATTGAGCATTATCAACAACAGAAATTGTTGGCTTTATTCCTAAAATTTTTAAACTATCAGTAAATATATTTATTATAGTCTCATTCGAATTAGACCCACTTTCGAGCAAAATATTGAATTTAAATGTTTCTCCCAACGAATTTTTCAAAACTCCATTATTTAATTCCCAACCTGCTTCTTGTAGACGCGCCCGAGCTTTTCTAATATTTTTTCGATTTCGAGAGTCACCATTAGACTTTGGAAGCTGATAATTCAAATATACGTCAGGCAGTAAGTCTTTTTTAAATGGCTTTAAGTACTCCAATACTTTTCCTGTAGCTTCAGCGTTCAATTTACCAAGTTTAGAGTTAGAAAAATAAGATGTTATCCTTGGTTGCTCAATGTTATTGACGGTTTTATTAATGAATTCAAAATTGAAGGCATGGATTAATGCATCTCTAACACGCCAGTCTTTAAAAATATCGCGCCGAGTATTCATAACGAAACCTTTTATACCAGATGGTCTTTGATGGGGGATTTCCGTTTGCACAATGTCGCCACTTCGCATTCGTGAAAAATTATAAGAATTATTCCACCTAGAGATACTACCCTCTCGAAATACACTCAATTCACCTGCCTTAAATGCCTCAAAGACGCCTGAGCCATCTGCAAAATACTCATACTTAATCTCTTTGAAATTATTTTTTCCCACATTTATGGGTAAGTTATTTCCCCAATAATTAAGATCCCTTTCGAAAACTATAAACCTATTTGGTTCAAAATTTTTGATTTTATATGGGCCACTACCAATAATTATATCTAAAGAACTCTCATCAAATGATTTATTTTCCCATTGGCTTTTTTTCAATATTGGACGCAATCCTAAGATTAAGGGAAGTTCCAAATCAACGATATTGAATTCAAACTTTACAGTTGAGGGGCCTGTCTTTTTAATAGATTTTATTTTACGCCAACTGTTTATATATCTTGGATGCCCTAACGTACCTAACGTAGAAAACGACCAAATTACATCTTCTACAGTAACCGGCGATCCATCTGAAAATCTAGCCTCATCTCGAAGCTTGAATTCAACCCATTCACGATTCGGTCCAGTTTCAATCGTTTCCGCCAATAACCCATATAATGAAAAGGGCTCATCCCAATTACGGGCCATCAAACTTTCAACAACATGAGTCCGCACACCCCAGGGTGCACGTCCTTTTCTTATATAAGGATTAAGTGAGTCAAAGCCCCCTTTTTCGCCAAATATTATTTTTCCACCAAAAGAAGCGTTCTTATTAACATAAGGGACAGACACAAAATCATGTGGTAGCTGAGGGTCACCATACATAGCTATGCCATGGGATGGCTCAGCAAATACAATCTTAAAAGAAATTAAACTTAAAAAACTTATAATAAATACTACCCAAAAAGCCAGTTTAGGTTTGAAATTATTCATGCGAAAAACCTTTTATTTTAAACTTATCGTTCTATCACACTGAGTTTCAAACATTTTTTTATTTTTTCCTTGGAAAATCTTAAATATTACATTATAACTATCTTACTGCTCGATAGGTTTCTAGCCTGTATGAAACCTGCCTCAATAACTTTACGCCCTCTTTATGAGGGCGTTTTTTTTATTTGAGTTAAAATAATTTCTTTTTCTAATTTAATAAATTTATTTTTTAATTTATTATTTAAGCTTGTTAACCATGACAAAGAGCAATCACCTTGACAAAAATTGATATATTATCTGATCCGATCTGCCCATGGTGCTTAATTGGGTTCAAATTTCTCGATCGCGCTCTAAAACAAAGGACACAAAACGATTTCGTAATTGAATGGCATCCATATATGTTAAACCCTAAAATGGCATCAGATGGAATGGAAAGGCAAAAATACTTAAATTCTAAATTTGGATCACAGAAAAAAGCAGAAAAAATTTATAATGAAATTAAGAATACGGCCTTGACCAATAATATTAAAATTAATTTCAGTAAGATAAAACGTACCCCAAATACCCTCGACGCTCATAGACTTATTTATTGGGCTGGTCCAAGACAGCAAAAAAAGGCAGTTAACCTTTTATTTGAAGATTATTTTATTAATGGCAATGATATCAGTGAAAAGAAAATATTAATTGATATTGCAAAAAAAATTGGCCTTAATCCTGACGATTTTAACCAGCTACTTAGCTCTGATGAAGATAAAGAGAATATTTATCAACGTATAAAAAATGCA
>JAQWNW010000020.1 GCA_029246285.1 Paracoccaceae bacterium | reverse complement strand
AATTAAGTAGAAATCTAATTAAGAAATAATAAAAAATGTCTGTCAGATTAAAAATATCTAATTTTTACACTCGATTAACAGTAAAACCATTTTTGCGACAAAATAGCGATCCAGCTCGTCTAAGGAAATGGTTGGAAAATCAAGCTAAATTCGTTTTTAGAACGCCTCGAGGCTTCTGGAAAACCCCAACAACTTTTAAAGCAAAGGGTAATTCTGTTAAAGGACTATGGGCGGGTTGTGGAAAAGACAATATTTTTGAAGGAGTTCTAATTTATATTCATGGTGGCGCATTCATCTTTGGCAGCTCAAAAACCCATATGAAATTAGCGGCGCGCATGGCTGATAAACTAAACTTTAAAGCAGCCTTACCGGATTATAGATTAGCCCCAGAACACAAGTACCCAGACGCACTTAATGATGTCATAACCACTTACAGATCTATTTTAGACAGTGGCTTACCATCCAACCAAGTAATTCTGGCAGGCGATAGTGCTGGAGGCACCCTAACTCTTCAATTGATCAATTATATTATAAAAGAAAAATTGGATATTCCAGCCGCTGCAGTATTATTGAGCCCATTAACAGATCTTACGTTTACAGCTAATTCAATATCAGAAAATGAAAAAACTGAGGTAATACTACCAATAGAGCAGATTGATTTTGTAAAGGAGTCTTACTTAGGTTCCACTGATCCGAAAGCCATTTCACCGATTCATCTCGAATATAATGGATCATGCCCAATTTTAATTCATGTTAGTGAAAGTGAGATATTGTTAGACGATAGCAAAAATTTGCATAAAAAATTACTTGTTGACCAAGTCAATGTCACGCTGGATATCGAAAAAAATACACCACATGTTTGGCATTTACTCTATGGTTACTTCCCTGAAGCCAGAGAATCCCTTTCCAAGATATCAAAATTTTTACAAGAGACTTTAAAAACATCTCATAAATAATGCCAAACAAGATGTATCAAGAACTATAATTGAAGTTTAGCCTCAATTTGATAGTATACGTCAAAGAAGGATAAAGATGGCAAAAGATAAATCAAAAAGAACCTTAGTTTTAACTGGTGCTAGTAGAGGCATAGGTCACGCAACTGTTAAACGATTTTCTTCAGAAGGCTGGAGGGTTCTTACCTGTTCTAGGAAGCCATTTGATGAACGCTGTCCCTGGCCAGGTGGCGCAGATGATCATATCCAAGTAGATCTATCAGACCCAAACAGCACCATAGATGTAATTTCAGAAATAAAAGAAAAATTAAATGGGCGGCTCGATGCTCTAGTTAATAACGCTGGAATATCCCCGAAAGGAAATAACAATGCTCGTCTAAATAGCATTGATACAGATCTAAAAAGTTGGGGTCATGTATTTCATGTTAATTTCTTCGCATCAGTAGTTTTGGTAAATGGACTTCGTGATGAACTTGCAGCAGCCAAAGGATCTATTGTAAATGTTACCTCAATTGCCGGTTCACGTGTTCATCCTTTTGCGGGCGCCCCTTACGCTACATCCAAGGCTGCTTTGTCAGCATTAACGCGCGAAATGGCATATGACTTGGGACCTTTAGGCGTTCGCGTTAATGCAATTGCTCCAGGTGAAGTAGAGACATCGATTCTGAGCCCTGGGACGAACGAGATTGTGGATGCGCTACCTCTCCAAAGGTTGGGTCAGCCCTCTGAAGTTGCCTCAGCAATTTATTTCCTATGTTCAGGTCAAAGCAGCTATATATCAGGAACAGAAATTCAGGTTAATGGCGCTCAACACGTTTAAGTTTTCAAAAACATTAAGTAATCTTTGCGAATTTCAGAAATGGCAGCATTCATCAACTCTATGCCATATTCTTTTCTTGCTAAGGCAGAATGCGATCCAACTCTTCCATCTGGGAAAGCCTCGCGATGCTCGGTAGCGCTACCATGTTTATCACCAGAATGCTCTTTAATATATTTTTTGCTAAGCTGTTCGGGTTCAATGTCTGCTAACGAAGAAGCTATAGTTCTATTATTGACCTGAGTAATAGATATTTCAGCAGGGGTTGCATGCATTCCCTCCCAATTTCCAAAATATTTGTCCCTCAGGGTATTGACTGTTTTAAAGTCCCACCAGCTTTTTATCCGACAATTAGCGACTTTTAAATGTTTTGCAGCCTGGTTGAGTGGATCCAAATTTGCTCCATGGCCATTGATAATATAAATATGTCTAAACCCATGTCTTTCCAGTGATTTAAAAACGTCTGAGCATAAACTTCGATATACTTTAACTGAAAGTGATATCGTACCAGGAAAACCCATGTTAAACTCAGCAGGTGCATAAGTAATTGGAGGCGTGATAAGAGCATTACTTTTCTCTGCTACCAGAGACGCTATCTCATCAGCGCAGATCATATCTGTGCCAATTAACCCCATTGGTCCATGCTGCTCTACTGATCCTGTTGGTATAATTATTCCATCAGAAACTTTTAGATATTCTGCAATCTCTATCCAAGTTGATTTTATTAACTCCATCAATACATACTAATCCCTGATAATTATAAATTTAAGTTATCTGAATGTTTCCAATGTCAGTAAGAAAAAAGCCCCTTGAGGGGCTTTTTATATTGATACAAATCTTAATTAAGCTTAAAGCCCGTATTTAGATGCTGTTGCTGCAAAAAAACCTTTAGCTTCTTTCATTTTAATCCAATGATTCACATAATTTATCCAGACTTGGTCTGCTTGTGGCACCAACATGGCCAAAGGTGTAGGGTTTCGACCATCAACTGGTATTTCCCGCAAATTAGGATATTTCGAGAGAAGAGTACCGCCCTCAACATTTGAAGTTATAAAAACCTCAGAGCGCCCAGCTAAAACTTCTTGATATCCCCGAGCAGGTGCTTCAATTTTTGTTAATTGTGAATTTGGAAACCAATTTTCAGCATTTTTTTCAAAAGTGGTTCCTAATGTCGTAGCAACCTTAACATCAGATTGGTTAATAGAATCCCAGCTATCAAATCGAGAAATATGATCCTCTGTCGTATAAGCTTTTACAACAACAGACATATACGAATCTGAATAACCGGCTGCTTTCATACGTTTGGCTTGAATGCCAGCAGATCCAGTTATAACGTAATTCCCAGCTACAACGCCTGCAACAAGGGTCTTCCAATCAGTTGCGACAAACTCGATTTCTACATCCATGTCTTTCGCTAATTCGGTTAAAACATCAATATCAAAGCCTTCGTAACTATTTGTAGCAGTATCACGCTTACTAAAAGGGTAGAAATCACCAGTCGTACCAGCTTGTAATACACCAGAACTTAGAATTTGATGGAGAACAGACTCAGCAGTAGCTGGAATATTAACCATCATTAACGTTACAAATGCTAAACAATATACTTTTATTAATCTCATTTTTTTCTCCTTATTTAAACACTTTAAATGACTAAACTATGTCTTATTAACTGAAGATACTTTCTTCTATTATTTATTATGTACATACATATTAAATTATGTTTAGACATAGAACACGCTCTTTAATTAAATACAAGAAAGTTTCTCTTAGGTCGCCAAATGACAAATACGAATATTGCAGTAGAATTTAAAGATGTAAACAAATGGTTTGACGACTTTCACGTATTAAAAGATATAAACCTCAAGATTTCTATTGGAGAAAAAATAGTTATTTGTGGCCCTTCAGGATCCGGTAAGTCTACATTAGTAAGATGCATAAATAGCTTGGAAACTCATGAAAATGGAGCAATCTTGGTTAATGGTAAAACTATCGAGAAAACATCAAAAAATAACCAAAAGGCAAATTCAGATGTCGGTATGGTATTCCAACAATTCAATCTCTTTCCACACTTGACAGTAAAAGAAAATCTTATTTTGGGGCCCATGAAGGCTCTTGGGCTAACAAAAAATGAAGCAGAAACGCGGGCGATTAAATTACTTCATCGCGTAAAAATACCCGAGCAAGTAGATAAATACCCGAATCAATTATCAGGTGGTCAACAACAACGAGTAGCAATCGCTAGAGCCTTATGCATGGAGCCAAAAATAATGCTATTTGATGAACCAACTTCAGCACTTGATCCTGAGATGATCGCGGAAGTTCTAGATGTCATCATCGATTTAGCACAAGAGGGAATTACAATGATAGTCGTAACCCACGAAATGGGTTTTGCAAAAAAGGCTGCCGATAGAATGGTGTTTATGGATGACGGCAAAATAGTCGAAACAGGGAATCCTGAGGGCTTCTTTGAAAATCCTAAAACTGAACGATGCAAGCTGTTCCTCGAACAAATATTGCAACATTGATGGATTTTATTTTGAAATATAAAACTTTTTTCATAATTAGTGTTTTGGTACTTTTAGCTGGATGTTCATCACCACCAGGCACATGGGGTTGGTATGTAATTGATCCAACTACGAAGGGTGGTTGGAATAATATTAAATTTTTACTGAGTGGTTTCTCAGCAACAATTATGTTATCGGTACTTGCCGCTATCTTATCAATTATTATTGGTTTAGTAGTCGCTCTCCCAGGTATGTCTCAAAATCGGTTAATTCGTCTTCCTAGCAGGATATATATTGAATTTATAAGAGCGGTTCCACTTCTACCAATGTTGTTCTGGGTTTTTTATGGCCTACCAGTAATATTAAAATCATTAGGGCTCAATATACCAATTGATCCTTTTTGGGGAGCGGCTATAACCTTAGCAATCTCAGATAGCGCTTTTACTGCCGAAATTTACCGTGCAGGAATTCAGTCTATCGAAAAAGGACAAACCGAAGCCGCTAGAACGGTTGGTTTGAATTATTTTCAAACGATGCGTTATGTTATTCTACCACAAGCTTTACGACGAATTTTACCACCATTAGCAAACCAGTTTATCTATATTGTAAAAATGTCCGCATTTGCTTCTGTTATAGGAATGCAGGAATTAACTCGCCGAGCCAATGAAGTTGTAGTTAGTGAGTACCGTCCACTTGAGATTTACAGCCTGCTCATACTTGAGTATCTCGTGCTCGTTTTGATAATTAGCTCTGGTATTAGATGGCTGGAAAGAAGAATGGGATCAGATCAACGTTAACAAAAACGAAAATTAATATTAATTTGAAAATATAATTCATATTTATTTAGAACTCTCAAAAAGGAAAGAAAAATGTACTGGCAAAACTTACTTAATGAGACAATGGAACGATTCAATAATTTATCAAAAGAAACTCCTGAAACATTTAAAGGTTTTTCTGTAATGGGTCAGGCTGCTAAAACTGAAGGACAATTAAGCGAAAAAACTAAAGAATTTATCGCACTCGGAATCGCCGTTACCACGAAATGTGAAAGTTGTATCGGATTTCACATGAAATCATTAGTACGATTAGGAGCCACTCGAGAGCAAGTCACTGAAGCGTTAGCGATGATTTCATACATGGGTGGTGGCCCAGCTATTAGTTATAGCGCTAAAGCACTTGAAGCCTTTGATGAGTTCAGCAGTTGAGATTACTGTTTAAATTTCACTACTAAAGAGAATAGGAATATAAATATGTCTGCTTGGATTAAAATGATTGCTGACGATGAAGCTGATGAACAATTAACCGAAGTTTTGAATTTAGCGCGCACTCCCCATGGGACGGTTGATAATGTAATGCGGGTTCATTCATTAAGACCTAATACCATGAAAGGTCATGTCATATTATATCGAGCCGCACTGCATGACGACTCAAATACTATTCCAATGTGGTTTCAAGAGACTATTAGTAGTTATGTTTCGATCTTAAACGATTGTAATTACTCATATGCTAATCATTGGAAAAATGCTGCGCACTTAATAGGAGATCAAGCAAAAGCAACCAATATTGAAAAAGCATTACAATCCAAAAAGCCCGAATTACATTTTGTAGGCCATGAATTGGCTATGCTAAAATATGCTGAGAAATTAACGATCGCGCCAGGTGAAATGGTTGAATCTGATGTTTCAGACTTAAAATTCCACAAAATCGATGATGGTCAAATCTTGGAATTAAATCAAATCGTTGGATATTTTAACTATGTTAATAGGTTGTTAAATGGCCTTGGTGTCACTACTTCTGGGGATACTGTAGGGTTTTACAAAGACTAAATTAAGAAAAAATTTATGTCCTCATCCTCTCCCACATTATTGGAATACATAAGGAATACAGATATAATTCCAATTGCTCATAGAGGAGCAAGCTTATTAGCAGGCGAAAATAGCACCGAAGCATTTCAAAAAGCAAATGAGCTTGGATACAAATTATTAGAAACTGATGTACATGGATCTAAAGATGGCACCGCATACATTTTTCATGACGATTCACTAAAACGCCTTACCGGTGACAGGCGAAATATATCTGATCTACGCGATAGTGATATCGATAGTATAAAAATTAACAACTCCAATGCAATTCCACGTCTTTCAGAAGTATTTGAAGAATTTCCAGAAAATTACTTTAATCTAGATGCCAAAACCTGGCAAGCCGCTCTGCCAATGGCTCAAACAATTAAACGAAACTGTTTCCAGTCAAAAGTCTGTATCGGAAGTTTTAATAATTCACGAATAAATTTAATACTTAAAGAACTGGGATCAGAGACCTGTCATAGTATGGGTACTAGCAATGTAATAAAATTTTACCTCAGCTCATTTTCTGGTTTTAGAGTAAATTTTTCAGCACAATGTATTCAACTTCCGATTGCTCAATTTGGAATCTCCCTAACGACTAAAAATATCATAAAGTATGCTAAGAAATTAAATATAAAAATACACTTTTGGACTATTAATGATGCCCCCACTATTAAAAAATTACTAAACTTAAATGTTAATGGGATAATGACGGATGATTGCATATTATTGAAAGAGTTAATGCTTGAACGTGGCAAGTGGCCTCAAACCTAAATCGACTTAACCTTATAAAGACTGTTCACCTAACTTATACAATAATTTACAATATGCTTCCTGGCCACGTCTAAAATTCTTTAAACGAAAAAACTCATTTGGAGCATGTAAATTTTCATCTCCAACAGAAAAACCAAACATTATTCCATACACTCCTAGTTCCTTCAAAAAGATAGTCATAATGGGTATAGAACCACCAACACGCGTATTATACGGATCCATTTCATATACCTCCAGCAAAACATCTCGGGCGATTTGGTTGGCATTATGACTGCGAGGCATCACAAATGGATCTGCACTTCCAGCCAATCTTATTACTTCTGACTTTACCCCAACTGGTAGTTTTTCTTTTACATGTTTATGAATAAGCTCATAAATTTTTTCTGGATTTTGATTGTCTACCAAGCGACACGTTATTTTAACACTAGCTTCAGAAGGATGAACTGTTTTACTTCCCAATCCTTGATAACCTCCCCAAATACCATTCACATCTAATGTCGGCCTTGCCCAGAGTCTCTCACGTGTCGTGTAACCTTCCTCACCGTGTAATTCAGTTACATTAAGTTCTTTGATATATTCTGCCTCATTATAAGGAACGCGTGCAATATCCGCCCGATCTTCTTCGGTTAGTTCTAATACATCATCATAAAACCCATTTATGGTAATTTTGCCTTTTTCATCTTTCATAGAAGCTACTAGCTGACTTATTGCCATCAGGGGATTTGCAATAGCACCACCATGCAAACCAGAATGTTGATCTGTAGTAGGTCCAATTACTTTTATTTCAGCACCAACTAATCCCTTAAGGGAAGTTACCAAATTTGCTTCATCCTCTGTCCACTGCAAACCGTCCGATGAAAAAATCATATCACATGAAAATTTGTTTCGATACTTTGCTATAAACTCTGGCAACTCAGGAGATCCTATCTCTTCCTGACCTTCAAACAAAAACTTAACATTTACTGGTAATTTACCAGTCGTTTCTTTAATAGCTTCAAAGGATATGATAGGTATCAACATACCCCCTTTATCATCCGAAGCCCCTCGACCAAAAACCTTATTATCTCGGATCACCGGATCAAATGGAGGCGTCTCCCACAAATCATAAGGATCAGCTGGTTGCACATCAAAATGACCATAAATAAGAATGGTTGGTTTTTCACTCCCAGCATGCAGCCAATCTCCATAAACACAGGGATGCCCTCCTGTTTGCATTACTTCAACATTTTCACCACCCGCTTTAATAATTCGCTTAGCAACCCAATCTGCGGCATCCTTCACATCGTCTATGAATTCAGGAGAAGCTGAAACTGACGGAATCTTAACAAATTCGATTAGCTCAGATAAAAATCTATCTTGCTCTTTTTCAAGAAAATGTTTCCAACTTGCCATTACAACTCCTAAAAAATACTAATATTACTCGTCATTGCCAAAATTAAACTATTTTGTACTATTAGGTAAGTATTAATATATCCAAAATCTAATATAAATAAAATTTGAACATCTTATAGGAGAAACTCGTGTCTGATTTTCCAGTTTTTGATCTCGAAAAATATTTCTCCAGAAACATCAAAGACAAAATAAAATATGCAAAAGAAGTAGATGAAATATGCCGAAGGAGTGGCTTTTTAGCCATAAGAAATCATGGGATAAAAAAATCTATAATAAAAAATATTTGGTCCGCAACTGAGAGTTTTTTTTCGCTCTCAATTGATGAAAAAAATCATTCAAAAGTTCTCTTTGATGGATACCCCTACGGTTATATTGGGCCTGGAAAGGAGGCTTTGGCCGCATCCAAAGGCATATTAACGCCACCAGATTTAAAGGAAAGTTTTAATGGGGGACCAATTAGAAAACCAATTCATATCACTGACCCAGACGCATTAGCCTTTTGCTACGCAAAAACAATATGGCCTACCCAACCCAAAAACTTCAAATTAGCGTGGGAGGCTTATTATAAAGAAATGGAGCTTTTGGCTTCAAAAATTATGAAAATATTTGCAGTAGCATTGAATTTAGAAGAAAATTTCTTTGAACCCTATATTGATGAGCCCATTTCGGCTCTTCGAGCACTTAATTATCCAGCGCAAAATTTGACTCCTCAAACTGATCAATTGAGAGCTGGGGCACATAGTGATTACGGTAGCCTAACTATTTTGCTGCCACAGGAATATTCACAAGGTCTTGAAATTTTATCTCCTGATGGCAATTGGAAGGAAGTTCCTGCGATACCTGATACATTTATTATTAATATAGGGGATCTAATGGCAACATGGACAAATGATCGCTGGGTCTCAACATTGCACCGGGTTATAAATAAAAATTCCGCATCAAAACGCCAGTCAATAGCTTACTTTCATCAACCAAATTGGGATGCTGAAATTAAATGCCTTCCAAACTGCATTAACGATAACGATACACCTAAATACCCAAGCACTTTATCAGGTCCGTATTTAATGAAAAAATTTCAGTCTACAAATCGATAGCTTCTTTGCTCAATCCAATAACTCTATTTCACCATCGGATTTTTTCCACGCAGAGAACCCACCCGCTATATGTGCAACTGGTTTCAAACCCATCTCCATGGCAATTTTAGCACTTAATGCAGAACGCCAAGCGCTTGCGCAATAAAACACATAAGTTTTGTCCTGATTAAAGATTTCCTTATGATAGGGACTTTCAGGATCGATCCAAAATTCCAACATGCCTCTTGGACATGAAAAAGCACCCGGTATTTTACCCTCTCTTTTGAGCTCCCTAAAGTCTCGCAAATCAACAATTATATGATCATCTTTGTTTAGGATTTTCTTTACCTCATCGACTGTCATAATATTAACAACTTTATTTGCTTCGCTTACTAATGACTTAACACTTTTAACTATATTTTGACCCATAGGAACTCCCCTAGAATTTTTGAGATTTTCTTACACTTGTTTTGATATTGCGTTTTAATGCAGTATCCTAATACTGAATAGCAAGAGAATAAATAAATTTAATTAGGGTCAAATATGCAAAAAGAAAAAATAGACATTGAATCTTTAAAAAAACTTCAATGGAAAATCATGCAAAACGTTGCAGCAGGAGCTATAATACCGTTAATGAGAATTGGCGACGAATTAGGCATTTTTCAAAAATTAGCAGAATTTGGACCGTGTACAGTCCAAAAGTTAAGTAAAGTGACAAATATTGATGTGCGATATTGTACTGAATGGTTACACGCTATGTGTGCAGCAAATTACTGTTCTTATAATACAACCCTTACAAAATTTCATTTAAGTCCAGAGCAAAAAGCCGTCTTTGCAGAAGAAGATAGTCCCGCACTTATGATTGGTGCTTACGATGTCCTTTCAGGCAATGTGCACAATATAGAGAAAGTGAAAGAGGCATTTCAAACTGGAGAAGGAGTGCCATATAGTGAGTCACACCCTTGTATTTTTCAAGGTACAGCCCGTTTCTTCAGACCATCGTACTCTTCAAATCTAATTCAAAAATGGCTTCCTAAACTTACTGGTGCAACTGATATACTAGAAAATGGTGGCAGATTTGCAGATATTGGATGTGGCTTTGGCTTGTCAACCCTAATGATAGCTGAGGCCTTTCCAAAAGCACACATCACTGGATTTGACATCCATGAGCCGTCCATTGTTTCGGCCAAAAAGCATGCAATGGATGCTGATTTGAATGATAGAATCTCTTATTACGTATCAGATGCAAAAAGCTACTCAGGAGAATTTGACTTACTAGCATTTTTTGATTGTTTACATGATATGGGGGACCCCATCGGCGCAGCAAATTATGCCTATGAGCACCTTTCAAATGATGGATATATAATTTTAATCGAACCCACCGCTGCAGATCATCCAGCTGACAACTTAAATACTATTGGACAAATGTATTATTCATTTTCAACCATGGGGTGTGTGCCAACATCAAAATCCCAAGAAGTAGGGTTAGCGCTTGGTGCGCAAGCCGGTCCAAAAAAATTACTTAATATATTGGAAGCCGCTGGTTTTAAGAATGCAAAAGTAGTTTATAAAAATGCTACCAATATGGTAATTGAAGCTCAAAAATAAACCTAAATTCAGGAAATAAAAATGGCAAAGCAACCAAATTTTTTAATTTTCATTACGGATCAACATCGAGCGGATTGGTTGGGTTGTTATGGCCATCCAGTGATTAAAACACCCAACATTGATAGCATCGCATCTGCAGGTACGCTTTTTAAAAACTTTCATGTTGCCTCACCAGTATGTATGCCTAATCGTGCTTCACTACTCACTGGAAGACACCCAACCCAACATGGCTTGAGATATAATGGCTGCACCTTACCTTTAAGAGCAAATACATTCGTTGATGTTCTTGCGTCCGCTGGTTACCGAACTGCATCAATTGGGAAAAGTCATATTCAACCGATGACTGACGAAGAGCCCTATTTTAAAAATCCTAATAAAGTTGGACCAATAGAAGAAGCTTGGAAAAGTGAAAGCGGAAATTATTCTCACGAAGAACCCGGCCGATACCTAAAAGATGGACGATATGAGTTCCCCGTTCCATATTACGGTTATCAGCACGTTGATATGGTAACGAGTCATGGCGATCAATGTGGAGGCCATTATAGACAATGGTTTAGAGAAAACGTTCCAAATTGGAAAGAATTACAGAATCGAGACAACGAATTACCACATAATTATTCTTGCCCACAAGCATATCGAACCCCTATCCCCGCAGAATATTATCCAACTTCATATATTAAGAATCAAACCATAAATTACTTAAAAGATAATCTAACAAATGAAAAACCATTCTACTTATTTGTTTCTTTTCCCGACCCCCATCATCCATTTAATCCACCAGGAAAATATTGGGATATGTACTCCCCAGAAGAGTTTGAAGTTAACTTACCCTATTCAAAACATAAAAACCCAACTCCACCAATGCAGTGGATGCATCAAAATTGGAAAGGGAATAATGGTCAATTCAGTCCTCAAACAGCCATGATGCTTGATGATGAAAAAATCAAGCAAGCAATGGCTTTAACAGGGGGTATGATCTCCATGGTTGATGACGCGATTGGAGAAATAATGAATGTACTGAACGGCAGCACTCAAGCCGATAATACCATTGTTTGTTTTAATTCAGATCATGGTGACTATTTGGGAGATTTTAATATGCTTTTAAAAGGGGCTCTACCCTTCAATGCCGTTACAAATGTTCCATTTATTTGGGCTGATCCTCAGTGTGAAAATGTACAAATTTCAAATGACTTAGCCTCAACAATAGACATCTCTGCTACAATTTTAGATCGAGCCGGAATTTCCCCATACAATGGCATGAGTGGGGAATCGTTGTTACCATGCTTGATGGGCGAAAAATTATTACGAGATCGCGTGCTAATTGAATATAATGATGGCGGAGCAAGATTAGGGTTCAAAACACCAGCTCGTGTTCGCTCTATCATAACAAAATCATATAAATTTAATGTGTTCTTGAATGAAAATTGGGGGGAACTCTATGATTTAACAATTGATCCGTCAGAAACTAATAATTTATGGGATAATCCTAAATACAGCACCCTTAAAGCTGAGCTTTCTCTCTTGATGAACCAAGATTTAATAGGATTAATGGATGAAAGCCCAAGATCAAAAAGACCCGCTTAGAATTAAATGCTATTTTATTTTCGCTTTCATGGCAGCTTTGGTTTCATCACTGTACCAGCCATTATCTGGAACGCCATAATTTGCTTTCATCAAGCTTTGAATTTTATCAATAGAAGAACCTCGTATTTGTCTTTTAACTTTTGAATAGGTTTTAGGGGGAATCTCAGAATAATTTTTTGCAACAGCTAAAGCTCTACTAAAAGTCTCACCTTCATGAGCAATTTCATCAATAATTCCTGAATTTAAAGCGATTTCAGATTTTATAGGATTGCCACTTTGCATTAACCTCCTTAAATCCCCTGCTCCTAACATTGCTCGGGCTATTTCCAGCAATGGTAAAGGAAAATCAACACCTACCTGTACTTCTGCTAATCCAAACATACTCTTTGGACCCGCAACTCTATAATCACTTGTTAGTATAAAGAAAAATCCACCGGCTATTGCCGCACCTTCTGACGCAACAATAACTGGTTTTGAAAACTGAAATAATTTCGAAAAAACCGTATTCAAGCCACGTACCATGGCAACCTGCGCATCAAGATCAAAATTCTGAGCCTCCTTCAAGTTAATTCCAGCAGAAAAAACTTTAAAAGAACTATTTATAACTAAAGATTTTATTGAATTATCATCTTCTAAATTATCAAGTAATTTTGCCATAAAATTTAAGTTTTCTGAAGTAAGTGCGTTTACTGGCGCACAGTTCATAGTGAGGCTTATAACGCCCGCCCCATGATCTTCCAGTAAAATCCATTTATTGTCAGACATATAATTCCCCATCTCAAAATCATTCTTAACAACTGCGTTGATATCGAAGCGCAATCTCCTTTATGATGATAACGTTAACATTTATTGACATTTTAAGACAATACTAGCTAACTTAACGTAAAATAATGTGTAAAAAATACCAACTGAACTTACCTCATTGGAGGAAATTAAGATGAAATTATATTATGCACGAAATAGTAGAGCTGTACGTGTCGCATGGCTGCTCGAAGAACTAAATATAGAGTATGAAATTCAAAAATTTGATCTAGGAAGCAAGGAAATGCGCTCACCTGATTATTTAGAAATCCATCCAATGGGACGGGTTCCAACTCTTGAAGATGGCCCCGTTAAGATATTTGAGTCAGGTGCCATTATTCAGTATATATTAGAGAAATATAAGAATAATTCACTTGTGCCGAGTTTCGAGGATCAAGAGTTTTCAAACTATCTTCAATGGTTTCATTACGCTGAAGGTATGATTATGCCACCAATGAATATAATTGTAGTAGAAACGATCCTATTACCACCTGAGCGCAGAACTGAAGTAAACGTGAAAAGAGCAACAAAGTTATTAAACCAAATGTTGATTGCTGTGGACGCTCACATGAATAATAGAGACTACCTTGCTGGAACTTTCAGCGCAGCAGATTTGATGACAGGGCATGCTGTGATTATGGCCGACAGACTTGGTGCTGATATGTCCGATAAACCCAACCTATTAACTTACATTGCGAGATTAACTGAAAGATCGGCTTTTCAGAAAGCATCAAACCTATAAAACAAGATCCTTTGAATTTATATATTCTTGAGCAAGTGTCTTGCCATATTGAACGCCCCACTGATCAAAACTATTTAAATCCCAAATAAAACCACAAACGATTGTTATATGCTCATAAAGTGCAAATAATCTACCTATTGCATAAGGATTATTTTCGTTCCAGCTGATTATTGTTGAAGGTCTTTTACCTTCACAATTTTTGTGAGAGTTCATTCTATCAGAATTACCCAATGCAAGAGCATTTGCCTGGCCTAATAAATTTGAAAGGTTTATTTTATGATTAAATTCATAACCAAATTCATTTTCGTCTTTCATAGAATTTCTAGCATAAAGAAAATCAATAGGACACACATCCACGCCTTGCATCAAGAACTGGCCAAAACTGTGTTGCCAATTAGTTCCAACATCCCCCCAAATTAAGGGAGCCGCAGCCATTTTCAATGGATTTCCATGCCTATCAACAGTTTTTCCATTACTTTCCATTTCTAACTGTTGTGACCACGAAATAAATTTCTTAAGAGTTGTTTCATATGGCAAAAGTACGTGAGAATTAAAGCCACGGAAATTTCGATTCCATATCCGCAAAAGAGCCAGCAAAACTGGAATGTTTTTACTTAACTCGGTTTCCTGAAAATGTTTATCAATAGCATGCCCACCCGCTAGGAATTCCTTAAATTTTGTAACGCCTAAAACAAGCGCAAGGGGCAACCCAATTGCTGACCAAACTGAGAATCTTCCCCCTACTGTTTTAGGAAAATTAAAAACAAGCTCTGGTGAGATTCCCCATGCCACAGCTTTTTCTGGATAAGCTGTTACTGCGATCATAGATTTTTTGTAATCAACTTTTCCTGCCTTTAACCATTTTCGAACTAAGTCGGCATTCCGAAGAGCTTCAACTGTTTCAAAGGATTTAGAGGATACCACTATCAAAGTCGTTCGAGGATCACATCTAGAAAGAACATGCCCGAAAATTGAGGGGTCTAAATTCGATAAAAAATGTAAATAAGGGTCATCATCATAACTTTTTAAAATATCGCAAACAGCGGATACACCCAAATCTGAACCACCAACACCAATATTTATAATTGATTTATAATTCTGGTTGGCTCTAATATTCTTGACAAAATTTTCTAAATGTCCCCATTCTTTAGAGTTAAACCTTTCTGGACTTCGTTGATTTTGATGCTCAACTGCTAAATTTTCTGAAGAATTAATTTTATCGCCATTAAATAGCATTTTTATTTTTTGCGAAACATCTGCATTGTTTGCTAACGCTACTAGATCAATTAATGTTTCTTCTGGTATAAATGATCTAGTTAAATCTACCCTGAGATCCTCAAATTGGTGAAAGAAAGCCGAGTTCTTATTTTTACGAGCGTTCTCAGGATCAAAGTTAAGTTCCTCAGAATCTTTTACTTTTTTCCTTAAACCTGGTGTCATTGGATTTTCAGATAATTGCATTACTCAACCAGAAAAATTTTAAATATCCGCCAAATATATTTTATTAAATGATGATAGTACAGTGGCAGATTAACTGACCACGTCAGGTCACCATAATTTATTTGTTATCATTTAGTTATGCCATTTAGACGAATTTTTGGATCATTGAGATGATAGATTTTTAAAGGATTATTGGCAGGCATTTTAATAATTAAATTCAAAATTTTTATGGCAAGCTTAATTTACTCATCCGTCCACCATCGATAGTCCAGACTTGTCCAGTTACAAAACTTGCCTCTGAAGAGGCCAACCAACAAATTAGATTCGCCACTTCCTTAGGGTTTCCAGTTCTAGCTATTGGATGGATGTTCTTTAACTCTTTTTTGAATTTATTAACATCAGGCATACTTTCGATGTAATTAACATTTAATGGTGTATCTATCCAACCTGGAGCAACAGCATTACATCTTACACCCTCTGCCCCATGATCCACCGCAACGCTACGAGTTAAGCTATGTAACGCCGCTTTGGAGGCAGCATAAGCTGCGTGACCTGGATTAACCCCAAGACCTTCAATCGATCCAACATTTACGATATTGCCTTTTGTTTTTCTTAACATCTCTAAAGCATTTCTAATAAGCAAAAATGGTGTGGTTAAATTAATTGCGATCTGTTTGTTCCAATCAGCTAATGGCATATCATCAATTCGACCTTCCTTCATAATACCTGCATTATTCACAACGATATCTAATGCACCCACCCGGCTCTCAATTTCTGATATGATCTTCATTGGAGCCAAAGGATCACTTAAATCTGCTAAAATATCTTCATAACAAGTACTGCTACGCTGCACACAAAAAACACGTGCGTTTCTCTCGGCCATTAATTTAGCTGTTGCGGCTCCAATTCCAGAAGAACCACCAGAAACTAAAACTATTTTATTAGAAAAATCCATTATATCACCGGCTTTCCACCATTAACTTCTACTAATGATCCACACATATAAGCTGCTGAATCAGACAACAAAAACAAGATAACATCTACAATCTCTTGGGGTTTGGCTATTCGACCAATCGGTACAGACGCATCTAACTTCTCAATTCCTTCAGCCGGATCAAGTCCTCTAATTTCGAAACCAGTTCTCAACATTGGCGTATTTACCTCGTTTGGACAAACAGCGTTTATTCGAATTCCTTGGTGAGCATGATCCCTACCAAGGCACTGGGTCATCGATGCTAGAGCCGCCTTAGACATAACATACAATGGATGATTAGGTCCCGGCCTTAGACCCCAGCAAGACGCTGTATTTACGATTGCTCCACCACCTATCATTAAAGGGATGGTAGAACGGCATAATCTAAACGGGGCTTCCACATTTATACCCATGGTTAGACTGTAATCCTCATCAGTCATTTCCGTAATGGGACCTCGCTTTATAATCCCAGCATTGTTACATAATATGTCCAATCCCCCCAAATGATCGGCAACTTTTTTTGGCAATTCATCACAAAACTTACTATCCAACAAATTACCATCAAAATGACCTTCAGCAGTAAGGTCCGATGTATCAAGATCTGTCACTGCAACGCACGCACCCTTAGCACGGAGAGATTCGACTAAAACTTTCCCTATGCCACCCGCCGCTCCTGTCACTAAAGCTTTACGGCCAAGGAAAAAATTCTCTGAATCTTGTTGGTTGATCATGTTAGACCTCCTAATTTAACTCATCCTTGCTTAAAAATTTACATTCACTTTTATTTAAAATTCTATCCAACTAAATTTATAGCCCAAAAAAAATCTCCTTTAATTTATCCAAATAGTCAAATACTGAGCTAATCAACATAAGATTAAACTTCCAAACTATATTATTTCTTAAAATAGGACTAAGCTTCGATTAATTATGTGCTATATTCAGGCAAAATGCGTTAAAAAGAATTTCAATTAATTAAATTAAGACAGACTTAAAATGTTAAAAAAAGAAAGAGCATCCTTTATTCTAAGTAAGTTGAATGCACTCTATGAAGAAACACCCATTCCCCTTAATCACAAAAATAATTTTGAATTATTAGTCGCTGTATTATTGAGTGCCCAGTGTACCGATGAGCGAGTAAATCAAGTAACACCCCACCTTTTTAAACTAGCGGATAATTCATTTGAAATGAGAAGTATTCCCATAGAAACAATTTACAACATAATACGACCATGTGGATTAGCGCCACAAAAATCAAAAGCGATACACAATTTGTCATCAATATTAGTCGAGAAATATGATGGAAAAGTCCCAAAAGATATCAAGGCTTTGGAAACCTTACCCGGAGTCGGGCATAAAACCGCAAGTGTCGTAATGTCTCAAGGATTTGGAGAACCTGCTTTTCCTGTCGACACTCATATTCATCGTTTAGCACAACGCTGGGGCTTAACTTCAGGTAAAAATGTAAAACAAACGGAAGGTGATTTGAAAACGTTATTTCCAAAAAGTGCTTGGAATAAATTACACTTACAAATTATTTTTTATGGGAGACAATACTGTTCTGCAAGAGGTTGTGATGGTCGCGTTTGTGAAATTTGCAAAACTTGTTATCCCAACAGAAAAAAAGCATTTATAGCAAACAAAGCTTAAGGCTCTACATTATAAATAGCTAAATCATAAGGAACTCAAAATGAAATTATTTTATAGTCGACCTTCTCCCTTTGCCCGAAAAGCCTTGGTAGCACTTATTGAAACAAAACAGATTGATGATGTATTTTTAGAAGAAGTAAAAATAGGTCCAATGGCTCCAGGCGACATTGTTCCAGCAGTAAATCCTTTAGGAAAAATACCCACATTACTACTGCCAGATGGATCATCCATTATTGATAGTAAATATATCTGCAGATATATAGACGAAAAAAACCAGGGGGGCGATGGGATAAAACTCTATCCTGAGGGCGAGAATATTTGGGAAGCATTGCACCTAGAAGCATTAGCTGATGGCATACTGGAAGCGGCTGTTTTACTTATTTACGAAATTAGAATTAGATCTGAAAAGCTTAGGGTTCAAGAATGGGTTGATGCGCAGTTGTTAAAGATAAATCGTACGCTGAATCATCTTGAAGACAACATCGACCAACTCCTAGAAAATATTAATATGGGAAGTTTAACTGTTGCAATTTCCTTGGATTATCTCGATTTTCGTCATGACTCCATTGGTTGGAGAAAAAATCATCCTAAGTTATCTGCATGGCATGATCACATCAAAAATCGCCAAAGTTTAAATGATACTTATCCCTCCGATTAGTAGGTAAAAAATATGAAAATTATAGAAATTAAATCTGTACTAGAACCAAAAATTATAAAAGAGCTTCATGCGCTTAATCAGGATAATGTGCCCGCCCTTGGCAGCCTATCTACAGAAGCTGAATTAGAGGAACTAATCAAGCTCAGTGATACAAGTATGTACATATTGAGTAATAATGAAATTATCGGTTTCTTAGTATGTTTTAGAGAGCAATCAAAATATCATTCACCTAATTATAGATTTTTTAACAACAGTGAAAGTAAATTCATGTATGTTGATAGGGTTGCAATAAAGCAAAATAATTTAGGTAAAGGACTTGGCTCGCAGTTATATAACAGGCTTTATAAAATAGCGGGAACAAAACACCTACCAATATGTTGTGAAGTCAATACCATCCCCAAAAATCAAGTATCATTAAATTTCCACTATAAAAATAATTTTAAATCCGTAGGCGAATATGATTTTGATGACCATTCTGTAGTCTATTTAAAAAAGGAAGATCATTATCTTAATAATTAACAATTATAAATTTAAATAGAAATTCAATGGAACAAAAAAAACTCTTACTGATACTGGGAAACCAATTATTCCCAATTAATGAAATCAGCAAAACTGATTGCAAAACCATAGTTATGAAAGAAGATCTGGGTTTAGCCACAGATTATTTTCACCACAAACTTAAAATTCATATGTTTTTTGTTGCAATGCGCGAATATCGAGATGAATTAATTAATGAAGGATTTCGGGTGATCTACCATTCAATTGATGATGACACATTTAACGTGCCTTTTCTTAACGTCTTAGACCAAGAGCTTCAAAATAATAAGATCTCTCAAATTCATTATTTTGAAATTATTGACAAAACATTTGAGAACAAATTTGACGTTTTTAAACGATCTCTTCCAATTGAGTTCATAGAACACACTTCACCTATGTTTCTCTTTAATAAAGAACGGTTCAAAGATTTTTCTAAAAAGAAAGTCTTGAGAATGGGTTCATTCTACAAGTCAGCACGAATAGAGCTTAAAATCTTAATTGATCTCGATAATAAGCCAACAGGTGGAAAATGGTCTTTTGATGAAGACAATAGAAAAAAACTTCCTAAAAATGTGATCATACCACCATTACCAAAATTAAGTGTGTCAAAATACAGTAAAAATCTCACAGCTAAAATTGAGACAGTATTCCAAGATCATCCTGGATCAGTAAAAAATCTTTGGATGCCTACTAACCGAAAGAATGCCTTGATTTGGATGGATGATTTTTTTGATAAAAGATTTGAGAATTTTGGAAAATATGAAGATGCTGTAAAAAATGATAACAATTTTGTTTTTCATAGTGCTTTAAGTGCGATCCTAAATCTAGGAATATTAACACCGAGAGAAGTAATCAATAAAGCTTTGACGTATGCAGAAAAACACAAAATTCCAATAAACTCTTTAGAAGGTTTCGTAAGGCAAATTATAGGTTGGCGTGAATTTATACGAGGCGTCTATTATTCAAAAAGCGAGGAGCAAGAAAAAGCTAATTTCTTCGGCCATAATCGAAAATTATCTAGCCATTGGTATGATGGGACCACCGGAATAGAACCACTTGATGATGCGATTAAGGATTGCATCAATTATGCCTTCACCCACCATATCCCAAGATTGATGATAATTGCAAATATTATGAACCTAGCTCGAATTCATCCAAAAGAAATATACAAATGGTTTATGGAGATGTTTGTTGACTCTTCAGAATGGGTTATGGTTCCAAATATTTTTGGGATGGGTACCTTTGCTGATGGTGGAATATTTGCAACAAAACCTTATGCTTGTGGATCAAACTACATATTAAAAATGAGTAATTATAAAAAGGCAGATTGGTGCGATACTGTGGATGGATTATATTGGAAATTCATGAGCGATAATAAGGAATTTTTTAAGAAAAACCATCGGCTATCTATTCTTACAAAAGCTCTTGATAGGATGCCGCAAGAACGAATAAATATGCTTTTTTTAAAATCGGACAAATTTATCTCAGAAAAAACATTATAGAAAAATCAGCACAACTTCCCCTTTTTATTAGATTAGGACCTAATCATGAAGCTAAAACTGTGGTAGATATGTCAACTCAAGAATCTGAAGAAAAACCATTTACCGGTAAATCCCACCAATTTATACCTTGCTTTCGGAGTTCGTGTTGACGATGCATACGGTCAAAGAGATCTACGTCCATTTGTAAAAAGAGATCAATTACGTCCATCGGCACCCAATTCTGAATTAAATAGTCTCCCTCTCGCCTATACCAATCGAAATCTCGAAGGGTCATCATTTTTTTTGTTGCAGGAATCCCCTGATATTCTCCATTATGAAACGAGTACTTAGAGTCCCAAATGCCAAGCGCTCCATACTGACCTTCAGAATACCAACCCATGAAACGGCCACCAGATTTTTCATTTAAATCGCGATCACCAAACCCAAGTACCCATGGCCTTTGGTGAAAATCTTTGTATTCTTCGATATTATGGGATGAGCCTATCCCAGTGGGGCCCATCCAATGAAAATCAGGATGCCAGAAATAGTGATGACGCATAGTGTCCATATTTTCCATGTCACGACTTCTGTTATACCACCCCATGCTTGTCGCCATTGCCTCAATTAGTTGCTGTGTCTTACGGCTTTCCAAATCATCCTGTTCAGTTAAGAGAATGCCATTTCCACGTGGTTTTAAAACCTTACCACCCTCCCGACCAAGTGCAGGAGGTAACACTTGAAAACCAGCCTGTTTCATGACGCTGAGAATGTCGAAAATAACATAACTCTCAACAATCTTTTCATCACGCATAACAAAAAATTGACCAAAGTTTATATTTGTTTTCTTACCCGTTGCTGGAATTCCCAACCAATCATTAACAAAAGTTCCAGACAAATATCCATATCCAGAAACCCACTCCTCATCCGCTGACATACCACCTAAAAGAATATACGGAATGCGTTGAATATCCGGAAACGCTTTTAGAAATGGTTCCCAAAACTCTGAAATGAGGTTATCAACCCCAATTATTTGATTAAAAGGTTGTGAGCCATTCCAGTTAACATCTTTATCAAAGACCTTCCCACAAATTGACTTTATTTCAGATGGCTTGGCATTATTCATTCGTTGCCAATAATCCCACACTATCGCCTTATTTTTCTGGTTCTTGACGGTCCAATTCATAGTTTTTATCTCCAAATATCAATTCAATTACATCGGCCAATAAGTAATGTTAATTTCAAAAGAATATAATGGCTAAAAACCTGACAATATTTGACCAAGTGCATCTGAAGCTAAAACGTAACACTCTGCTAAATCTAACACAAGATCCTCTATAACAGAAAAAAATATGAAAGTAGTTTTTATAGCTCTAATATAGCTAAGCTATTGTAATTGATTTATTACTATTGGTTGCGGGAGTAGGATTTGAACCTACGACCTTCAGGTTATGAGCCTGACGAGCTACCGGGCTGCTCCATCCCGCGACACTTGCACACAAGGTGCTCTACTACCACGATGCTTTGTGGCTAAATTCAATCGTATTAGAGT
>JAQWNW010000015.1 GCA_029246285.1 Paracoccaceae bacterium | reverse complement strand
AACGGTTCGACTCGCTTTTTGAATGCGTCTCCCATGTAAGTAAATGCCAATTCAGCACCTTCTCCGTGGCAAGCTTTTGCTATGCCCCAAGCAATTGATTTATCGTTTGCTAAGCCCATGATTAGGCCACGTTTGCCTTTTAATAAATTGGACATGTTTGCTTCCTGTTATTGACACATGACTTTCTAGCGTTAATTAACAAGTTATATTAAAGAGAAGTTAACGGTTCGCCAAGGGTAGAATTTTATTTTAGAGAATTGAGAGTGGTATGAGTGATATTTTTGATGGTGCAGATCCAATCTTGATTGCTAAAAAATGGCTGAAAGAGGCTGAAAAAATAGAAATAAACGATGCCAATGCGATGGCTTTGGCTTCAGTTGATAAAGAAGGATGTCCAAATGTTAGAATGGTATTGCTGAAGGAAATAGAGAGCAATGCATTTATTTTTTATACCAATTATAACTCTGTTAAGTCCAATGAAATTGTAGAATCAGGAAACGCAGCAATGGTGATACATTGGAAATCTTTACGTCGCCAAGTCCGAGTGAGAGGGACAATTGAAAAAACCTCTAGTGATCAAGCTAACAAATATTTTGTATCGCGTTCTTTAAATAGTAGGTATGGAGCAATAGCTTCTGATCAATCGAAGCCTCTAGACAGTCGTGAGATATTATTGCGGCGGGTTAATGAAGTTGCTGAGCAAGAAGGTCAGAATCCCAAACGTCCTGAAAATTGGGGTGGCTTTAAAATTATTCCTTTTGAAATCGAATTATGGGCGGACGGTGAAGACCGACTTCATGATAGGTTTCGATATATTTTTAAATCGGAATTAAAAAATTGGAGTAAACAAAGGTTGTATCCGTAGGTTTATTAATAACTATTGTTGCTAAGCGTGAGCATAACAGGATACTTAAAGTTAGGGAATATTTGATTTGGATTGTAATGGTTTTTATACAGTTAAAATTCGCGATTCTGGCTAGATTTTTATTAATATGTTTTATTTATCTCTCTTCGTCTGAGATTGTTTTGAGTGATCAAAAAAATATTATTTTTGTAAAACAAAATATACCAACACCCCATTTCTCGTTGAAATCGCCAAAACTCCTGAGCGAAGGCAAAAAGGATTAATGGGTCGCAATAGTTTAAAACCTCAAAGTGGGATGTTGTTTTTATATGAAAGACCGCGCCGCGCCTCTTTTTGGATGAAAAACACTGTGATTAGTTTGGATGTTATATTTTTGTCCGCTACTGGACAAATACTTAAAATCTATCACAACGCCAAGCCAGACAGTTTAGAGATTATGAGTGCTGGAGAAAATGTTTCTGCGGTCCTGGAGATCAATGGGAACCTTGCACAGACGATTAAGTTGGAAATTGGAGATTGTGTTAAGCATGAATATTTTGAGAATAATAACGATAATAAGTCATGTAATTTTAAAGATTAGGGCTTTTCATCTTCAACTCAAAAGGCTAAAGCATCCGTTATGTTCGGGGCGTGGCGCAGCCTGGTAGCGCGGCGGTTTTGGGTACCGTAGGTCGTAGGTTCGAATCCTATCGCCCCGACCATGTTTTTTCATTCTAGAGTGTTGTTAGGTTATTGGGTTGGCAATTTTCAACTGTGCTAAATATACTACTTATTTATGAAAGGAGAATTTAAGGTTTTTGTGATTACGGCACGGTAATAAAAATAACAAAAATTCAATTCTCGACTTTTTGTTTTTAATAACTCTTCGTAAGGTATTCGTTTCTATAACAAATTTTTTGTTTTTCTGTTCTAAGTTTGATTTTTTTTGTATCCGATTAGGATTCGTTTTGCAGTCAACAAAAATATTTAAAAAAAAATGTAAAATTATCGTTGACCATTGCTCAATTTACACGTCTATTAGTGCCTACATTCCTAAGCGACACAATATATAGTATTTTTGCGATGGCCAGAAATAAAAGCAAAGTAAAAAAACAAAAACTATATCGTGAGAACACGGTAAAAACTAACAAGAGGCAAGCATGAAGATCGAGCATCGTTTTACAGACTCAACCAAAGACGCATATTCCGAAATGGATTTTTCTAGAACATCGTCAGAAATTAGAAATCCAGATGGAACAATTGTATTTTCTCAGCATGACATTGAGATCCCAGGCGGTTGGTCGCAAGTAGCAGCTGATGTTATTGCTCAGAAATATTTTAGAAAAGCTGGTGTGCCAGCAAAATTGAGAAAAGTTAAAGAAAAGGGCATTCCTAAATTTTTATGGCGGTCCGAGGCAGATCTAGAGAAGTTAGAGAGTCTCCCAGAAGAAGATAGGTATGGAGGAGAAACTACAGCTAAACAAGTTTTTGATCGGTTAGCCGGAGCGTGGGCATATTGGGGATGGAAAGGGAACTATTTTTCTTCGGAAAAAGACGCCTTAGCTTATTATAATGAGATGAGATTCATGTTGGCAAACCAAATGGCTGCGCCAAACTCACCTCAATGGTTTAACACTGGATTACATTGGGCGTATGGAATAGATGGCCCGAGCCAAGGTCATTACTATGTCGATTTTGAATCCAAGAAACTTATTCGATCTAAATCATCATATGAACACCCTCAGCCCCATGCTTGCTTTATTCAGTCGGTTTCAGACGACTTAGTGAATGAAGGTGGTATAATGGATTTGTGGAATCGAGAGGCTAGATTGTTTAAATATGGCTCGGGTACTGGTACAAACTTTTCTTCACTCCGTGGAGCTGGGGAAAATTTGAGTGGTGGTGGTAAATCTTCTGGATTAATGAGTTTTCTTAAAATTGGTGATAGAGCTGCTGGAGCAATTAAGTCTGGTGGAACCACACGACGAGCCGCTAAAATGGTAATTTGTGATATGGATCATCCTGATATTGAGGAATTTATTAATTGGAAAGTCAAAGAAGAGCAGAAGGTGGCATCTTTAGTTGCTGGCTCTAAACTTCATGAGCAAAAATTGAATGAGATATTTGAAGCGATAAAATGTTGGGATGGGGAAGAAGATGCAGCATGTAATCCTAAGAAAAATGCTCAATTAAAATTAGCAATCAGATCTGCAAAGAAAGTTATGATTCCTGAAACATATGTGAGCAGAGTGCTTCAGTATGCTAAGCAAGGTTATGCAAGTATTGAATTTCCAACTTACGACACTGACTGGGATTCTGAGGCTTATGTTACAGTAGCGGGTCAAAATTCCAACAACTCGGTAAGAGTGACAGATAGTTTTCTAAAAGCTGTGAAAGATGACGCTGACTGGGAATTGCTGAGGAGAAAAGATGGCGAGGTTGCAAAAGTTGTAAAAGCTCGAGATCTTTGGGATCAGGTTGGACATGCAGCCTGGGCTTGTGCAGATCCAGGCATTCAATTTCATGACACTGTGAATAGCTGGCATACGTGCCCAGAAGATGGAGAAATAAGAGGTTCAAATCCCTGTTCTGAGTATATGTTTCTTGATGATACCGCATGTAATTTAGCCTCAATGAATTTATTGTCATTTTATAAAGATGGAGTTTTCCAATCTGAAGATTACATACATGCGACGCGCTTGTGGACGATTACTCTCGAAATTTCCGTTTTGATGGCACAGTTTCCTTCCGAGCAAATAGCAAAATTGTCCTATGAGTTCAGAACTTTAGGGCTTGGTTATGCAAATATCGGTGGGCTATTAATGAATATGGGGCTTAGCTATGATTCTGCTGAAGGACGCGCTCTTTGCGGGGCAATAACAGCCTTGATGACCGGTATTTCTTATAAAACCTCTGCTGAAATGGCCGAAGAGCTCGGGCCATTTAACGGTTTTAAGAGAAACTCCAAGCATATGTTAAGGGTCATTAATAATCACCGAAAAGCTGCACATAGCAAAGCAGATGGTTACAAAGGGCTAGCGGTTAAACCAATACCTTTAGATGCAAAAAACTGCCCTGATCAAGAAGTGGTACGACTAGCAAGAGAGGCGTGGGACAAAGCTTTTGAGCTAGGAAAAGTACATGGATATCGTAATGCTCAAACCACAGTTATTGCCCCAACTGGTACAATAGGTTTGGTGATGGATTGCGATACCACTGGGATTGAGCCAGATTTTGCACTCGTAAAATTTAAGAAATTAGCGGGAGGTGGCTATTTCAAGATTATTAATCAGTCGGTACCTGCGGCTTTGGAAACTCTGGGATATTCTGGTGAACAGATAGAGGATATAATAGGTTACGCTGTTGGCCACGGAAGTATGGTTTCAGCTCCTGGTATAAATCATGATATGTTGTTGGGGCATGGTTTTGGTGAAGGTGAGCTAAAAAAAATAGAAGCCGCCCTTGCCTCGGCATTTGATATCAGGTTTGTCTTTAATCAATGGACGCTGGGAGAAGATTTCTGCAAAGGGACATTAGGCATTCCAGAAACCCAGTTATTGGATCCTACTTTTGATCTTCTAAGGCATTTAGGGTTTTCAAAAGCACAGGTTGATGCAGCTAACGAATATGTTTGTGGTTCAATGACTTTGGAAGGTGCGCCTCATTTATCGAGTGAACATATTAATGTTTTTGATTGCGCTAATCCGTGTGGTAAGAAAGGGAAGAGGTTCTTAAGTGTAAATAGCCATATTTATATGATGGCTGCAGCTCAATCTTTCATTTCAGGTGCGATTTCCAAGACAATAAATATGCCAAATGATGCAGTTATCTCTGAATGCTTAGAAGCATATGAATTAAGTTGGTCATTAGGTGTTAAGGCAAATGCGTTATATCGAGATGGGTCCAAACTATCACAGCCACTAGCAGCGGCATTGATTGAAGATGATGAAGAGCTTGAAGAAGTTTTATTAGAGGCCCCAGATGGTCAAAAAGCGCAAGTTTTAGCTGAAAAAATTGTAGAAAAGGTTATTGTAAAGGAAGTGATGCGTGCCCAAGATAGGGAAAAATTACCTCAAAGACGAAAAGGTTATACCCAAAAAGCAATGGTTGGGGGGCATAAAGTTTACCTGCGAACTGGGGAGTATGAAGATGGAAGCTTAGGCGAAATCTTTATTGACATGCATAAAGAGGGCGCGGGTTTTAGGGCGATGATGAATAATTTTGCGATCGCTATTTCCGTTGGATTGCAGTACGGTGTACCACTGGAAGAGTTTGTTGACGCTTTTACATTTACGAGGTTTGAACCAGCAGGTATGGTTCAGGGTAATGATAGCGTAAAGAATGCAACGTCAATTTTAGATTATATATTTAGAGAACTAGCCATATCTTACTTGGATAGAACTGATCTTGCACATGTGCAGCCAGAGGGAGAGCACTTTGATGATCTGGGTCGAGGGGAAGAGGAAGGCAAGCGAAATATTGAAGACGTAAGTCAAGGGGCAGCGATGCGTTCAGTTGAAATGCTAAAACAAGTATCGTCCACTGGATACTTGCGCAAACGTGTTCCTCAACATCTCATGGTTCTTCAGGGTGGCGTAGAAGGTGAAGTAGCTTCAGGGTTAGCTGATGGTACCACTGGGGCAGTCATTGATTCTGCCGCATCACTCTCAAATTCTGATGTTAAGGTTTCTTCAGCGATTGACAATAGAACGAAGGCGAAAATGCAAGGTTTTGAGGGCGATCCATGTGGTGACTGTGGAAATTATACTTTGGTAAGAAACGGAACTTGCATGAAATGTAACACATGTGGATCAACTTCAGGATGTAGCTAAACTCAAAAAAATAGTGAATAGAGGTAAATATTTACCTCTATAGCGATCAAGCCGCGGGCAAGAAATTAGAGCAGTATTAATGATGAGCTTTGATCGTTAAACTAGGGCGAAATATTCGCCCATTTTTTTTATTCTCGCTTTAAGGCTATAACACCGGTTCGAGCAATTTCTGTTAAACCCAGTGGTCGCATCATATCGGCGAAAGCATCAATTTTTTCTGATTTTCCAGTGAGTTCAAAGGTATAACAATTAATTGTGCTATCAACCACTTTGGCTCTATAAATTTCCGCAGTTCGCATTGCTTCTGCTCGTTTTTCTCCAGAACCTGCGACTTTAAAAATAGCGAGCTCTCTCTCCACTGAAGGACCTTCAACTGTCAAATCATTCACTTGATAAACGGGCACCATTCGTCCCAATTCTGCCTTTATTTGCTCAATAACGCGTGGAGTTCCAGTGGTTACGATGGTTATACGCGACCTGTGTCCCTCGTGATCAAATTCAGCAACAGTTAGGCTTTCTATATTATAACCTCTACCAGAAAATAGTCCAATCACTCGCGCTAAAACACCTGCTTCATTATCAACGACGACAGCTAGCGTGTGAGTCTCGATATTGTCTCCATAAGACGACCGCAAATCATAGGCTGATTGCGAAGATGTCCCTTGTTTTATATTTAAAGAATTCATTTATTTCCTCTACACTAAAACAGCGCCTTTGCTGCTAATTGCATCTTCTGTAGATGCATTTCCTAGTAACATTTCGTTATGTGGAGCACCTGATGGAATCATTGGAAAGCAATTTTCATGTTTCTCAACTAAACAGTCAAAAAGTACGGGACCATCAAATTCTAACATCTCCACAATAGCATCATCGAGGTCTTTTGGATCACTTACGCAAATCCCTTTCCAACCAAATGCTTCTGCTAGCTTCACAAAGTCTGGCAATGACTCTGACCAGCTACTCGAGTATCGCTCTCCATGCAACAGTTCTTGCCATTGCCTGACCATTCCAAGCCTTTCATTATTTAAAATAAATTGCTTCACTGGAAGGTTGTATTGAGAAGCCGTACCCATTTCTTGCATGTTCATTAGCCAGCTAGCTTCTCCAGCAACATTTATTACCAATGATTTGGGATGTGCCATTTGAACACCAACCGATGCTGGAAATCCATATCCCATTGTCCCTAGGCCACCCGAAGTCATCCATCGATTTGGTGCATTAAAGCTGAGAAACTGAGCAGCCCACATCTGATGCTGACCTACTTCAGTGCAAACAAACCGGTCATGGTCTTTTGTTAATGCCTC
>JAQWNW010000011.1 GCA_029246285.1 Paracoccaceae bacterium | reverse complement strand
AAATCTTTAACCAAATTACTTTGAAGAAATTTTATGCCTAAGGTAAATGAATATAATAGTCATTACATCAGTAATATTCTTAAAAACAATAAGAGAATTGCTTCTGTTGGTGTGAGCTTAAATTCCGTTAGGCCAAGCTTTATGGTCGCTCGTTGGCTTTCTTTGAGAGGTTACTCGATTACTCCTATAAATCCGTCTTATGAAGGGCAAGTAATGTGGGGTAATACAACCTGTAGAAACTTAACGGAAGTAACTCAACCAATTGATATGGTACAAATATTTAGAAAATCTGAGGCTGTTCCAGAAATTGTTGAGGAAGCTATTCATGCGTTACCTAATTTAAAAACTATTTGGATGCAGATCGGTGTTGAGCACCAGGGTGCAGCACTATTTGCAAAGTCTCAGGGGGTAGAAGTTGTCCAAAATCTTTGTCCAAAAATGGAATTACAACGATTTTCTGGCGAACTTGGGAGATATGGAGTAAATACAGGTTTTGTAAGTTCCCGTCGGTTTCCTTTAGAAATTCATTGAGATTTTAATTTTTGTTAAAGTAAATTTTATTTAGATCAAAAGAATAGATAATTCCTTAGTTTGATATTAACTGACTTTGTTTAGCTGTATTATTTATCTTAATATTTTTAAATAATATTGCCTCACTTTATAATTCTAGATAAACTTCGTAACTGTGAAACCTATTAAGTAGAAGGCGTGGTAATGAAAAGAAGTATTGAAAGATTTAATAAAGCTCTAATCGGGTGTTTTATCTGATGTCAGCCTGGATATATCTTTCCGGTGCAATCTTACTTGAGGTGTCAGGCACCTTTCTTCTTAAACTATCGAACGGGTTTGAAAAATGGCATTGGGGCGCATTATCGTTGGTATGCTATTTAGCCTGTTTTTGGGTTCTTGCACCTGCAATGAAGGAACTTCCTGTTGGTGTAGTGTATGCTATTTGGGCTGGTGTTGGAATTGTTGCAGCTACTCTGATAGGTTTTATGGCCTTTGGAGAACGCTTAGGAGCTATTCAACTGTTATGTGTCGCAATGGTATTGATTGGAGCAGTTGGCTTGAGGTTTACGACATCTTCTTAATTCTTGAGGTATTACAACAGTAATTATACAGTTACTTTAGACTGTTGATTAAAGAACGAAGCTTCCTCTGGATATTCAGGAAGCTCCATTTCATAGTTTGAAGTTCGAACTCTTCCTGTTCGTTTTCCGCGGACAATCTCCCCATCATAAATTGAGGGTAAATGGTTTTTATCTAAAGCTATAGCATCCTCAGAAGCATAAGTTGCAATGAATAAACACCGGGGAGTTTTTGTTAAGTTAGGTAAAGAACCATGTAAAACTCGAGTATGCATTAAACATGCATCACCGGCCTTTCCAACACATTTAACAGCCTTTCTTCTTGCTTCTTCTTCCACTCTCTCGTCAACCGCTCCAGTGAAGACTCCGTCATGCCAAAGACTGTAAATATCTTTTAGATGACTTCCAGGAACAACCTCTAACGGTCCATTCTCAAGAGTTACATCATCCAAAAAATATAATGTTGTCATAATATCATCATTTGAATGGGGTTCAAATGGAAAGTCTTGATGATATTTTACAACTGTACCAGAGCCAGGAAGCTTTAGATTTACCTTGGTGCCCACTAATTTAATATTTGGATTATAAATGTGAGCAATAAGATCTAATGCTGCGTTATCTCTTGTGACATCTAAGTAAGTTTGTGAAACCTCGACAGGGGAAGCAATACGACGAAGGGCAGGATTATCTTTATTGTGGGTAGATGGTTCGATGTCAAACCGAGGCCTGCCGTCCATTTGCTGACCAAAGCTTTCTGAAAAATCTTTTGATTCCTCAACCCAAGCATCAAGTTTATTTCGCAAAGCAATTAACTGTGTTTTAGAAATCGCTTCTTTCATCATAACAAAACCGTCTCTGTTAAAATCTGATTTATATTTATCAAACAAGCTTTTATCCATTGATACTGTCCATCTAGAATTTTGTATGTATTATTTTTTAATCCAAATTTGATATTATTTTTATCTTAAAACGGCATTAATGTCGCGTTCTGACCAAATTAGATTATTATTTCATAATGTTAAATCATTTTAATTAAGTGGTTTATCATTTTTTGTAGTTGAGTTGCCTTGTTATTAATTTACTAGAATAGTATCAAATTTATTTAATGTTATTTATAATTATTGGATAAACTATTGAGTGAAATTATTTTTGTAAGACATGGGCAAGCCTCATTCGGTGAAGAAGATTATGACAAACTTAGTAAAACCGGACATAGGCAAGCCTATCTATTGGGGCTGAAGCTAAAGGAATTTGGTTTAAAATTTGATAAGATTATTTGTGGTGGCATGGTTCGACATCGAGAAACTTTAGAAGAATTACAAAAAAATATTAATTTATCAAATGTGATTATTGATCAACGTTTAAATGAATTAAATTACCAACAACTTGAAGAATGCTATTGTAAAGTATTTCGAGCATCGGCTCCATCAAACTCAGAAGAGTACCATACTTTTTTTCCCAAATTAATAACTGCGTGGGCTGAAAATAAATTACCAAATTTAGATGAAAGTTATCAGAATTTTTGCAATCGAATAAATGGATGTATTGATCAGAATATGAGTAAAGCAAAAAAAATATTAATGGTTAGTAGTGGTGGGCCGACTTCAATATTAACTCGCCGTGCTTTAAACTTATCTCATTTTGGTACTGCCGAAATACTAAACTTCACAATGAATTCTAGCTATTCAGTTTTTAAAATAATTAACGATCGATTAACCTTATTACAATATAATTGCACACCACACCTAGATATCTTAGAGCATCAAGATTTAAAAACTTTCATATAATCTCAACATGGGATTTTTAGTGTTACTTTTAATCCACCCAGATCATTAGATTTGTCTAAACCTATCGCACCGCCATGATTTCTTATTATATCTGCGACAATAGCCAAACCTAAACCAACTCCAGATTTTCGATTGGCATTCCGTGAATTATCTAAACGATAAAACGGCTTTAGCACATTTTCATAATCTTTCTCAGCAACTCCAGGTCCGTTATCCGAAACAGAATAGCATAGATATTTATCATTTTTAAAACATTTTAAACTAATCTCATTTCCAAATTCACTAGCATTTAGAATTAAATTTTCTAAGGCTCTTTTAATAGCAATTGGTTTAAGTAGAACAATTGACTCATCGAGTGGTTTATCAGTTGGAGATAACGATACATTGACTCCTTTAATATTGGAACTTTTGATGACCTGCATTGCGATATCCCAGGGATACTCTTCACTCATTTGCTCTAATTGATCTCCTTTGGCAAAAGCTAAAAACTCATCTAGCATATACTCCATCTCTGACAAATCTTTCTGCATTTCTTTTTGATTTGTATTATTCCCATCCAACAAGGCCAATTCTAATCGTAATCTAGTTAGTGGCGTTCTCAAATCATGACTGACGCCAGATAGTAATAGTGTTCTTTGTTCGATATGATTCTCGATCCTTTTTCTCATGTCCAAAAATGCTTGTCCGGCACTTCGGACCTCTAAAGCTCCAGATGGTTGATAATCAACAGAAACACCTTTCCCGAACGATTCAGCAGCTTTTGATAGGCGTCTTATCGGTTTTAACTGATTTCGCATAAATAGAAAGGAAACAATAGTCATTAAAATAGCAGTAAATAACATTAATACTAATAATTGGTGAGGTGCGGGAAGGGATACTCTTTTTCGTGGAAAATCTAACATCATAAAGCCATGTCTCGTGTTTATTACTGCAATTGCGCGTTTGGGATCTATTTTTAGATTAATAGCTAACAATGTTGGAAAGTTTCGCTTCATCCTTTTTATAACTTCTATTCCAGTAAAATCGTAAATATGACGATCGAATGTTGAATAAGCGGGGGCGGGATCAAACCTTATTGAAAAACCGAGTGGTTTTCCCAATTCATTCATTTTTGTTTGTGCATCCTTCTCATCAATGGTTTCTTCTGCTGTTTTCAATATATAGTTAATTTCAAAGGTAACATTATCAACC
>JAQWNW010000009.1 GCA_029246285.1 Paracoccaceae bacterium | reverse complement strand
GCAAACCTATGACCCATTCACATTTATTGCATGGTTATTTGTTTTTGATGGGATTGTTTTCCCAATTGTCGCAGCTATTCGCTTGAAAAGAATGTCTAATATGCCAAAATTGATCCCTTTATATTTCCGAGGTTTGGCTGGAGGAGTTATAGCTATTTTTAGTTTTGGGGCAATTATGTTAGCCACACGCCTAGATAAAGTGGGGGAGGCTGCGGTACTTAGAGAAACTTCTACTATATTTGCAGCAATTATTGGGTACTTCTTTTTAAAAGAAACAGTTGGAATTATTAGGTTTTTGATGATAACTTTAATAGCCATTGGTGCTGTAGTGGTTGAATTAGGAAGCTAAAGGAAGATATTTAATGGAACAAAAACATATAAATCCAATATTGAAACTAATTTTAGAATTAGGACCAATTATTCTTTTTTTTGTTGTTTATGCGAAGATAAAGGATCAAGTATTTTTAATTGCAAATCAACAATATGAAGGATTTATTGTTGCAACTGCATTGTTTATTCCTTTGATTTTGCTCACGACTGCTATTCTTTGGTTTTTAACTGGGAAACTATCAAAAATGCAGTTAATGACCGCCTTATTGGTCGTTTTGTTTGGAGGTCTTGGAATATGGTTCAATGACGAAAGGTTCTTTAAAATGAAACCAACAATATTGTATTTAGGGTTTTCTATAATATTGTATGCAGGGCTTTTGAAGGGTAAAAGTTTTTTAGCTATAATGATGGAAGATGTCATGCCTTTAAGACAGGAAGGTTGGATAATTTTGACTAAAAGGTTGGCTTTATTTTTCTTCTTGTTAGCAGTATGTAATGAGGTAGTTTGGCGTTTTCTGAGTACAGATTCATGGGTCAGTTTTAAAACTTTTGTATTGCCATTAGCTCTTTTTGGATTCTTTATTTCACAAGCTTCCTTGTTTAACCGATATAGTTTAGAAAAACCTAAAGAATAAGTTAATTAATTAATTGATTTTATTTCTCGGGTATCAAGCCTTTAGGCGCAAAACGTAATGTGAGTAACAATATGGCTCCCATTGTTATCAATCTCATATGCGCGGCAGAGTCTAATAAGTGCTCTTTTAGTGACGAACCCTCAGCCATACCGCTCGTTAAAATAGATAATATCCAATGACCCATCGGTTCTACTTCTATCCAGAAAAACCATAGAAGAAATCCGCCCAAAACAGCTCCCCAATTATTTCCAGAGCCACCCACAATGACCATTACCCATATAAGAAAAGTAAATCGCAGAGGTTGATATGATTGGGGGGTTAAAAGCCCATCGAGGGAGGTCATCATAGCACCTGCAATTCCACACACAGCTGATCCTAAAATAAATACTTGAAGATGCCTCTTTGTTACATCTTTTCCCATCGCCTCCGCTGCTTCTTCGTTATCTCGAATTGCTCTCATCATTCTTCCCCAAGGAGAATTTAAAGCTTTTTCTGACATCCATAATATAATAGCTAAAACAATTACAAAAAGGATGCCGTAAGAGAACTTCACATACAACGATGAGGCTTCAATTACTTCCATACCAAGCCAATTAACGTTATTAATAAAAGTTTCACTTTTTTGTAAATCAACTTCATACGCTGTAGGTCTGGGTATACCAATAACGTTCTTAACACCGCGAGTTAACCAATCCTCATTCTTGATTACAGCAATAATTATTTCGGCAATGCCCAGGGTCGCTATAGCTAAGTAGTCTGCTCGTAGCCCTAGTGATATTTTTCCAATTACCCAAGCAGCACCAGCAGCAAACAAACCCCCAACCAGCCAAGAAAATATAACTGGCAATCCTAGGCCTCCAAGGTATCCTTCTCCTGCTGGGTTTATCTTTTCAATTATTGCCGCTGCGGGGTCTAACATACCTCTAAAAAGGAAAAACCCACCAACCAACACGGCTATCATCAGGAGATTGCGAATAATACCGGCGGAAACTCTCTTCCATATCTGAGTGGCTGCAATAATTGTGATAATAGCAGTTAACATAGCCGTTAGTATTCCAGGTCCTCCGGTTCTCCATGCTTCCTCAACGGGTGGCATTGATGTAACGACCGCCGCGACACCTCCAAGAGCTACAAACCCAACTGTTCCAATGGAAAATAGTCCAGCGTATCCCCATTGGATGTTCACTCCCAGGGCCATAATTGCTGATAATAAGCATAAGTTTAAAAGTCCAAACGCTACATTCCAGCTTTGGCTAAATCCCACAATTATCAAAAATAAAAAAATCATCCCGAAAAGTGAAATGTTTCTATAGTTCATGTTGATTGTCCTTTAAACAGTCCGGTTGGGCGGAATAATAAGACCAGTACTAAAATTGAAAATGAAACAGCAAACTTATAATCAGTAGACAAGAGTTGGACTAGTGACGTAGGTGCCCAATCAGCTGGTAACAAGTACGTGAATACTTTTTTGTAAGCATAAGTAAAAGATATTTCTGAAAATGCGATAATAAATCCCCCAACTATTGCTCCAACTGGATTGCCCAAGCCTCCAACAACTGCCGCAGCAAACATTGGTAAAAGAAGCTGAAAATAGGTAAAAGGTTTAAAAGTTTTATCTAAACCATATAAGGTGCCAGCGACAGTTGCTAAAATAGCCACAATAATCCAAGTAATCATAACGACACGCTCTGGATTAATCCCTGATAACAAGGCTAAATCCTCATTGTCTGAATAAGCCCTCATTGATTTACCTGTTCTGGTTTTGTTTAAAAACCAAAATAATGCTGCCACAACGATTATAGCCGTGACTAATGTAATGCTTTGAGTTACCTTAATCGCAAGGCCCTCTTTGAAACCTGTCATCGTTTTGAAATCGCGCGCCTTTATTATGAATCGTGCTCCATCTGCAAATCTTTGATCACCTGGGCCGATGATAAAGCGTATTAAGCCATTCATAATGAAAGTTACTCCTAATGAAGCCATAACTAAGACTACGGGAGTAGATTTAGCTTTTCTGTAAAACTTATATACAAATTTATCTGTCAGGAGTACTATTGCTATACATCCAATAATTCCAAAGGGCAGGGCTAATAACGCCGTTGGGAGAGGATAGATTGATAAGCCTATGGCAGTAAACAACCAGGTCATTAAGATAACAATCATGGTTCCAAACGCCATAGTTTCCCCATGAGCAAAATTAGAAAATCGAAGAACTCCAACAACTAAAGTGATACCTAAAGCACCCAAGGCTAATTGACTCCCATACGCAATAGCGGGGACGATTATAAAATTAGCTAAGACGATTAATGCATGAAGTATATCCATTAAACTACTTTCAAACTTGAATTAAATCTATCGTGGAGGGTTTCAATTAGGTTCATCAATTTAACCTCCTAAGAAACTTTTACGTACTTCAGGATCGGACAGAAGATTACTGCCAGTATCCGTAAAGCGATTTTCACCTTGTACAAGAACATAACCCTTATCTGCAATCTCAAGTGCTTGCCTTGCATTTTGCTCAACCATTAAAATTGATATTCCAGTCTTTGCAACGTCTATTATCCGGTCAAAAAGTTCATCCATAACGATTGGAGAAACACCAGCAGTTGGCTCATCAAGCATAAGTACTTTCGGCTGAGTCATCAGCGCACGACCGACTGCCACCTGTTGTCTTTGGCCTCCAGACAACTCTCCAGCGGCCTGCTTTCGTCTTTCCTTTAAAATTGGGAAGAGGTCAAAAACTTGATGCATTGTTTCTGATATGTCGTCTTCTCTCAAAAATGCACCCATTTCCAAATTCTCTTCAACTGACAACGAAGTGAATATGTTTTGGTTTTGTGGTACAAATGCCATTCCTTTGGCAACCCGATCTTGTGGGGATAAATTTGTAATGTCCTCACCGTCAATACTAACCTGACCTGACCTCATGGTTAACATTCCAAATATTGCTTTCATAGCTGTTGATTTTCCAGCACCATTAGGCCCCACAATCACTGCTATTTCACCTTTATTCACCGCCACTGTACAATCATGAAGAATATCCGCCCCAGTTCCATAACCGCCAGTCATTGAATTTCCTATTAAAAATGGGTTTTCACTCATAAGCTTCACCCAAATTTGAACTACAAAACAAATAATGTACATTTATCATTTAATTATTGCCTGCCTTAACTTTGTTTTTTAACCCAGTGCCAAGATAAGCTTCAATCACAGATTCATTGTCCTTAATTTCCTCGATTGTACCTTGGGCTAAAACTTTACCCTCAGCCATACAGATTACCGGATCACATAACTTAGAAATAAAATCCATGTCATGTTCGATTACACAAAAAGTATAACCCCGTTCTTTATTAAGCCTGATTATTGCATCTGCTATTGTTTTGAGCAGTGTCCTATTTACCCCGGCTCCTACTTCGTCTAAGAAAACAACTTTCGCTTCAACCATCATAGTTCTACCAAGCTCTAGTAATTTTTTCTGTCCGCCAGATAAGTTTCCTGCTAGTTCGTCGGCTAAGTGATCGATAGTTAAAAACTCTAATACTTCATTAGCCTTTTGAATGATTTTTTCTTCTTCTATAGCTATTTGTTTTCGAGCTAGCCAGGTTTTCCACAAGATTTCACCAGATTGAGATCCTGGAACCATCAATAAGTTTTCTCTGGCTGTCATAGAGGCAAATTCGTGGGGAATTTGAAATGTTCTTAAGAGACCTTTTCCAAATAATTCGTGAGGAGGAAGTCCAGTTATATCTTCGCCCTCCATTGTAACTTTACCACTAGAAGGTCCCAAAACTCCGGCAATTACATTAAACAAGGTAGTTTTTCCTGCACCGTTTGGTCCAATTAATCCGGTTATCGACCCTTTTTTAATTTCTAAGGAGGCTCCGTCCACAGCACAAAAACCCCCAAAATATTTTTCAATATTCGTAACAGTTATCATGCTAAGATGCCCTTATAAAGAAACAGCCCAAGTTATGCTTCTTGGGCTGCTTTATTTTTGTAAACTAGTTTGGTTTAACGATATTTCATCGTTGTGATTTTACCACCCTTAATTTCAATTTGACGGTAAGCACCGGCAGATTCACCTGGTCCAATCAGCTCAACTGCGGATCCACCAACGTAGTCAATTTCACCACCGTCAGCAAGGATTTTAAGGCCTTTAGCAAGCTCACCAGGGAATATCTGAACCCCAGGGGCATTTGCTACATCCATTACTTTAGCAGCATAATCAGCTGATGATGATGATCCTGCCGCTTGCATTGCGAGCATAATTAGTGCTGCCGCATCGTAAGATTCTGGAGCAAATGGTGATGAGCCGTCAAATCCATTAGCTTCAGCCATAGCGGCTACACTTGCTGCGCCTGGGCTATCTGTTCCAGGGTGCTGACCCTGAGAACCATTAATGTCATTACCAAAGTTATCTTCTAAGTTTGTGCTAATCATTCCGTCTGGGAAATGATACAGATCAAATGCACCTGTATCGATAGAAGCTCTCATAATGCCGTCACCACCTTGGTCAACGTATCCGGCAACTACAAGTAATTCACCACCTGCAGCGGCCAATGCACCGACTTCAGCGGAATAGTCCGCCTTGCCGTCTTCGTGAGCTAGGTTAATTGTAACCGTTCCACCAGCAGCAACGAAAGCTGATTCAAATGCATCAGCCAATCCTTTTCCATAGTCACTATTTGTATAGGTCACAGCAACAGAATTAATGCCGCGCTCCATAATAATTTCAGTCATAACTTGACCTTGACGAGCATCAGAAGGTGATGTTCTGAAAAATAGGCCATCGTCTTCAGCAGTTGAAAGCGCTGGAGATGTCGCAGAAGGTGAAATCATTACGATACCATTTGGTCTTGCAACGTTTTGCAGCATAGCGCCAGTAACACCTGAGCAGTCTCCGCCAACAATGCCGTTAACTTTATCAGAAGTAACAAGTCTTTCTGTTGCAGCGACAGCAGCAGCACTATCGATACATGTTGAGTCTCCTCGTATGCCCTCTACTGTAGCTCCTCCTAAAAGAGCGCCACTGTCTGAAACTTCCTTCATTGCCATTTCTGCGGCCTGAGCCATTGGCTGTGTTAAAGATTCAATTGGTCCTGTAAAACCAAATACAATTCCTAATTTAATGTCTTCTGCCGACGCAGCGCCAGCAATAAGAGCTGATGCCGTTGTGGCAATAAGCAGCTTTTTCATGTTTTTCTCCCTACATGATTAATTCAGAACCCCATTCTTATTGATTTTTTTTCAAAAAGAAAAGTGCCGATTTTTACAAAATTTGATTTTTTTGAAAATTAATACATTTTTCAGGAATACCTAGCATTAATAAGTAATATAAGGCCAAATATGAAGAGAAAAGTTTTTAGCTTTATGAAGCCTTTACAATTACATTACGGCTCCCTTGAGCACCACGTTCTCTGTAGGGAGTTGTATTGTAATGTGATCTGTAACACTTCGAAAAATGTGATGGAGAGGCGAAACCGCAAGCAAGGGCTACATTAATGACAGACATTTCTGTCTGCATTAGTAGGTTTCGCGCTTTTTGCAGTCGAAGCTCCATATAATAACGTTTTGGAGATCTATTTAAATATCTTCTAAACAATCTTTCTAATTGTCTGGTTGACATGCCCACCTCACGAGCCAGAATAGAAGGGGAAATAGGTTCTTCGATATTTTTCTCCATCATTTGTATCACCGACGATAACTTTGGGTGCCGAACTCCAATTCGAGTGGGAATTGATAGTCTTTGACCATCTCGCTCGGTTCTAATTGCATTGTAAATAAGTTGGTCTGCCACAGTATTTGCAAGGTCTTGCCCCAAATCGTCAGAAACAAATCTTAAAATTAGATCAATTGAAGCGATGCCTCCAGCTGATGAGCTTCGATTTTCATCAACGACAAAGACTGATTTGGATAGCGCCACCTCGTCAAACTCTTCTTCGAAGCTATCGTAGTTTTCCCAATGTATTGTGGCTGTTTTGCCATTTAAAAGTCCAGCTTTTGCTAAAACATAACTTGCCGTGCAGAGTGCTCCAATGTGTACACCTCTTCGTGCTTCTCGTCTTAACCAATTTAAAATTGCTTTGCTTGTGTGGTCTTTTACGTTGATACCCCCGCAAATAATGATTGTATCGCCTCGTTTGGTTTCTTCTAACCCCATATCAACCTGAAAATTTGTTCCTGCTGAGCATTCTGCAGTTTCCCCATTCTCACTGGCGCTATACCATTCATAAAAATTGGAACTATGATAGCGGTTTGCTAATCTTAAAGGTTCGACCGCGCACGCATAAGAGATAAGAGAAAAATTATCCAATAACAGAAAAATAAATCTCTTTTTATGTATTGAGCCTATTTTATCCATCATTAATTACCACTATTTAAAAAAATACTAAAAGAATCGTTCAATAATGTTTTATCTTATATACCAAAAACAGGTTTATAATTCTGGTTCAAGAGGTTAAGTAATAATTTGTAAGCCACATATGTGGCTGGAAGAGTATTTTTGCGTTTGGAGTTATTATGAATATGTGGAGTAAAGCTGATTGGCGTAAGAAGCCAAGGGTGCAAATGCCAGACTATCAAAACATTAAAATATTGAAGGCTGTTGAAAATCAGTTGGAGAAATATCCACCGCTTGTTTTTGCTGGTGAGGCTCGAAAGCTCAAACAGCAGTTAGGGAAGGTCGCAAATGGCGAGGGCTTTTTGTTGCAAGGTGGTGATTGCGCTGAGAGTTTTGCAGAATTTAGTGCGGATAATATTCGCGACACATTTAGAGTAATGTTGCAAATGGCCGTCGTTTTAACATATGGAGCAAAATGTCCAGTTATACGAGTGGGAAGAATGGCAGGTCAGTTTGCCAAGCCTCGATCTTCTGATACAGAAATAATAGACGGAATTGAATTACCTAGTTACCGAGGTGATATAATAAATGATATCATTTTCACGGAAGACGCAAGAAAACCTAATCCTAAAAGAATGCTCCAAGCTTACGCTCAAGCTGCATCTTCTTTGAACTTATTAAGAGCTTTTAGCACAGGGGGCTATGCGGATATTCATCAGGTTCATAGTTGGACGCTTGGATTTTCAGATGGCGCCGGTGCGGAAAAGTATAGAGCTGTTGCAAATAGAATTTCTGATGCGTTAGATTTTATGACAGCTGCGGGTCTGACAAGTGAAAACTCTCATGCGCTTGGTTCCGTAGATTTTTATACAAGCCATGAAGCTTTATTATTAGAATATGAGGAAGCCTTGTGCAGAATTGATAGTACAACTGGATTACCTATAGCTGGATCTGGGCATCTTATCTGGATTGGTGATCGAACGCGTCAACCTGATGGTGCTCATGTAGAATTTTGTAAAGGCGTGCAAAATCCAATTGGTTTAAAATGTGGTCCCTCTATCACAAGTGATGAGCTGCTGAGGTTAATTCAAACCCTTAATCCAGAAAATGAACCTGGAAGATTGACATTAATTGCTAGGTTTGGCGCTGGCTCGGTTGGAGACCATTTGCCAGATTTAATTAAAGCTGTTCAAAGTGAGGGCAGTAAAGTTGTGTGGTCTTGCGACCCAATGCACGGAAATACAATAAAATCATCAAGTGGTTATAAGACACGTCCTTTTGATAACGTATTGCGAGAAGTCAGAGAATTTTTTGCTATTCATAACGCTGAAGGAAGTCACCCTGGTGGTGTGCATTTTGAAATGACAGGTCAAGATGTAACTGAATGCACTGGCGGATTGAGAGCAATATCAGATGAAAACCTTTCTGATCGTTACCACACAGCTTGTGATCCCAGATTAAATGCCAGCCAAGCTTTAGAACTCGCATTTTTGGTAGCAGAGGAAATCTCTCAAAGAGATGGCATACCTGGTAAATTGCGAAATTTAGTATAAGTCTAAATAATACGAAAAAGAAATTTATTTTATATTTCTTTTTTAGATATCAATTAATTCATCTTTGCTTGCTGGTGATATTGGATTGACTGTATTTTGATTAAATATAAAACTGTCTGTAAATTAATTCCTGTTACAATACTAAAATTTGGAGAAATTTATGAAAAATGAACGCCGGGGGATTCTTATAATTTTATCTTCTCCCTCAGGGGCAGGAAAATCTTCAATAGCTCGGTTGCTAATGGAATGGGATAAAAACATTGTGTTTTCAATTTCTTCAACTACGAGAGACCCGCGGCCTGGTGAAAAAGATGGTCGAGAATATAATTTCACTTCAATGAATGAGTTCAAAAACTTAGTAGAATCTGATAACATGTTGGAACATGCTGAAGTTTTCGGAAATATGTATGGTTCGCCAATCAAGCCAGTGCAGGAAGCGATAAATCAGGGCCATGATGTTTTATTTGATATAGACTGGCAAGGTGGTCAACAGATTAACAACTCTGCACTTCGTGATGATGTGATCAGCTTTTTTATTTTACCTCCTTCAATAACGGCATTAGAGCAACGTTTATTAACTCGTGCTCAAGACTCAAGCCACGTTGTCCAAGAAAGAATGAAAAAATCTGAAGCTGAAATTAGTCATTGGGGTGAATACCAGTATGTATTGGTAAATGACAATTTGGAGGAATCTGGAGACGCAATCAAGAATATTTTAATTGCTGAGCGCATGAAGAGATGTCGCCAGCCCAAACTAGTTCAACACGTAAGAAACTTACAAAAACAGTACGCTGAATATAAGAAGTCGAACAAATGAGTATTTATTCATTAAAAGATGTTTCACCTGTTTTGCCCGAAGATGGTAATTATTGGATTGCTCATGATGCTAATGTTATTGGAAATGTTGTTCTTAATCGCGGAACCTCAGTTTGGTTTGGAGCTACGATTAGAGGTGATAATGAAGAAATAACAATAGGTAGTGGTTCAAATATCCAAGAAAACAGTGTACTTCACACTGACCTAGGATTTCCTTTGAAAATTGGAGAAAACTGCACGATTGGGCACAAAGCTATGTTGCATGGCTGTACTATAAATAAAAATAGTCTTATAGGAATGGGGGCTACAATACTTAATGGCGCTGTTATAGGAGAAAATTGCTTAATTGGGGCTGGATCTTTGATAGCAGAGGGTAAAGTAATCCCACCTGGCTCGTTGGTTATGGGCGTTCCTGGAAAAGTTATTAGAGAACTAGACCTTTCTTCTGTTGAGAGTATAAGAAACTCAGCGTTATGGTATCAAAAAAACATGTTGCGCTTTAAGGCTGAATTGACCGAAATTTAGATAGAATTAGTTTTACTTTTAAGCATTTACAAATTTAATTTTAGATTTACTTATATAGGTAGATCCCGACGATGGATGTCAATTGTTGAAAGTATAAAACGAGATGTTTGACCTTAAAAAAATTAGAAATGACTTTCCCATTTTGAAAAGAAAAGTGCATGGTAAGCCATTGATTTATTTAGATAATGGAGCATCAGCTCAGAAGCCAAATTGTGTGATTGAAGCGGTGACAAACTCTTACTCGAATGAATATTCAAATGTTCATCGTGGCCTGCATTACTTGTCGAATGTGACTACAGAGAAGTATGAAGGCGTACGAGAGACGGTAAGAAAATTTTTAGGGGCTAGTAAACAAGACGAAATCTTATTGAACTCGGGTACAACTGAAGGGATTAATACTGTATCTTATGGTTGGGCCGCTCCTAGATTAAAAGCAGGAGATGAAATTATTCTCTCTGTTATGGAACATCACGCTAACATTGTTCCGTGGCATTTCTTAAGAGAACGTCAGGGTGTTGTGTTAAAATGGGTTGAACCTGAGCCTAACGGACAATTTGATCATACCAAATTATTAAATAAAATAACTTCCAGAACAAAATTGATAGCGATAACACAAATGTCTAACGTGTTAGGTTCTGTCGTGGATGTTAAGGGCATATGTGATAGCGTGAAAAAAAGTGGAATTGCGGTGCTTGTAGATGGTAGCCAATCAGCTGTGCATATGCCAGTTAATGTTCAAGATATTGGATGTGATTTTTTCACAATCACTGGTCATAAATTGTATGGGCCATCTGGATCGGGGGCATTGTATATAAGACAAGACCGTATGGCAGAAATGCAGCCATTTATGGGTGGTGGAGATATGATAAGAGAAGTAAGTCGGGAGTTTGTTACATATAATGACTCGCCGCATAAATTCGAAGCTGGGACACCATCTATTGTTGAAGCGATAGGGTTTGGTGTGGCCCTTGAATATTTAATGAAAATTGGAATGGCTGATATTCAGAAACATGAGACCACTTTGAAGGAATATGCGGAAAAAGAGTTTGAGAATTTAGATTGGCTAGATATACAAGGTAATGCGCCTGATAAAGGAGCAATTTTTTCGTTCACAATGAAGGGTGCGGCACATGCGCATGATATTTCAACAATAATAGATCGGCACGGTATAGCAGTACGAGCTGGGCACCATTGTGCTCAACCTTTAATGGAGCATTTAGGCCTTAATGCTACATGCCGAGCAAGTTTTGGGATGTATAACAACACCAAAGAGATAGATCAGCTGAGATCATCACTTGAGTTTGCTTATGATTTATTGGGGTAATACATAAAAGTAAATCTGTTGGTATTCATAAGTTTATTTGGAAAGCGAATTAAATGAACATTCTAATAAGAAAATTAAAGCAATCGGACTTTGATAGCTGGAGTGACTTATGGGAACAATATTTGAGTTATTATAAAACCCAGTTACCAGAAGAAATCTATACAACAACTTTTTCACGCTTAATTAATCCTGATATAATTAATCAGAATGCGTTTGTAGCAGAAGTAAATGGTAGATTGGTTGGGTTAGTGCATTATGTCTATCATGATGATAATTGGAGAGTTGAAAAAACTAGTTATCTTCAAGATTTGTTTGCTTCACCGGATTTTCGTAATTTGGGAATTGGACGCAAGTTAATTGAAGCAGTTTATCAAGCGGCTGATGAAAATAATACGTCTTCGGTATATTGGTTAACAGAGAAATCTAATAAAACGGCGAGAAAATTATATGATCGCATTGCAAGATTGAGTCCATTTGTTGTGTACGAAAGATAACAACATAAGCTCACGATTGAGGCTTAACTTGAAAAGTATTAAGGCGAAGGAACTCATTATAGCCTCTATCAAGGTATTCAACCACCGGGTAAAAAATAATTGTGGATGAAATTTCAATTTTTCATTTGAAAGAAAATAATGTTGCTGAACAATGGTGTCTCGCCGACGATCTGGCGATTAACAAACAACTATAGAGTTAAAAATAATCTAAACGTATGAATTTGTCGCAGAACCTGGTATTTACATTATTTCCTATATACGATTTTAAACCTTAAATTTCTTAGGTGCCATTTGTGATAAGCCAGATAATCAAAATTTTTCATGCTAAGTCAGTCCCTCATTTGGTGCTTATTTTTTGTGTTTTTGCTGTTACAGGAAGTTCCTCAGTTATAGTTACTGAACCAATTATAAAATTCATTAACTTGAAGAGTTTGATTAACTTTTACCCAATTTATTTGATTGTAAAGATATTTCTTGTACTGGTATTTTATAATATTTTGTTAATTTTTTTCGGTACAGTTGTGGGTCAGTTTGCATATTTTTCTAACATGCAAAAAAAGTTTCTTCGTAGAATAAAGATTATTAAATAAAATTTTAGCAGATGTTGAAGGTCAAATTACTTTAATATGAGTAATCCTCATCAGTGACATGTTCGAGCCATTCTGCAACTTGACCATTCTGTGCTTCTTGTATTGCGATATGTGTCATCGAGTTTGTTGCAGTGGCTCCATGCCAGTGTTCTTCATGAGGGGGGATCCAAATTGTATCTCCCATACGCATTAACTGTGGTTTGTTTTTTCTAAGACAAATTAGACCAGTGCCATGCACTATATATAGTGTTTGACCAAGGGGATGGGTGTGCCAAGCTGTTCTTGCTCCCGGTTCAAAGCAAACACGAAGTGCTCTAACACGTGCTGGATCTGGAGCTTCAATTATACTTTCCTGCCAAACGGTACCAGTAAACCAATTACTTGAGGCTTGTTTTGTATTTCTATCATTTGCTGATATGATTTTCATTTGGAATACCTATTTTTTGTTTTTGGAATTATTATAAGAATTACGCTAATGTTATTAAGATTATCAAGAAACTAATGTGAAGCTGATTCTGAGGATAAAAAAATGAGTATGGTAAATGAGGATATTTTACGTGATTTATACGGAGATGTAAGTTCTGTGGCAGCAGTAAAAACGATTGATTATTTAGATAATAATTGCCTCAGTTTTATAAAAAACTCGACATTTTGTGTTTTAGCAACATCTGATGGTCTGAATTTAGATGTATCTCCTAAAGGTGATCCAGCGGGTTTTGTAACAGTATTAGACAAAAAAACGTTGGTAATACCAGACCGTCCAGGAAATAATCGTATTGATGGTTTGTTAAATCTTTTGAAGCATCCCAAGATTGGCTTATTATTTCTTATCCCAAGTGTTGATGAAACTTTGCGAATAAATGGTTCGGCGGAAGTCATTATTGATCCAAATTTTTGTAAAAGCTATTCATTGAAAGGTAGAGCTCCTAAATCAGTCACTAAAATATGTGTTGATGAGGCATTTCTGCATTGCGGAAAAGCCCCATTGAGAGCTGGACTTTGGAAACCTAAAACATGGCCGGACTTAAGACCAGTACCTAATCTTTATGAAATGGTAAAAGGTCACGCCAAAGGGCACCAAGTGCCAGATCTTTCACAAGATCAAATAGAATTGGATTATAAAAAAACACTTTATTAGATACGATCAATTTGTCTGTTTACTTTGACGTTTGAGCGCCTGAGCCATGCAATGAATTCCACCACCCGTTTTTGATATTTCAGAGGTGTCAACACACGCTACCTCAAACCCTCTAGCCTTTAATTGATCCGTTAGAGTTTTTGAAGAGGTAGGAGCGATCACACGGCTATCTCCCAGTGACATGAAATTACAGCCTAACGCCATAGTATCCTTAAATGGCACATCAATTATTTCATGTCCTTTTGATTTTAACCAGTCTACAATATCTGGCTCTGTACATGCCAAACAAACAGCTGTTAATTTCTCCGCAATAGGTACTACCATTAGATCTATATGAACATAATATTCGTCTATGAAAGCTAGGCGTGTTTCCCAACCTTCAGAGTCAAACCAGCCTTTTACTTGTCTTGCGCCTTCTTCTTGTGTGCGAGCGCCGCCACAGCCGATCAAAACGCAACCTTCTTCAATCACATTAAAATCCCCACCTTCAAATGTCCCGGCGGTAACCATGTCATAAATAGGAATCCCAAGAGATTGATATGCTCTAATGGCAGCATAATTCTCACCTCGGCGCCACCAATTGGCCATTGCTGTAATAATTGGGCCATAAGGAGTCATAACCGAGCTATCTCTTGAATAAACTTGCATTGGGAGTTCTGGCTCAGGTTCAATCATATGAATTTTTACATTAAAATGCTCGTAAGCTGACACAAGCTCCGCATGTTGTGCTTGAGCAACTTGTATATTGCATGGTGCCTCACGTAAGTGTTTTCGAGATAGACTAGAGGTTGAGAGATGGCGCAAATGTGCTGGAGATCCCAAAAGTACATCGGTTAGAGTATCGGTTTCATTTTTAAACCCAAATGTTTTTAATGGTAGAGTTTTCCCATTTGATGCTCGGCGTTTTAAGCTAAAAGGTTCAGTCAAGTTCTGCAAATCCAGGGTCATGTAACATCTCCATCAATCTTCAAATGATAAGTATGATAAATGTGCGTTATTAAATCGCGCATGTCAAAATTAATATTCTAATCACAAATCTTCAAGTAACTAGATTAGTTGGTGTGCTTTCATTTACTTTCACAAATGAATTTTGCGTTATTAGTTTTTTAGTTCTTTCGTAACTGCTTCAATACTTTCACGCAGAATTGATCCAATATCTTCAATATCTTTGTTCGATAGAATTAGTGTAGGAGATAAAATTAAAATGTTTCCGAGAGGTCGAGCAATTAAGCCTCGTTTTTGAGCATGTTGCTGAAGACGAAGGGCCACATTTTTATCCTCATCAAATGCTAGCTTTGTTTGTTTATCTGCAACAAATTCTATACCCATCATAAAATGGCTCCCCCTTACTTCGCCAACGATATCCAGATCTGACAAATCTCTTAAGGTATTTTCAAAATATTTTCCTGTCTCTTGAACTTTTTCAGGGATTTTTTCTCTTTCTAAGATTTCGATGTTGGCAAGCGCCGCTGCTGCAGCTGCCGGATGGCCAGAATATGTCATACCATGCAAAAACCGTGCGCCAGGCTCCGATATGACGTCATAGATTTCATCAGAGATTATTGTAGCTGCGAGCGGTTGATAACCAGAGGTTAACCCCTTCGCAGTATTTATTATATCTGGTTGCATCTTGTATTTATCTTTTGAGGCAAACATATGGCCAAGTCTACCAAAGGCAGTAACAACTTCGTCTGCAATATATTTGATTTCATGATTTTTAGTTATTTCTCGCATTCTTTTATGGTATCCATCTGGAGCGACGATTATCCCTCCAGCTCCCATTAAAGGTTCAGCGATAAAGGCGGCGATATTTTCTGCTCCAATGTTATGAATACTATCTAGCATATCTTGGGCAAGAACATCGAGAAATTCAGCGTCAGTCATATTTTCTGCTTCGCGATATGCGTATGGTGATTTTAAATGATGGACAAGAGTTTGCTCGGTATCCCAGCCATCACTGTAGGCTGGCGTTGTTAATGCCATCGCTAAATGTGTTGAGCCATGGTAAGCTCCAATTCTGGATAATATTTTTTTCTTTTTTGGTTTCCCAATTCTGTTATTGTAATGGTGGAGTATTCGGACTGATGTGTCATTCGCTACTGATCCTGAGTTGCTAAAATATACTCTATTAAGATCCCCAGGTGCGAGTTTTGCAATCTTTTCTGATAAGGCGGCGGCAGTTGGATGAGTGAAATTATAAAAAGTGGAATAATAATCAAGAGTTTGAAGCTGTTGAGTAATAGCATCAATTATCTCTTTACGTCCGTGGCCTACGTTAACGCACCAAAGGCCTCCGATACCGTCAATTAGTTTATTGCCTTCACTGTCAGTAACAAAGGCTCCTTCGGCTTCAACAATTACTGTTCGAGCATCCGCCTGTTTAAGGCCGTGTAAGTCAGCAAATGATTGAATTAAGTGAGCATCCTTCGTAAGAACTTCGTCAGTATTTAATTTATTCATGTGAACCCCCAATGTATCGTTGTTAAAGTAAACTTACTCATAGTTGGCAGTCAGTGTAAATAGATTTACCAATCCATCAAAATAGATATTTACAGACCACATTAAAGGCGCCATGCTCTTATATTAGAGTTATATAGAATTGGGGAAAATTATGAGCACTTTAAATCAGATGTTGAATTCCGATGCACTCCATTGGCGTTGCATTGGTCCTCCAAGAGGAGGACGTGTGGTTGCTGTATCGGGAGATTATCAAGACCCCATGACATTTTATTTTGGCGCATGCGCTGGAGGTATTTGGAAAACCACGGATGGAGGAACATATTGGGAATGTGTATCGGATGGATTTTTAAAAAGTGCCACAATTGGAGCTTTAGCAGTAGCCCCCTCTGATAGTAATGTAATTTATGCTGGCACAGGTGAAACTACAATTAGAATTGATGTTTCTTTTGGTGATGGAATGTACAAGTCCACTGATGCTGGAAGGACATGGAAGCATATTGGATTAGAGCATAGTAAACAAATTGGTGAAATAAGAGTTCATCCAAATAATCCTGAACACCTTTATGTCGCAGCATTTGGTGATGCGTTTGGAGCAAGTTCAGAGCGTGGCGTTTATCGGTCGTTAGATGGTGGTGATAATTGGGAAAGAGTCTTATTCAAGAGTGAAAAGGCTGGTGCAATTGATCTTTCGATGGATCCAACTAATCCACGAATTTTGTTTGCTGCTATGTGGGAGGCTAACCGAAAATTTTGGCATTTATCTTCTGGAGGTCCAGATAGTGCATTATACAGATCACTGGATGGGGGGGATAGCTGGGAAGAAGTCTCACTGAATAATGGCTTTGCAAATGGTATTTTGGGAAAAATTGGTGTTACTATTTCAGGTGCAAAGCAGGGCCGGGTTTTTGCATTGGTAGAAGGAGATGAGAATAATACTGGTTTGTTTATATCTGAAGATTATGGTCTGAGCTGGAAGCTGCAATGTCCAAATCGAGATTTAATTCATCGACCTTGGTACTATACGCATATTTTTTCTGATCCCGTAAATGCAGACACTCTTTATGTGACTAATTTTCAAATGTGGAAATCTACAGATGGTGGAGTATCTTTCCAGGAAATAACGACCCCTCATGGAGATAACCATGATCTTTGGATAGATCCAAAAAATCCGAGCAGAATGGTTGAAGGAAATGACGGCGGTGCTTGTGTTAGCTTCAATGGTGGAGACAGCTGGTCAACAATCTATAATCAAAATACCGCGCAATTTTATAGAATGGATATAGATAATCAATATCCATACAGAGTGTACGCTACTCAGCAAGATAACACATCTATTTCTGTCCCAAGTCAAACTGAATGGGGAATGATAACTTTCGGTGATAGTACGTTGCCAGGTACGGGAGAAAGTGGGTTTATTGCCGTGCATCCAGAAGATCCCAACATAGTATACATCGGTGCGGTTGGCTCAAGTCCGGGAGGTAATGGTGCTTTGCAAAGGTATGATCACCGAGTTAGGCAAATGAAATTGATCAATGTTTGGCCGGAGGAGTCTACTGGTCTTGCACCGCGTGATCTCAAATATCGATTTGCATGGACCTTTCCAATTATTTTTTCACCTCATGACTCAAATATCATATATGTTGGAGGTAATCATGTATTTAAAACTCAAGATGAGGGAATGAGTTGGGAGTGTATCTCTCCAGACTTAAGTCGAAATGATATCGAAAAACTTGATTTTTCCGGTGGCCCTCTAACGAGGGATAGCGCTGGTGCAGAGCAGTATGCAACATGTGCATCTGTTGTGGAGTCTGTCCATCGAAAAGGGGAATTGTGGGCTTCTACAGACGATGGTTTGGTGCACGTAAGTCGAAATGATGGAAAAACGTGGACAGATGTTACACCTGAAAATATGCCAGAATGGGCATATATTGGTAATGTGGAAATCTCAATGCATGATGCCGATACGGTATATCTTTCAGCGACAAGGTTTAAACTATCAGATTATAAACCATATTTATTTAAGAGTTGTGATAGTGGTCAGACTTGGTCAGTTATATCTGATAATTTTCCTCAGAATGAAATTACAAGGGTAATTCGTAGTGATATTAAAAGTGTGGGTTTGTTATTTGTTGGAACTGAAACTGGTATCTTTGTTTCGAATGATGATGGAAAAAAATGGGAACGCATGAAAGGCAAACTGCCAGTAAGTCCTGTATATGACTTGAAAATAAAAGATGACGATTTGGTAGTTGCTACTCATGGAAGATCTTTTTGGATTCTAGATGATATAACTCCATTACGAACAAGCATAGATCGAAAAACAAGCCTTGAATTGATAATGCCCAGAACTACAATCCGTCAAAATATTCATTGGAGTGCGGGGATTTTTAATGGCGATGGAAAGGATTATAGTCCTGCCTTTGGGGTCCCCGGCACATCTTACATGGCTGAATTGGCAGACGGAAAGAAAGAGCGAAAATACTTAGATACAGGAGAGAATCCTCCTTCAGGAGCTATAATCTATTATTGGTTAGATGATAATAACGTTGGAAAGCCAGCAAAAATATCGATTAAAGACAATTCTGGAGCCATTGTTGCAACTTGTGATTCTGGAAATGACAAAGAAAGTGAGAAACGAAAACCTACGTCTTATCTGGGGCTTAATCGTTTTGTTTGGGATTTAACTGAAAATGGCCCAACTAGTTTAGATGATAGTCTGAAATTAAAAAAATATGAACCATTTTCCAAAGAAGGTGGAGGGCCTGCTGGAGCAAAAGTCAAGCCAGGAAAGTATCAGGTGGTTGTAGACATTGGTGACCAGAATAAAAACTGTGAATTAGAAGTGATTAGTGATCCGAGGATCTCTGTTGCAGATGAAGACTTTGCTGAACAACATGACCTTTATGGTAGTGTAGTGGCAAAGCTCTCTGAATTAAATATCGCCGTAAATAGGGTGCGTTTAATGAAACAACAACTTCAAAACATGCATAAAATTATGCCTAAGGAAAATAAGCGGATAGATGAACTAATAGCTAGTTTAGATAATGTTGAAGGGAGCTTGATTGATACCAAAAGAGAGACTCCTCGAGATGTATTGCGTCATGAAGCTGGATTAGATGATACTTTAATTAATCTACTCTGGGTAATCAAAATCGCTGATTCCAAACCGCCGCTTCAAACCAAGGAGGTAACTGAAGATGTTTTTGGACAAGTTGATCGCGTGTTAAGCAAGCTCGAAAGTCTTATAAAAAATGAAATTACAGATTTCAATGAGTTGATTGCGAAAGCGAGCCCTCCTACTATTTCATCTAGTTCGGTTAGCGCACCAAAAACCGGATGGTAGTAGCGTTTTAAATGTTAAATAAATCAAGCGCAGTATTTTTACTTAAAAATAATCTGGCAAAAATATTTCTTTCTGATTTTATAGTGCGCTGTTTCTATCAAATTGGTAAAACACCGCTTTTGCCATTATATGCGGCATCTGTTGGTGCTGGAGAATTCTTGATTGGGATCATTGTTTCTATTTCTACAGTAACGGGCATGTTGTTGAAGCCAATTTTTGGCATGTTCTCAGACCGATGGGGAAGAAAAATATGGTTGTTAATTGCCGTGATTTTATTTTCAGGCACACCCTTTTTGTATCAATTTGTTGGTAACGAGCAAGAGTTGCTTTTGTTAAGGCTATTTCATGGCATTTCCACGGCAATTTTTGGGCCAGTCAGTTTAGCATATGTCGCAGCAATGAATGCTCAAAACTTGGGAGAACGTTTTGGTTATTTTGGCATGTCTAGATTGCTGGCTTCTTTGATAGCTCCATTAATAGCTGGTACATTACTTACATTCTTAAGTTTTGAAGCGGTTTTTCTTTTAATTGGAATTTGTTCATTAACTGCGATGGTTCCTATTATTTTTTTAATCGAAGAAAAGACTTTGGTAATACCTAAACAGAAAACCATTTTTGGACAACTTTATGCTTCTTTGACCTATAGTGTAAGAATGACAACTGTTTGGTTGGCGGGGCTTTTGGAATTGTTAGTGTATCTTATTATCTACGCTGTTAAAGCTTTTTTACCTATATTTATTGTCTCTCAAGATAGCGGCACTATTTTTCAGGCTGGTATATTTTTCTTCTTTCAGGAGGGTGCTCATCTTGTCTCCAGACCATTTGGGGGTAAGTTATCCGATAAATATGGTCAAAATTTAATTATAATGATAGGTATGATCTTCTTGTGTGTTGGGCTTATTTCATTAACTTATGTATTAAGTTCATTCATGCTACTTTCAGCTACGCTATTTGGTATTGGACAGGGGTTAATATTTCCTTCGAGTGTAGCCTTATTATCAAAAAATACAGACCAAAAGTATTTAGGTTCTGCAATGGGGTTTTATGGTGCTCTAAGAAATTTAGGAAAGGTCATTGGGCCAATATTAGCTGGATTTTTACTAACTCAGTTTACTTACTCGGTCGTATTTAAAATTTTTGCAGTTTTTATTGTATGCGTTGTAATTTTTCTCATGCTTTTTAGCACAAGGAAAAGAAATTTGGAGGAGATTTGATGGAAAGGACTAAAGTATTGAGCGAAGAAGAAGGCGTTTGGGAGTATCAAGGTGATTTTCCTGGTCTACGTTACAAACTTTTAGTTGATTCAACGAAGATTGATAATCACGGACTCTCTATGGGTATTCTTGAATTGGAACCTGGTGCGGAGTTGCCTCTTCATCACCACAGTCCTCAAGAAATTTATATTATTAAAACGGGCATCGGGTTACTCTTAGGAAGTACAAACGATCGCCAGGTTTCTCCAAATACCACTATTTATATTCCAAAGAACGAAAAGCATGGACTACGTAATTCTGGTTCTGAAACTCTGTCATTCTATTGGATTTTTCCCACAGATTGTTGGGATCAGGTTGAATATTTGTATGATTAATTTTGTGAATTTAGTGAGGGTTAAGAAGAAAATATAACAATTTGTTTTTTATTTTGATATTTTGATCTATGATTTTCTTAGAAAAGTATAAATGGGTTGTAAAAGACTTTTAAATACTTAACTATTAAAAATTACTATTCAGAACTGGGATATGTGTTATTAAATTTAAAAGAATTGGATTGAAATATGGCGGAAGATGAAAAAAATAAAGAAGCTGATAATTCGGCTGCTCAATCAGAATCTCCGACTGTTAATATTGATGGAGAAAGTCACCGTGTGAGTGACATGAATGAAAAATCTAGAAATATTGTGAATTTTTTGCGTAGGTTAGATCGAGATATTCAAGAGCATCGCTTTTCTCTTGACCGTGACATGCTTGCTCGAAAGCAAGCTTTGCTTGACCTCAAGGGTGCAATCAAAGAAAAAGAATAATTAACCTTAATACTAACAATTTGGCTTATCTTCACTTTGTTAATTGAGATGAGTATTTTTGGAAAGGTTTGCTTGGATTTGCGCTAATGGTTGAAAAACTTGAAAATGAAGCTTTACGACTTGAAATGGCCGTTAGAAGAGTTTGTGAAGCAAATGGGCGCCGAAAAAGTGTAGCGTCTATTAGGCGTCTAGTCGGAGAAAATTTTGAGACCTATGGGCCTAAAGAGGCGTGTGCTTCCTTACAGAACCTCGGATTTGAAGCGACCTTTGTAAATATCTCCCAAAAGCAACTTGAGTTGGAAGAGCTTCCGTTAATTGCTTTTGATAAGGAGCAAAATCCTTTAGTTCTGATAGAGCGTAAGAGTGATGGTTCTTATGTTGTGATAAGGGATAAAAGAGCAAAAAATAGTGAAATTATCTCACAAAGTGATTTTGAAAACATTTTTATGGGATATATCGTTTCTATCCGAAAATTATCAGAGTTCGAATTGCAGCAAAGGAGGGGCCACTGGTTTTTCGGGGCTTTTAAAAGTAGTCGGTGGCTTTATGCGCAGGTCATTGTCGCCTCTGTAATTTCTAACTTTTTAGCACTTACAACATCTATTTTTACAATGACTGTTTATGATCGCATTATTCCGAACTCTGCAGTTGATAGTTTGATTGCTTTGAGTATCGGAGTGGTAATTGCGCTTAGTTTTGATTTTATAATTAGAACAATTAGAGGAAGATTTATTGATAAGGCGAGCAAAGCCGCCGACATAGAAGTGTCAAACACTCTTTTTGATCGCGTTTTGTCGTTAACCCCTGCAGAGCAGAGCCAAAAAACGGGCGCAATGGCAAGTATTATTAAAGAATTTGAGACTTTAAGAGAGTTTTTCACCTCTTCTACATTGGTTATTTTAGTTGATTTACCATTCGCCTTTTTCTTTATTTACGTAATCTCATTGATCGCTGGGCCAATGGCGTTGGTTCCGCTCGTTGCCGTACCAATAGTCGTTGTTGTTGGGCTTTTAATTCAACCCTTTATCGCTAGATTAACCAAAGCAACCCAACAAACGGGAATGAATAAACAATCTGTTCTTGTGGAAACTTTATCTGGTCTTGAAACCGTTAATGCAACAGGATCTGGTCAGTTAATGAAATCAAGATATATTGAGGCCTTGATTGGTCAGTCACAATCGGGGGGCAAGTCTCGTAATATTAGCCAGTTTTTGGTGAACTTTTCTGCATCAGTACAACAGTACGCGCAAGTTGGGGCGATCTTCTATGGCGTATTTTTAATTCGAGATGGATTGATCACGCAGGGTGCATTAATTGCAGCCGTGATTTTAGGTGGAAGAACTCTCGCTCCTTTAGCACAGTTGGCTAACGCACTAACGCGCGTCAATGGAGCAATGACCGCGTACAAGTCCCTAAATGCATTACTTAAGAACTTCAATAATGCTGGCCTTAATGATAATTATGTTAGCCGATCAAAGCTTACGGGCTCTATCGAGTTTAAGAATGTTAGTTTTTCATTCCCTGGGGCAGTTGAACCAACGATTAAAGATCTTTCGATAAAGATAACCCCCGGACAGAAAGTTGCTGTTGTGGGGAAAATGGGCTCAGGAAAATCTACATTAATTAAACTTATTTCCGGTCTCTATGAGCCAACTGAAGGAGCAGTATTGATCGATGGTATAGATGTGAGGCAATTAGATAAAACAGATTTACAACATAATGTCGGCGTTATGCTACAGGATTCATGGTTGTTTTCTGGAACTGTTAAAGAAAATATTCAATTAGGTTTATTAGAATATGATGATGATCACATTCTGTCCGTTGCAAAAATTTCTGGAGTAGACGACTTTGTTGCATCAAATCCTAAAGGCTATGATTTTGAAATTAAAGAAAGAGGAGTTGGTTTATCTGGGGGGCAAAAACAATCAATAAATCTTGCACGTGCACTTTTACATGATCCAAGGTTATTACTTTTGGACGAACCAACCAGTTCAATGGATCAAGGAACGGAGAAAAAAATAGTAGACAATTTACATGAGTACGGCAAAGAGAAAACGATGGTAATTATCACCCATAGGAACCCTATATTGACAATGGTGGATCGTGTTTTGGTCGTTGAAAATGGAAAGGTTGTTGCAGATAACACGCCTGATCAATTGGGTTTAAAAAAGTGAGTTTAGACAATAGTGAAACATGATTACAGAAAAATAGCTGCGACAGTCAGGCGTGAAAGAACTGGTTCTAGCTCGTTTTTACTATTAGTCGTTTTGTTATTAATCGGCGCTTTAGTCTATTGGAGTGCAGTTACTGAAATTGATAAGGTAACGAGAGGGCAAGGGAAAACAATTTCTGCTGACGAAAACCAACTTGTACAATCAGCGGAATCTGGTGTGCTTGTTAAGAGATATGTTGAAGAAGGTGATATCGTCAATCATGGAGATATCTTATTTGATATAGATCCTATTGATGCACGTACTCAATACGAACAGGCGTTAAAAAGAGCTGAGAGATTAAAAGTTCAGAGTTATAGATATTTATCTGAGTCTCGTAATAACGTACCAGATTTTTCAAAATTTGAAGGAAAAGACTTAGTTGAACTACTGGAGAATGAGCAGAGATTATTTGAATCCAGAAAAAATGATTTGCAGAGTGCAATCCAGATCTTAGAGCAACGTCTTGTTCAAAAGAAAAATAAAATTGATGAATTGTATTCTGAGGTTAGTAGCGCAAAGCGCATTGCGAAATTACTTTCTCAAGAAATTGAAACGCTGGAACCTTTGGTTTCTTCAGGGTTGGCTCCTGAAACGAGATTATTAACTTTACTTCGAGAAAATGAAAAGAACGAGAACATTATAGGCTCGGCTGAATTTTCTGTCTCTCGAATTGAGGCTGAGATCGCTGAAATAAGAGAGCAAATGAAGGCTGAAAAGCAGCGGTATGTAACGTCGGCATTAAATGATTTGTCCCGTGTGGACGATGAACTTAGCGAGACCTTGATCTTAATTCCTAGTTTGGCAGCGCGTTTAGCTCGAACTTCGATACACTCGCCGACAGATGGTATAATTAATCAAATAAATTTTCGAACTGAAAATGCTTACGTTCGATCAGGTGAAGTTTTGCTTGAAATTGTACCAACAGGCAAAAGTTTAGTGGTCGAGGCAGAAGTGGACCCAAAAGATATCGCTGATATCGTTATCGGAGATGAAGTTAAGATTTCACTGACAGCGTACGATCCAACTCGTTATGGAAGAATGGATGGTAAGGTCGAAAAAATATCTGCTGATGCGATTACTGATAAAAGCGATGGTCAAGCATATTATTCTGTGAAGGTATCCATTAACAGTAAGTTGTATGAAGATGATGGGCGAGAAGTCATGGTTTTACCTGGAATGGTAGCAACGATTGATGTTTTGTCAGGAAAAAGAACTATCCTTGATTATGTCTGGCAACCTATTGCAAGAACTAAAGATCGTGCCTTAAGAGATTGAGATGAAATGTTAAGTGTGGTATCCGCTTAGTTGTTGAATGCATGAAATAGACATATACAAATTAAAAATATTTGGGAAAAGAATTTAATTTATGAAAAAGATAATTATTGGAGATAAGAGTTATTCAATAGATATGCTTGATGATGAGGGAAAAGCGCATTTAGCGTCGTCTCAATTTGTTGATGGAAAGATTAAAGAAACTTCAAATTTGATTGCTGCCCTTACTGTTTCTAAAAACGCCTATATCCAAGAGTTAAAAAATGAAATTATTAAAAGCAAAACTGGCTTTGTTATAGATTAATTGAGAAGTAAAATGCCTAAAATAACAATAGATGATATTGATTTTAATTCTGAGGATTTATCAGAATCTGGAAAGGGTTTGCTGGCGTCTCTTCAATTTGTAGAGTTGCACATTAAGAGATTAAATGATGAATTAGCTGTGTTAAAAACGTCCAAGAATGTTTATGAAAATATGGTTCGTAAAAAGCTTGAAGCTGCCGATCCTGAGTCAAATAAAGTCAATTGATATTGATAAAACTTCTTTCTCAGATAAATTTGAAAAAATAATTGAATTTTCGGATCCATATAAAATACTGTTCTGATTAAAATTTATTTCTGACGCCTTAACGTTGTAAAGCAATAAGGTATCTACTCCATTCTCCCAATCAGTGATTGTGTCATTTCCAAATAATCCAACGAACTTAAACTGATCTTCGCCCAAACCTCCCGATATCAAATCGTCTCCAGGCCCTCCATTTAAGATATCATTGCCATCGCCTCCAATTAAGACATCATTTTGTGCGCCAGACCAAAGGATATCGTCCCCGTCACCTCCATCCAGCAATAGTTCTGATGGGGATATTTTTGTGCTTGTAAAATCTAGTATATCTGAACCGCCCATTCCGAAGATCTCTTCACAGGCCATTAGCCTTGGTAAAACACCAAAAGGCAGTCCAAGCTCAGAACTTTCGCTATAAACAGAGGAATGTGAAGAAGAATAATGATCATCCAAAAAGAGAGCATCGTTTTCTTCTGTAAGATATATTTTATCTATACCCTCACCAGAAAAGATATGATCAGTAAACTTGTTGTGTCCCGCCAAATTGATTTGTTCATAAGTGCTAGTGCTGTTTGTAATTGTGTGTAGAGCAACAAATTTGTCACTCCATTGCTCATCACTCTGCAAATAAACAATATCTTCGCCATTACCACCTTTTATTAGGTCGTTACCTAAAGAGGGTTTAAAGATATTATCCCCACCACTTGATTGTAAAAAATTGTCTAAATTATTTCCTGTTATCTTGTCATCACCCAAGCCACTCAAAGCATTTTCAATGTTAACGCCGTGACCAATTATGAAGCCGCCCCAAGTGTTATCAGTCGTAACAGTGCAAATTCCAGTGAATGTTGTGTCAGTATCTGATAAGTCCAAAGTAGGAGATCTAAGGTCAATATGTACCGAGTAAGTTTGTTCACCTTGAAATGTTACTGTATCATTTCCTGATGTATCCCAAATTGTTTCCCAGTTTTGATTTCTATCGTCTATATCGAAATAAAATATTGTATCATCAGAATTTGTTTGATCATTAGTACCGTAAAGAGTTTGAAGAAATAACTGATCAATAACGCCAATGTTACTGAGACCAAATTTCTCTAATTGCTCCAAATTATCTGGATTAATTTTTAATGCATCGCTGGTTAACGTTCCAGTGTCATTATAGGACGTGACAGTATATATATTTTGACTACCATTTAATTCACCTAGATCGTATGTTGAATTTACCCCGGGAAAATTAGCGTACCCATCAAAGGGATGTGTCATTCCCAAATTATGCATTATCTCATGTGATATGGTTAAATGATCCATTCCACCAGACGGAACGTCCGGATTTTCAATGTTGAATATATTTATGAATATACCTGGACCCTCAATCCCGTAAGAGTACCCTAAGGTGTTGTTATTTTCGAAATATAGCCAAAAATTTATGTCTGCATCATCATTGACTTCTGTAAAACGAAGATTTGTAATTGCTTCTATTTGTGCAAATACATTTTGCGCCGCCACCCCAATATTTTCGTTCCATCTTATGGTTGTGTTGTGCTCGGGAGAGGGCTCTGTTTTTCTAAATTGGTAGGTTAATTCTAGATTGTCCCACGTTTCAAAGCTAATAGGTGTGTTCAGAAAATAGCGAGTAGCCAAACCACGTAAAAAAACGTTATCTTCAATAAAATTTGTGATTTCAGTGTTTGTTTTGCTTAAGCTTGCGCTCATTTCTTAATACCCAAGTTTTTGCGTAAGATAGTCTTTAAATTGGTTCTATTATCAATAGCTCGATTATCTCTAGAGATAAAGTCGCTGTAAGTTACAGAATTAAATGCTCAATTATTGATTTATTTGGAATTTGTTGACTCAGTCAAAGGTCTGGTTACACTATAGTTATTATTTAAATTTTTGTTTGCAATTGATCTTATTCCTTGCATCCAGTCGATCAATTTAAGCGAAATAAAATGTGTAAGACTATGAAAACAATAGTTTTTATATAGTTTTGCAACTGTTTGGGGAGATAAAAAAATGATGGACGGCGACATCAAACTTTTTGCGGTCAGCGAATCAGGTGGTGATTCAGGCGAAGATGGTGGACCATTTTTAGCAGGTAACAACCAAATTGTAGTTACTAATAAAAATGCGATGAATCCAGAGTTTCAACCTGCATTTCAGGTGACGCGAGAAGATATCAAAGAAATAGAGTTTTATGCGCCTGAAATGATTAGGGGTATCAAGGATGCAAAAGGTAAAATTCGTTTAGACTTTGAAAACACAACAGCAGAAGAGCCAGGTTCTTTCTCAATTGACGCCGGTTTTATTGGAGAGTTTGGCAAGACAACTGCGAGTGGTAACAGAGTAGCAAATATTAAGATCTCAGAAACAGGAACAGATAGTGTTGTTAATCTCTTAGCCTATTCTGAAGGTGATATAACTTGGAAAAAGGCTAGTTTAGCTGCTAGTGATTATAAGGCCCCAAGAGAAGGTGAGTGGGATCTATACGTTGCTCATTGGTCGCCCGATGGCAGTGCGACATCTGATGAAAGTATTGAAGTAGCTGTGCTTGTTGAAAGATCGCTCACAGTTAACGT